>CAXTTN010000059.1:0-25148 GCA_964247105.1 uncultured Pseudonocardia sp.
CGAACGGCACGGCGGCGACCCCGGCCGCCGGGTCCGGGTGGACGCGCGCGATGGGTCCGATGCAGTTCCTGCCCACGACATGGGCCGCCTTCGGGCAGGGCGGCGATCCGCAGAACATCGACGACGCCACGATGGCCGCCGCGCGGTACCTGTGCGCGGGGGGTGCCGACCTCGCGGATCCAGCGGACCTGGCCGCCGCGATACTCCGGTACAACCACTCCGCGACCTACGTCGAGGCCGTTCTGGCCTGGGGACTCACGTACGCCACGGGTTCGGTGTTCGCCCTCCCGGCCCCGGCCGACACCGGGTCCGCCGCGGCCGCGCCGGCCGTCAGCGGCGCCGCCTCGAGGGCCGCCGCCGACGCCGCGGTGGCCTTCGCGACCGGCCAGGAGGGGCTGCCCTACGTGTGGGGCGGGAACGGGCCGGGAAACGGCGACGCCGGATTCGACTGCTCGGGACTGACCCACGCCGCCTACGTCGCCGCCGGGATCTTCATCCCGCGTACCGCACAGACCCAGTACGACGCCGGTCCGGCGCTCCAGCCGGGCGCCGCCCTGGAAGCAGGCGACCTGGTGTTCTACGGAACTCCGGACCGGGTGCACCACGTCGGGCTCTACGTCGGCGGCGGGAAGATGGTCAATGCGCCCACCTTCGGCCAACCCGTCCAGGTGGCCGACTACCGCTGGGCGGGCGACGACTTCGTCGGTGCCACCCGTCCGGCCGCCCGGCCCGGGTCGCTTCCGCTCGTGTCGCCGTCGAGCGGGTGGACGGCCTCGACCACCGCCGAGGGGCTGGCGCGTTCGAGCCGGCAGCTCACACCGGTCACCGCCGTCGCGCCGCAGGCCCAGGTCACGACCACGCCGGCCGATCCCCAGGACGGGCCTGCCGCTGCGATCGCCCCTGCCGCCGTGCCGACGACCGCGGTGCCGTCGCCGGTGGTACCGACCGTGACACCGACGCCCGTGACACCGACGCCCGTGACACCGACGCCCGTGGCGTCGACCCTGCCGTTGCCGTCGCCGTCGCCGTCGCCGTCGCCGGTGGTGCCGTCGCCGGTGGTGCCGACCTCGCCGCCGCCGACGTCTGTGGTGCCGACGTCCGTGGTGCCGACGTCCGTGGTGCCGACGCCGGTGCTGCCATCGGCCGTGGCGCCCGTCCTGCCGTTGCCGGCACCGGTGCCGCCGAAGCCCGTGCTGCCGGCGGCCGCGCCGCCCGCGCCGCCTGTGGTGCCCTCACCTCGCGTGGCTCCGGCACCCGCCACGACCGCCAGGGTCCGCGTCGCAGCGGGGCCGCTCGCCCCCTGGCTGTTGACGCTGACGCCGGAGCAGCGTGCGGCGTGGCTCGCAGGCACCACCCTTCCGCGTTCGTGAGCGTTCCGGTGGTGCTGCCGGCCCCCGTGGTTGGGGACCGCGAGGCACAGCGGTCGGCGGCCGTCGCGGCGCTGCGCTCGACGGAACCGCCGCAGGACGATCGCTTCGACCGGATCACCAGGCTCGCGCGTCGCGTCTTCGACGTCCCGGTCGCGCTGGTGACGCTGGTCGACCTCGACCGGCCGTGGGTGACGGCAGTCGGCGGGCCCGCGGGGCAGGAGGTCGCGGGCGCGGCGTCGTTCGACGCGCGGGCCGTGGCCGACGGGCGGCTCCTCGTGGTGCCCGACGCTGCCGTCGATCCGCGGTTCGCGCACCACCCGGCGGTGACGGGCGCCCCCCACATCCGCTTCTACGCGGGCCAGCCGGTCGCCGGACCCTCCGGTTCCCCGGTGGGGACGCTGTGCCTCCTCGACCACCGGCCGCGGCGGCTGACCGCCTGGCAGCGTGAGGCACTGCGCGACATGGCGGCGTGGGTCGAGCTGGAGTACGCGACGCCGCGGGCCGACCAGTGGGAGCAGCAGACCGAACGCGCTCGACGGGACTTCGTCTCCATGGTCGGTCACGAGCTGCGGACGCCGCTGACGTCCATCCGCGGCTCGCTGGAGCTGATCGCGTCCGGCCGTTTCGGGTCGCTGCCCCCGCAGGTGCGCAGGCTCGTGCAGATCGCGGCGAAGAACACCGACCGGATGGCCCGGCTCGCGCAGGACGTGGTGGACCTGCACCAGATGCAACGAGGATGCCTGCACCTGCGGTTGGATCGGATCACGCTGCCCGAGATCGTCGAGCAGGCCGTGCTGGCCGTGGAGGACCTCACCGACCGGGCCGGTGTCGCGGTCGAGGTCTCCTCCGCCGAACCGGTCGAGTTCTGCGGAGATCTGGACCGGCTGGTGCAGGTTCTCACCAATCTGCTGGTCAACGCGGTGCACGTGTCGCCGGAGGGTGAGCCGATCACCGTGTCCTGCGGGATGAAGGGCGGGTGGGCGGAGTTCGCGGTCCGGGACCGTGGGCCCGGCGTCCCACAGGCCCAGCTGGATGGGATCTTCGAGCCGTTCGTCCAGCTCACCGGCCCGAACCAGCGCGCCACCGGCGGCGCGGGGCTGGGTCTCGCCGTCGCCCGCGGAATAGTGGACGCGCACGGCGGTCGCATCCACGCCCGGCCCGCGGAGGGCGGTGGCAGCGTGTTCGAGGTGTCGGTGCCCGCGGGCGGGCCGACGGTCGACCAGCCGTGGTGGTGACGGCTACCAGCCGAGGAACCCGGCAAGCTGGTCGCCGATGAGCAGGGGATCGAACGGCTTCGGCAGCACGCCCGCGGCGCCGAGGGCGCACAGCCCGACGTAGATCGCGGGTTCCGAGGCGGTCACGAAGATCACCGGGAGGTGGGCGGTGCGCGGATCGGCCCGCAGCGCGACCAGCACCCCGGGCCCGTCCATGACCGGCATGGCGACGTCGAGCAGCACCGCGTCCAGCTCGCACGTCCGGCAGATCTCCAACGCCTGGGCGCCGGTGCCCACCTCCAGCACCTCCCAGCCGTGGGAGGCGATGAGGCTCAGGCCCAGCACCTCCATGCAGTCCGCGTCGTCGTCGACGATCAGCACTCTCATCAGGCACTCCACGGGGTGATCCGGTAGCCGACGCCGCGGACGGTCGTGATCATCGCGACGTCGCCGGGCGCGTCGAGCTTGCGCCGCAGGTTGGACATGTGCACGTCCACCGCGTGCTCGTCGGCGAGCCACGAGCCGCCCCAGACCCGCTCCCGCAGCTGGTCGCGGGTGCGCACCTGGTTCGGGTTCTCCGTCAGCGCGGCCAGCAGATCGAACTCGATCTTGGTCAGCGCGATCGGGGCGCCGTGGACACGGACCGCCCGCGCCTCCAGGTCGATCTCGACGCGACCGAGGACGCGGACGTCGCGGACCCCGGTTCCGCCGGCCCGACGGTCGGCGTGCAGCAGGCCGTGCGGCCTGCGCAACAGCGCCTGCACCCTGGCCGCGAGCTCGCGCGGGGAGAACGGCTTGGTCAGGTAGTCGTCGGCCCCGACGGACAGCCCGATCAGCTTGTCCACCTCGTCGGCCCGGCCGGTCAGCATGAGCACGTAGGCGTCGGAGAACTGCCGGAGCTGCCGGCACACCTCGACACCGTCCGGGCCCGGGATGTTCAGGTCGAGCAGCACCACGTCGGGTGCCCAGCCGCGGGCCTCGGCGAGCGCCTGGTCGCCGTCGTCCACGGCCCGGACGTCCAGCCGGGCGTCCGCCAGTGCGAGCTCGACCAGATAGCTGATCTCCGGGTCGTCCTCGACGATGAGGATCTTCGCGGGCTCGTCCATGACGCGCATTGTGCGGATGCCGCGCCGCCTCATGGCGGGCCGGACGGCTTCGTTCCGTACTTCACCCGTGCGAGGGACGGTCACCGGATCTGGTGGTGCCTGGCCGCGGTGCGGCGGCGGAGTACGAGCACCAGCGCCACCGCGGCGAGCAGGCCGATCCCGCCGGCGACGTACCACCATGCGGGGCCGATCGACGGGGCCCGCGCGGCGGCCTCCGCGGTGGCGCCCGCAGGAAGCTGGTCGGAGTGTGACGCGCAGACGATCGGCGGCCCGCCTGCGGACATGCTCGCGCAGGCCACGGTGGCGAGCCGGAGGAGCTCCGGGGGAGTGTCCGACACCTTCGTGGTGGAGTGGACGACGACGTTGCCCGCCGCGGCCAGGTCCAGGGTCCAGCCGACAGAACCGGCACGCTGGGAGCCCGCCGCGTCCGCCTTCTCGAGGCTCAGGCCCGCGGGCAGGGTCTGGGTCACCTGGAGATCCCGGACGCCCGCGGTGCCCAGGTTGCGGATCGTGATGGCGTACTCGAGCGTCTCGCCGGCCGTCGTGGAGGTCCGGCCGTCGTCGACGGCGATGCTGAGCTGCGGGGCGGCCGGAGCGGCCTTCGGCGCCGCACCCGTCCCGGTCGCCCCGGCGGGGGCGGCGGTCAGCAGGGCGGCCAGCGCGACACCGGCCACGACGCACGCCGCGCGCCGGACCAGCAGACCCCTGTGTTCGGTGGTGGCCATCTTCGACTTCCTTCGGTTAGGGCGAGGTGCTCTCGGCGGGGGTGACGGCGTAGACGAGCGTCACGGTGTAGGTGTCCGACGCCACGAACGGGATGCGGACCTGGAAGTCGTTGCTGATCGCGTCACCGCCGGGAGCCGAGGGGCTCCGCTGCTCGTGCACCACCAGCGGGGTGTCGACCGACAGGGCCCGGAACTCGGACGTGCCGCTCTCGCGGACGCTCAGCCGGTCGACGGGAATGGTCATGGTGTTTCCCGGTGCCGCCCCGACCAGCAGGGCGGTCGCGGACCGGACGGTCACCCGGTAGCCGCCCGGGTTGTTCGCCGTGACCGTCATCGTGGGCACCCCGTCCGTGGTGACCGTGCTGCCGGGCGTGCCGGTGACGGTGAACGACTGCGTGAGATCGGTCAGGGCGAAGGTGCGTGCGACGATCGTGGTCGCGGTGGCGCACCCCGGGCCCGCTCCGGCCGGGGCGCAGCTGCTGCCGGTCGTCGTCGAGGTCACCCGGTTGGTCAGGACGCCGTCGCCGGTGCCGCCGGCGGCGGTCGTCACCGAGTAGCCGATCACCACCGTCGCGCCCCGGGGGAGGGCTCCGGTCCAGGTGAGCGCGCCATCGGTGTAGCCGACGGCGCCGGAGGTGGCGGTGGCGTCCGCGTCGTAGACGGCGCCGTCGTCGAGCACGCCGGCCATCGAGTCGGTGAGCGTGGCGGCCGGGTAGTCGGCCTGACCGGTGTTCGTGGCCTGGATCGTGTAGCCCACGGACCCGGTTGCGACGACCTGGGCCGCGTCGGCGGTCTTGGTGATCGTGAGGGCCGGCACCAGCACGGTCACGGCGGCGCGGCAGGACCCGTCGGTGGTTCCGGCCCGGCAGGTCGCGCCCGGCGACGTCGAGGTGACGGTGTTCGCCAGCAGGAGGTCGCCCGTGGCCGGGTGGCGCGCCGTCACCGAGTAGCTGACGGTCGCCGTGGCTCCGATGCCGAGGGCGCCGGTCCAGACGAGCGTGCTGTTGGTGTACTCGACGGTCCCGGTGCTGGCGGCGGCGTCGCCCGCGTAGTCGGCGTCGTCGAGGACGTCCACCAGCGAGTCGGTGAACCGGGCGGGCGCGTACGGGGTCTCGCCGGTGTTGACGAGGGTCACGGTGTAGGAGACGGCGCCGCCCGCGACCACGGTCGAGGTGTCGGCGGCCTTCGTCATGGTCAGCGCGGGCACCAGGACCCGGACCAGGGTCGAACACGCGGGCAGGGCGTTCCCGGGCGGGCAGGTGCTGCCGGGCGCCGCCGAGAAGGCCGTGTTGACCAGGGCCTTGTCGCCGGTGTCCGGATCGTGGACCGTGATCGAGTAGGTGATGCTCGCGACGGCCCCGACGGCCAGGTCACCGGTCCAGGTGAGGGTCGATCCGGCGTAGGCCAGCGTGCCGCCACCCGCGACGGCGGCGTCGGCGTCGTAGTCCGCGTCGGGCAGTACACCCGTCAGGGAGTCGGTGACGACCGCGCCGTCGTAGGCGGTCTGGCCGGTGTTCGTGACGACGATGGTGTAACCGACCACCGAGCCGGGGGTGGTGGTCGGCGTGCTGGCCGACTTCCTGATGTCCAGGCCGGGGACCAGCACGGTGACGGTGGCGGTACAGGCCGGGTTCGTGCTGCCGTCCCCACAGGTGCTGCCCGGTGACCGGGCGAGCACGGTCGTCGTCAGCACCCTGTTGCCGGGGTCAGGACTGCGGACGGTCACCGCGTAGCCGATGGTGGCGGTGGCACCGACGGGCAGGGAGCCGGTCCAGGACAGGCCCGGAGCGGCGTAGGTCGCCACGCCCGTCGAGGCGACGACCAGGCCGTCGAAGGTCGCGTCGTCCACCACATCGCCGAGTGCGGTGCTGACCGTGCCGGTGTACGGGGTCTGGCCGGTGTTGGTGACCGTGACGGTGAAGGCCACCCGGTCACCCGGTGTCGCGGTGGCGACGTCGGCCGTGGTGGAGACCGCGAGCCCCGGGATCAGCACGGTGACGGTGTTGGCGCACCGGAGGCCGGCACCGCACGCGCTGCCCGGGGTGTCCGAGGAGACCGCCGTGCTGAGCAGCAGGTCGCCGCGGTCGGGGTCGGCGACCTTCACGGTGTAGGTGATGGTCACCGTCGCGCCGACGGCGAGGCCGCCGGTCCAGGTCAGCGTCGGGCTGCCGAAGCTGACCAGCCCGCTGCTCGCCACGGCGTCGGCGTCGTAGGTCGCGTCGTCCAGCACCCCGGCGAGCGGGACGGTGACCGTCGCCGTGGAGTAGGCCGTCTGCCCGGTGTTGTGGACGGTGACGGTGTAGCCCACGGTGGCGCCCGGCACGGTGGTGGTGGCATCCGCGGTGACGGCCGTCTCGAGGGCCGGGATCAGCACGGTCACGGTGGTCGAGCAGGCCGGGGTGGATCCGCCCGTGGGACAGCTGCTGCCCAGCGTGCCGGACTCGACGTCGTTGACCATGATCCGGTCACCCAGGTCGGGATCGCCGACGTGCACGCTGTAGGTGATGACGACGCTCTGACCGGACGCCAGGTCCCCGGTCCAGGTCAGCGTCGAGGCGTCGGAACCGAGCAGGCCGGTGCTCGCCACGGCGTCGGCGTCGTAGGTCGCGTCGTCCAGCAGCCCGGTGAGCGAGTCCTGCAGCGTCGCCCCGGTGTAGGGGGTCTGGCCGGTGTTCGTCGCGGTGAGCGTGTAGCCGACCGTCGAGCCCGGCGTGGCGGTGGTGGTGTCCACGGTCTTGCTGACGGTGAGTGCGGGGATCAGCACGGTCACGCGGGTGGAGCAGAGGGGGTCGGTGCCGCCGGCCGGGCAGTTGCCGGCCGCGGCCGCCGTCGTGACGAACGACGTCAGGACCCTGTCGCCGAGGTCCGGGTTGTTGACCGTCACCGAGCCGGTGAGGGTTGCGGTCGCTCCCACCGGGAGGCTCCCGGTCCACCGGAGCACCCCCGTCGGCAGCAGGAGCAGGCTGCCCGAGGTGGTCCCGGCGTCGCCGTTGTACGTCGTGTCGTCGAGGGATCCGCTGAAGGAGGCGTCGAGGCTGATGTCGACGTAGGGCACCTGTCCGGTGTTGGTGATGGTGACGGTGCTGGCGACCACCGACGTCGGTTGGGCCGTGCTGACGTCGGTGGTGTTGACGATCCGCAGGCTCGCGACCGGAACCGACGTCGTGCACCGCGCGTCGGTGCCCGCCGCGGGACAGGTACTGCCCTGGTCGGCCGAGACGACGGTCTGGTCGAGCCGGAAGTTCCCGCCGACGGGCTGGTTCACGGTCACCGAGTAGGTGAGGGTCACGGCGGCCCCGGGATACAGCGTGCCCGTCCAGCTCAGGGTCCCGCCGGTGTACCCGACCGTGCCGGTGCCCGCGGTCGCGTCGCCGCCGTAGGTCGCGTCGTCGAGGACGCCGCCGAGCGGCACCTGGAAGGCGGCCGCCGGGTACGGGGTCTGCCCGGAGTTGGTGGCGGTCACCGTGTACGTGACGGTCGCGCCGGGCACGGTGGTCGCGGAACCGGCCGCGGACGTGAGGGTGAGCGCCGGGGTCAGGACGGCGATGGTGCTCCGGCAGGCGGCGGTGGGGCTCCCCGGCGGGCAGGTGTTCCCCACCGTGGTGGAGGCGACCGCGTTGACCATCGTCTTGTCGCCGGTGCCCGGGTTGAGGGCGGTGACCGAGTAGGAGATGGTCGCGGTCGCGTTCACGGCCAGGTCGCCGGTCCAGGTCAGGGTCGACGCGGTAGCGGTCACCGTGCCGATGCTCGTGGTGGCGTTGCCGTCGTAGGCCGCGTCGTCGAGCACGCCGGCGAGCAGGTCGGTGAAGCTCGCGGCGGCGTACGGGGCCTCGCCGGTGTTCTGCGCGGTGATCGTGTAGCCGACCGAGCCGCCGGGCACGGTGTAGGGGGTGTTCGCCGTCTTGGTGATGGTCAGCGCGGGCACCAGGACCGTGACGAGGAAGGTGCAGGTCGGGTCGGTCGTGCCCGACGGGCAGTTGGTGCCCGCTGCCGTCGACACCAGCGTGGCGGTGATGAGCTTGTTGCCGGGGTCGGGGTCCCTCACCGCGAGGGTGCGCAGGACCGTGACCGTGGCACCGACCGGGATGTCACCGGTCCACGTGATGGCGGTTGCGGTGCGGACCAGGGTTCCCGTGGTCGCGGTCTGGTCACCGGTGGGGATCGTGTCGTCGGAGGTGTCCGCGCGGGGGCTGGCGACGGAGATCCCGTTGTAGGGCACCTTCCCGGTGTTGGTGTAGGTCGCGGTCAGGGACACGATCGACCCGGGGGTGGCCGTGGGCGCGGCTGCGGTCTGCGCCAGCTGCAGGCGGGCGACCGGGACCGTGGAGACGCAGCGCGGGTCCGTGCTGCCCGCGATGCAGTTGTTGCTGGTGGCCAGCGACGTCGATCGAACGGAGCCGGTGAGGATCTGGTCGCCGGTGATGGCGGCGTGCACCGTCACCGAGTACGTGATCGTGACCGTGCCGTGTGCGGGAACGGGCCCGGTCCAGGCGAGGTCGGGGGCGGAGTAGGAGACCGTCCCACCGGAGGCGACCGCGTTCGCGTTGTACGTCGCGTCGTCGAGGACCGCGCCCAGCGGGTCGGTGAGGTCCGCGTCCACCGCCGAGTCGGTCGAGTTGGTGACGGTCACGGTGTAGGCGACCACCCCGCCGGGCACGGTCGTGGCGGTGTCGGCGGTCTTGGTGAACGTCAGGCCGGCCGCGTTGGTGATCGCGACGGTCGCCGTGCACCGTGGGTCGGTCGAGCCCGTGGCGCAGTTGCTCCCGGTGCTGGTCGAGGCGATGGTGTTGGCCATGTCGAGGTCGCCGGCGGCCGGGTTGCCGGTCGTCACCGTGTAGGTGACGGTCGCCGCGCTCCCGGGGGTCAGGGCGCCGGTCCAGGTGAGCACCCCGTCGCTGTAGCCGGTGGTGCCGCTGGAGGCCGTGGTGGCCGCGGGGTCGTAGGTCGCGTCGTCCAGGACGCCCGCCAGCGGGTCGGTGAAGGTCGCGGCCGGATAGGTGGTCTGCCCGGTGTTCGTCGCGGTGACGGTGTAGGTGACGGCGGTGCCGAGCGGCACGTTGGCGCGGTCGGCGGTCTTCTCGAAGGCGAGCGAGGGGACCAGGATGTCCACGGAGCTCCGGCAGGCGGTGTTGCCGCTGGACGGCGGGCAGGTGCTGCCGACCTCGCCGGAGCTGACGGCGTTGAACAGGCCCAGGTCGCCCGTCGGCGTGCCGATCACGGTGACCGAGTAGGTGATGGTCGCCGTCGCTCCCACGCCGAGGTCGCCGGTCCAGGTCAGGGTCGACGAGGAGACCGTTGCGGTGCCGCTGGTCGCCGTGACGTCGCCGTCGTACGTCGCGTTGCCCAGCACGCCGTTGAGGGGGTCGCTGAGGGTGGCGCCGGTGTACGCGGTCTGGCCGGTGTTGTGGGCGGTGATCGTGTAGCCGACCGTGCCGCCGGGCTGGGTGCTGGTGGTGTCCGCGGTCTTGGTGATGGTCAGCGCGGGCACCAGCACCGTGATGTGGACGGTGCACCGGGCGTCGGCGCTTCCGGCCGCGCAGTTGTTGCCGGGCGCCGCCGACTCCAACGTGACAACAATGATCTTGTTGCCGGGGTCCGGATTCTTCACCCCCATCGTGGCGCTGAGCGTGACGATCCCGCCGACCGGGATGCTGCCCGTCCAGGTGGCGCCGGTCTCGCCGACGACGAGCGTGCCCGAGCTCGCCATCAGGTCACCACCCGGCAGGCCGTCGTCGGCGGCCTCGTCACCGAGAATGGCCACGCTGATGCCGACGTAGGGGACCTGCCCGGTGTTGGCGTAGGTCGAGGAGAAGAAGACGGTCCCGCCCGGTGTGATGGTCGGGTCGGTCGCTCCGTAGGCCAGGGTGAGTCGCGCGACCGGCACGGTGACCGTGCAGCGCGGGTCGGTGCCGCCCGCGACGCAGTTGGTGCCCGATGTGGTCGAGGCGACGGCGCTGGTCAGCAGGTCGTCGCCGACGTCGGCGGCACGCACGGTGACCGAGTAGGTGATGGTCGCGGTGGCGCCGACCGCCAGATCGCCGGTCCAGGTCAGGGTCGATCCGGCGTAGCCGACCGTGCCGGAGGTGGCCACGGCGTCGTTGGTGGAGACGGCGTCGTCGAGCACGCCGGCCAGCGCGTCGGTGAAGCTGGCCCCGGCGAAGGCGGTGGTCCCGGAGTTGGTGACGAGGATGCTGTAGCCGACGGTCGCGCCGGGGGCGGTGGTCGCGACGCTCGCCGTCTTCGCGATGGTCAGGCGGGGCTCGAGCACGTTCACCCGCACCGTGCACCGCGTGTCGGCGCTGCCGGCCGCGCAGTTGTTGCGCGCCGCCGTCGACACCACGGTGTTGATCAGCTGCTTGTCACCGGGATCGGGGTCGCGCACGGTCACCGAGTAGGTGATCGTGGCGGACGCTCCCGGCGCCAGCGCGCCCGTCCACGAGAGGACGGATCCGGTGGAGGACACCGTTCCGGTGGTCGCCGTGGCGCCGCCGCCGTACGTCGCGTCGGTGAGGACCCTCGTCAGGTCGTCGGTGAACGAGGCTGCGGGGTAGGTGGTCTGGCCGACGTTGGCGACGGTGATCGTGTAGCCGACCTGCCCGCCGGTGACCACGGTGGACGTGCTGGCGCTCGCGGTGATGGTCAGCCCCGGGACCAGGACGCTCACCGACGTGCTGCAGCCGGCGGGCGTCGCGGTCGGGCAGGTGCTGCCGGGAGCCGTGGAGGTGGCCGAGGTGACGAGGGTCCCGTTCCCGGTCACCGGGTCGTTGACGGTGGCCGAGATCGTGCTCCGAGCGATGGCCCCGGGAGCCAGGCTCAGGCTCCAGCTCACCGTCCCGTCGGGGTTCACCGTCTGGGTGCCGGTGGTGACGAGCGCGTCGTTGTTGTAGGTCGCGTCGTCGGACAGGTCGTCGACGCTCACGGTGACGGTGATGTCGGTGTAGGTCGTGGCGCCGGTGTTCTCGACGGTCCCCACGTAGCGCACGACGGAACCGGGCGTGGTCGTGGCCGTGTCCGCGGTGTTGGTGATGCGCAGGCCGGGGATCAGCACGGTGACGCTGGAGGAGCAGGCCGGTGCGCCGCCTCCCGCCGGGCAGGTGGAGCCCGCCGTCGTCGACGTCAGCACCGCGGCCAGCGTCCGGTCGCCGGTGGCGGGGGACTTCGTCGTCACCGAGTAGGTGATGGTGGCGCTGGCGGCCACGAGCAGGTCACCGGTCCAGGTGAGCGTCGATCCGGTCACCGAGACAGCGCCGGACGTGGTGGTGGCGTCGGTGTCGTAGGTGGCGTCGTCCAGGACCCCGGCCAGCGCGACGGAGAACGTGGCTCCCGAGTAGGGCGTCTGGCCCGAGTTGGTTGCCGAGACGGTGTAGCTGACGACCGATCCCGGCGTCGTCGTGGAGACGTTCGCCGACGTGGCGAGCGTGAGGGCGGGAACGAGCACCCGCACGGTGCTGGTGCAGGCGGGGTTCGTGGATCCGGTGGGGCAGCTGCTGCCCGGCGCCGAGGACGTGGCGACCGCCACCAGGACCTTGTTCGCCGGGTCGGGACTGCGCACCGTCGCGGACCCGGTGATGGTGACGGTCGCCCCGACGGCGATGGTGCCCGTCCAGATCAGCGCCAGTGAACCCCCGTCGAGCGCCACACTGCCCGAGCTGGCGGCCGCGTCGTTGTTGTAGTCAGCGTCGTCCACGACGTCGGCGAACGCGTCGGTGACCGTGATCCCCGTGTAGGGCGTCTGTCCCGTGTTGGACAGGGTCAGCGTGTAGCTCACCCTGCCGCCGGGTGTCGTCGTGGCGGGGCTCGCGGTGTTGGTGATCGACAGCGCGGGCACCAGGACGGTCACGGTGGCCGTGCACTGGGCGGCGGGGTTGCCGCTGGGGCAGGGGCTGCCCGCGGACGGCGAGACGACGGTCCCGGTGAGGGACCTGTTGCCCGAGTTGGGCGGCGCGACGGTGACCGAGTAGGTGATGGTCGCGCTGCCTCCGACGGCCAGGGCCCCGGTCCAGGTCAGCACCGGGCCGGAGTAGGAGACGTTGCCCGACGTCGTGGCCGCGTCCGCGTTGTAGCTCGCGTCGTCCAGCACGTCGGCGAGGGTGTCGGTGAAGGTCGCTGCGGGATACGGCGTCTGTCCGGTGTTGGTCACCACGACGGTGAACCGGACCCTGCTCCCCGGGGTCGTGGTCGCCACGTCCGCGGTCTTGACGATGGTCAGACCGGCGACGGTGACCGCCGCCGTGCACCGGGTGTCGGTGCTCGCGCTGCCGCAGTTGGTGCCCAGCGTGGTGGAGGTGACGGTGTTGGACAGCACCTTGTTGCCGGTGTCGGGGTCGTTCACCGTCACCGAGTAGCCGATGGTCACCGAAGCGCCCGCCGCGATGTTCCCGGTCCAGCCGAGGTTCGGCGCGGTGTAGGTCACGGTGCCGGTGCTCGCGGTGCCGTTGCCGTTGTAGGTCGCGTCGTCCAGCACGCCGGTCAACGGATCGTTCAGCGCGACCCCGGTGAAGGCCGTGGAACCGGTGTTGCCGACCGTGATCGTGTACGCGACGACGCTGCCGGTCGCCGCGGTGGAGACGTTCGCGGTCTTGACGATGGTCAGCGGCCCGGCGGTGATCACCAGGGTGACCGTCTTGGTGGCGGTCTGGTTGTTGGCGTCGGTCACCGACACCGTGAACGCGGAGCTGCCCGTCGTGGTCGGTGTCCCGGACAACCCGCCGGTCCCGGTGGTGAACGTCAACCCCGGCGGCGGGGTGCCCGCGGTGATGGACCAGGTGAGGGGGAGGGCGCCGCCGGTCACGTCGAAGGACGTGCAGTAGGCCACCCCGACCTGCCCGGACGGCGGTGCCGCTGCGGTGAACGCCGGGCGCGCCACGATGAGCACGCTGACCGTCCTGGCCGCGACCTGGTTGAAGGCGTCGGTGGCGGCGATGGTCAGGGTGAAGGTGCCCGCCGCGGTCGGGGTCCCGCCGACCAGCCCGGTCGACGGATCGAGCGTGAGCCCCGGGGGCAGGCTGCCCGCGTTGACCGTCCACGCGAACGGGGCGGTGCCGCCGGTGAGGCCGGGTTGCTGGCTGTAGGGCACGCCGACCTCACCGGCGGCCGGAGCGAAGGTCAGGGTCGGGGCGACGGCGATGACGATGGTGACCGTCCTGGTGGCGACCTGGCCGCTGCCGTCGGTGACCCGGACGGTGACCGGGAAGGTGCCCGCCGCCGTGGGGGTGCCGCTGAGCAGCCCGGTCGAGGCGTTCAGCGCCAGCCCCGCAGGCAGGGACCCGCTGCTGGTCGACCAGGCGAACGGCGAGGTTCCGCCCGAGACCGTCAGCTGCCTGCTGTAGGCGACGCCGACCTCGCCGTTCGGCGGGGCGGCGAAGTCGAGGCTCGGCGACACGTTGGGGGTCACCGACCCCGACTTCGCCGAGGCGGGTCCCGTGCCCGCCAGGTTCTGGGCGGCCACCGTGAACGTGTACACCGTGCCTGCCGTCAGGCCCGTCACGGTCTGCGTGGTCGCGGTCCCGGCGAACACCTGCGCGGGCTGGGCCACCGTCCCGATGAACGGGGTGACCAGGTAGCCCGTGATGGCGCTGCCGCCGTTGCCCGGGGCGGTCCACGTCAGCGTGGCGGCCGCGGTACCGGCCGTCACGGCGGTGATCGTCGGGGCGTTGGGCAGCGCGTAGGGGACCACCGCGGCGGACCTGCCGCTCGCGGCGGAGGTGCCGTAGGCGTTGACCGCCGCCACCGTGAACGTGTACGAGCCCCCGGCCGTGAGCCCGGTCAGGGTACGTGTCGTGGCGGTGGCGTCGAAGGACTGTGGGGCCTGGGCCGCGCCAGCCAGGTAGGGCGTCACGAGGTACCCGGTGATGGGGCTCCCGTTGGCGGCCGGGGCCACCCAGCTGACGGTCGCGCTGGTGATGCCGGCGGTAGCGGTCGGGGTGGCCGGTATCGCCGGGGCGCCCGCGTACACGTAGCTGGTTGCGGTGGCGACGCCCAGCGTCACGACCGTGATGGTCACGGCCGCAGCGTCCGACCTGGCGGGCATGGACAGGATGACCATGGTCGAGCCCTCGACGTTGAAACAGCCCGCCGCGCGTCCCGAGGTGCACGGCAGCAGGACGACCGGGGTGCCCGCCTGCTGCTCGGCCGCGGTCCCGATCTCGACGGCGCTCGGGGGGAGGTTGTCGGTGGAGGCGGTGACGTACACGAGGCCGCCACCGGCCACCGGCCCGGACGCGGGGTTGGCCGCCACCCCGGTGGGGGCGCCCGGCACGGTGCCCGCGGTCATGACGGAGTCGGTGGCGGGGCTGGCGTCGGCCGACGACGCCGTGCTCGTCGAGCCGATCCGGACCTGGTCGGAGGTCACACCGGTGCCGGTCACGATGGCCACCACGGTGATGTCGGGCAGGGTCGTGCCGTTGGCGAAGGACGACGCGCTGGTCGTGCAGGTGACGGATGGACCGGCCGGTGCCTGGCACACCCAGCCGGTGCCGTAGGCGCCGACCGGCACCACGCCCGCCGGCGTCGTCTGCGTGGCGGAGATCGGGCTGGCCACGTTGGCGCCCGCCAGCACGCTGGGGGTCAGCTTGTAGGTGACCGGATCACCCGGTTGCGAGGTGGCGGCGCTGAAGCTGGTGCCGCTGATCCCCAGCTGCGGGACCGGGTTGAACGTCAGGACCCTGGTGGCGGAGATCTCGTGCGAGTCGGTCACGGATCCCGTGGAACCGACGAAGCCGAACGCCAGCTGCTTGGGCACGCCGCCCGCGCTCAGCCAGCTCGCGGAGGGATACAGGCCGGCCGCCACGGTGGGCAACGCGCCGCTGAGGGTCTTCGCGGCCTGCCCGACCGGCGTGACCACGACCTTGTAGGTACCCGCCGCGACCGACACCCCGGAGTCGGAGGTGAACGACGCGCCGGTCGGGTTGATGAGCACCTGGACCGGGACGGCCGAGGCGGCCCGAGTGGCGGCCCGGAGCGGCAGCTGGGAGCCCGCGGTGCCGTTGTAGGTGGTCGTCAGGCCGCAGTACCCGACCCTGGCGCTGCCCGGCCCGCGCACGACCACGGCTCCCGGCACCCGGACCGAGATGTTCGGGACACCGGCGCAGCCCGTGCCGGAGTACTGGGTGCTGCTGAAGTTCCCGAAGACGTCGAGACCGACGCCGAGATAGGCGTTGGTCAACCCGTTGACGCCGGGCGAGGCGGAGTAGCCCAGCGCGCCCCCCGACGCCCCGATGCTCGCAGGAGCGACCGGGTTCGCCGGATCGACGGCCGCCAGCATGAAACCCAGCCCGTCGGCTCCGGAGCCCGCGCCGCCCCACTGGTAGGACGTGAAGCTGACATCCAGACCGCTGGACGTCGGGAAGCTGCTCTGGCCGAAGACGCCGCCCACCTGGCTCGTGGTGGAGTTCGTGAGCCGGAGCTTGCCGCTGCCCTGCGCGTCGCTCGCTCCCGCACAGCTGAGCACCGGGGGGGTGGCACTGTTGCCCGACGCGGTGAGGCACACGACGTTCTGCCCGTTCGGCGGAGTGGGCACCGTGACCGTCCCGGTCCCGTCCACCGTCCGGTTGGCGAAGGAGTTCTGGAACAGGAGGGTGCCCGCCGCGTAGGCGGCCGTCGGGACCACGACGCCGATGACCGTGGACAGCACCGACGCCGTGACGAGGACGGCGAGGGCTCGGGTCAGCCCCCTAGGCATTCCCGCCGCTGACCGGACTGTTGAACCGGGCCGCGGCGTTCCGCACGGCGGCCTGGTAGCGGTGGCGCCGCCAGCGGACGGCGAAGAAGACGGCCACGCCGGCCACGAGGGCGATCCCCAGCCACTGGAACGGGAACACGACGACCCGCGCGGTGACCTGCTGGATGGCGCCGTCGGCGCCGGCGACGGACACCGTGGGGTTGCAGATGCACATCAGCGGCGGGGTCCACGCGGCGGTGACGTCGCGGGTGGCGCCGCGGATCACGGTGAAGTCGGGGAAGCTGGTCGAGGTGCCGTCGCTCTGGATCACCAGCGGCGCCGTGCCCCGGAAGTCGCGGTGCACGGTCCCGACACTGCGCACGGTCGTGGAGACGTCGACCGGCCCGCCCCACGAACCGAGCGCCGGGCCGCCGAGGGCGAACCCCGGTGCGGTGAGTCCGCCGAGGGAGACCGCGTTGTCGGTCGGACCGGGCACGGTGATGTAGACGGGGACGCCGACCCCTCGGTTGATCTTGATGTTGGCGTCGGTCCGCCCCGCCGGGACGAGGAACACGAGCGCGACCTGGTGGTCGCCCAGATCGGGGGCCGCGGGCGGCGCGACGGTCGCGGTCACCCGCTGGGCGGCGCCGGGCGCCACGTCGAAGCTCTCGGGCGTGACCGCCATCCAGGAGGCGGCGCCGTAGGGCGCGTCGTCCTGGTAGTCCAGCGAGCCGTCGGTGCTGCCGGTGAAGTTCCGCTTCTGCACGGTGATCGACATCGGGGCCCGCCCGCGATTGATGATCGTGATCTCGGCGACCTTTCCGATGTCGGCAGGTCCGATCGCCAGGCGGGTGGGGGTCACCGTCAGTCCGAAGTCCGAGTTCTTCAGGTCGTAGGTGGTCGACTGCCGGGGCGGCGCGGGAGCGGGGGTGGGGTTCTCCGACGCGGATGCGAGGGGCACCGACCATCCGGACAGGAGGACGCATGCCGCGAGAACCGCGGCGCGCCGCAGGACGGTGGTCATCGGTGCCCCTCGCATGATTCGACGACTACAGAGTGGTGGCGACGTAGTCGAGAGTCGCCGTGTAGGTGTCGGAGTTGACGAACGGAATGACGACCTGGTAGTCGTTCGAGAGGGCGTCACCGCCCGATGCCGACTTGGTGTCCTGGGTGTGTACCTGCTTGGCAGTCGCGTCGCTCACTGCCTTGTAGTCCGCGTTCGTGGTGTTGACCGCGCCGGCGCTCTCCTTGACCGACAGTGCCTCGATGGGAATCGTGTCCAGGTTCCCACTGGTCCCGGCCAGCACAGCGGTCCTGCTCTGGACGGTGACGGCGTAGCCCGCGCTGTTGTTCGTCTCGACGTTGAACACCACCTTCCCCAATCCTTCGACCGTGGCGCCGGGAATGCCGGTGAGGGTGAAGTCCGAGCTGAGGGCGCTGAGTACGAGTGAGCTCGAGACCTCGACGTGGGCGTTGGTGGGGTCGGTGTCAGTCGCCGCCGAAGCGGTTCCCGCCATCCCGACGGCCAGGGCCGTGATCGCGGTGGCACCGACCAGGCCACGCAGAACCATGCGCCCGCCGTGTCCCCGCACCGCACCCGGGGCCGGGGGCTCTACCGGTGCGAGAATGTCTGTTCTCACGGGATCTCCTCTGGGGGTGGACTGCCGCCCCGCCTGCTGGCCGAGCTGACAGGAGCCACTCTCCGATCCGTACCTCTGGTCGGGGTCGGGGCAACCTCAAGGTCGTCTCAAGAAGGCAGTGTGAGCCGGCGTCCCGGCCCAACTGATCCGTGTCTCCCGGTGGGGCTGGCGACAGGGTGATGGTGTGACCGCATTCTTGGCGGGCCGATCCGTGAGGGATATCACGATGCAGATCAGGAGATGGGCGTTCGCGGCGGCCGCTGTCGCGGTGGCCGTGACGCTGTTGGGAGCCGGCGCCGCGAATGCCGTCGCCGACACCACTGACGAGATCGTGAGTATCGATCAGGTCAAGGGCCTGGTGCCCGTCAGGCTGCCGGAGACGGACGCCCTCGTCGGCCATTGGCAGAACTCGGCCGGTGACAAGGAGCTGGTCGTCACCACCGCGGGCCTGGTCCTGAATTCGAGGAACCCGGCCGCCTGTCTGGTCAACATATCTTTCGGGTTCGTCTACCAGGTGGGTGTGCCTGGTTCGTATTCCGCCGTCCGCGCCGTCGTCGAGCCGGGCACGTGTCGACCGAGTCAGTTCGCCCGCACGACGCTGACGGTCCTGCCCGGTGGGCTCAGGATCGGGAACGATGCGGCGCTGTGGACGCGGGTGAGTGCCCCGGTCGTGACCGGTAGCGGAGCGAACGGCTCCGGTGCACCGACGTCGCCGAGCCCCGTGGACCCCGACCGGTGCTTCGGGAACACCAACAACCCGCGCAGTCGTAGTACGGGCGGCTTCGTTCCCGGGAATCCGTTCTACTCGGTCGACCGGCAGGCGGCGGGTTACCGGGACTGCGACCCGAACCTGGTCCGTGCCGAGGTCGGCACCCTCGAGACGGGTCCGCTCACCCTCCGTGTCTGGTTGGCCACGGCGAACGGCACGGAGATCGGGGGCACCCGTCGCGAACAGGCCTTCAACAGCGCCTACCCGGTTCAGCTCGACAGTGGCGCAACCCTCACGGGTGAACCGGTCCAGGCGTGTGGCCAGTTCAACGATCTGCCGGCCAGGTGTACCGACGCCGGGTAGCGTCGGCGGCGGCCACCAGGGCGTGCACCGCGGCGCTCCGGACGAGCAGATCGTGTCGTCACCGGGTGGGCGGTCGAGTCCTGTCAACCCCCGCACGAGCTGGCGTCAACTCTGGACTGCCTTCCGGAACAGGACCATGTCATCGCCGGCCTCGAAGTAATCACGCACGCGGGCTTCTTCGTCGTAGCCGAGTGCCAGGTAGAACGCGCGAGCACGGGCGAAGGCCGGTAGTGCCGAGGTCTCGATCACGAGCAACCGTTGATCGCGGGAGCGCAGGTCGTGCTCGACGTGGCGGAGCAGCGCCGCTCCGCGGCCCCGCCGGTGGACGTCGTGCCGCACCCCGATCATGGTCAGCTCCCAGGTGCGGTCGGTCGCGGTGACCGGCTCGTAGTAGGCGACGGCGAGCAGGTCCCCGTCGACCTCGTCGACGAGGCAGGTGTGGCCTTCGGCGTCGCGGCCGGCGAAGTACTCCTTCAGCATCGTCTCGACAACGGTGGATTCCTCGGCGGTGAACAGCTCGGAGGAGACGGTGAGCGCGACGGCGGCGGCCGTGTCGGGCTCCGTGATGGATCGGATCATGCCAAAAATGTACTGTGCAGTACAAACTTGTCGATAGAATTTCGGTCGTGCGGACCGAACCGACGACGGCCAAGGGCTGGGCCACTGTGGCGCGGGTGCTGGACGCCGCGCGCGAGCTGTTCGCGCGCCAAGGGATCCGCGCCACGACACTGGACCAGGTCGGTGCCCTGTCACGCACCGGGCGTGGCCAGCTGTATCTCTACTTCGCCGGTAAGCCCGACCTGGTGGCGGCGGTGGTCGCCCAGCAGGTGCAGCGCGTGCTCGACGCCCAACAGCCGCTGCTGGGCACGATCGCCACCGCGGCCGACGTGCGTGCGTGGTGCGACGGGGCGGCCCAGCAGTACTCCGTGAACGATCCGATCCGCTGCCCGCTGGGCTCGTTGGTGCACGAGCTCGGCGAGCAGGACGGCGCGGCCCGGGCGGCTCTGGCCGAAGGGTTCGGTCGGTGGCGGTCGGAGTTGACGGCCGGGCTGCGCAGGGTCGAGCGGCGCGGGGAGCTGGCGTCCGGCGCGGATCCCGGCGCGGTCGCGGCTGCTCTGCTGGCTGTCTATGAGGGCGGTGTGCTGCTGGCGGGTGCCGAGCATGACCCGGATCAGCTGCGCGTCATGCTCGCCGCGGTCGCCGGGCTCGCGCTCGCCGCCGCACCGGCGCGCTGATCGCCCGCCGGAACCAGGCGGGTCGAGCAGGCCGGGCTCGGCATCGACCACCGCTCCCTGTGGAACCAGGTGTCCGCCGTGCGTCGGCGGCCGTGATGCATCGGCGCGCCACCGCACCCCCGATGTCAACGGTGTGATCGGCGCCGGGCCGGACGGCGTCGGGCGACCGTCTTCTTCGTGGGTGCGGGTGTGCTCGGTGCCGGGGTCTGCTCCCGGCGGGGGGTGCGTGAGCTGTTGACGGTGCGCCCGCGGACGATCCCGATGAACTCCTCCATCAGCTCGGTGTTCTCCGCGTCCGGCCAGGCGAGGGCGACGCCCGATCCCGGCGCGTCGGTCAGCGGTCGGTAGGTGAGGTCGCGGCGGTGGTGGAGGCGGGCCAGCGACTGGGGGACGACGAGCAGGCCGATGCCGGCGGCGACGAGCTTGATCGCTTCGGCTGTGGTCGCGGGGGCGACCGCCGCGGGCCGCCCCGGCCGGTCACCGGGCCAGGTGAGTGTGTCGTCCTGCGGGCGGAGGATGATCGCGTCGGCCAGGTCCGCGACGGTGGCCTCGTCGGTCGCGCTGATGGGGTGTTCCTTCGGGACGACGGCCACGGTGGTCTCGGTATAGAGCGGGATCGTGTGGAGCCCGGTCCGGTCGATCGGCAACCGGACCACGGCGGCGTCCACCGCGGCGGTCCGGATCAGCTCCACCGCCTCGTCGGTGGTCGCGGGAACCAGCTCCAGGGGGACGTCGGGACGGCGTTCGGCCCAGATCCGCACCCACTTGCCCGGCGTGACGCCGGGGACGTAGCCGAGCCGGAATGCTGGGGTGTCGGTCGGCTCGGTCACCGGCCCAGGCTATCGGCTGGTCCGGCCCCGATATCCTGAGCCGGTGACGCGGCAGAGGTCGACCCAGACGATGAAGCCCGCGACGGCGGCGAAGAAGCTCGGTGTGCACCTCGACGCGACGCCCGAGGACTTCCGGGCGGGGGTGGTCTCGCGCGACGAACTCGACGCCCTGCAGGCCGATCCGCCCGAGTGGTTGCGGGAGCTGCGGCGCGACGGTCCGCATCCCCGGCAGGTCGTCGCGGACCGGCTGGGAGTGTCGATCTCGGGGCTGGCCCGTGCCGAGATGACCGAGCCGTTGACCACCGCCCAGATCGCGGCGTTGAAGGAGGAGCAGCCGGAGTGGCTGCGTCGTGAGCGCCGTACCCGGGCCGAGGCTCAGCGCGAGGAGGCCCGACTGCAGGCCGAGCGGTCCGCGAGGCGTCGCGACGATCCGGTCGGCGGGCGCTCGGCGGGTGTCACAGGACGGCCGCAAGATGGCGCACGCCTTCGATGAGGTCGGTGGGAGTGGCGGCGGCGTAGGTGAGCCGGAGGTGGGCGGCGGGGGGTTCGGCGACGAAGTAGGGGCGGCCGGCCTCGATGACGACACCGTCGCGGCGAGCACGCTCGGCGAGCTCGACGTCATCGAGCCCGGCCGGCAGCCGGAGCCACAGATGCAGACCGCCATCGGGCACCTGGGCCGGCTCCAGCTCCGGTAGCTCGCCGGCCAGGGCGGTGACGAGGGTGTCGCGCCGCTCGCGGAGGGCGCGACGCAACGCGGTGAGGTGTCGGGGCCAGGCTGGTGAACCGAGCAGGTCCACGGCGGCTTCCTGCAGTGGTCGGGCCACGAACAGGTCCTCGACGAGGCGGGTGGCGGTCAGCCGGGCGGCCGCCGGCCCGCGGGCGATGAGCGCGCCGACGCGCAGGCTGGGGGCGGCGGGCTTGGTGAGCGAGGTGAGATAGACGACGTGCCCGTCGCTGTCGTCGCGGATCAAGGGCGGCGGGGCGGCCCCGTCGATGCCCAGGTGGCGGGCCCAGTCGTCCTCGAGCAGGAACGCCCCGGCCGCGGCGACGACCTCGAGGATGGCGGCGCGTCGTTCGGGGTGCACCACGACGCCGGTCGGATTGGCGTACGTGGGTTGGGTGTAGAGCAGGCGGGCGCCGGTGCGGCCGAAGGCATCGGCCAGCAGGTCCGGGCGCAGCCCGTCGCGGTCGGTCGGGACCGGTATCGGGCGCAGCCCGGCACCGCGGGCGGCGACGAGCGCCCCGAGGTAGGTGGGCACCTCGACCAGAAGCGGCGCGCCCGGGGCGGCGAGCGCGCGGAGCGCGGCTGAGAGACCGGCTTGCCCGCCGGGTACCACGAGCACGTCGCCGGCCTCGGCGCCGACGGTGGCGGCGAACGCCGCGCGGAGCTCGTCCAGACCGGCCGCAGGCGCGCGGCCCCACGCGCCGGGGCGGCGAACGGCCCTGGCGGTTGCGGCGGCCAGCGCCCGAACCGGCTGCAGATCCTGGGCCAGGTAGCCGGAGGACAGCACCAGCGTGCCCGGGTCCGGGATGGCCAGGAGCCGGTGCAGGGCGGCGGTCTCGGTGCGGGCCTCACCGAGCGCGACGGTCTGCCAGCCGGTGTCCGGGACGCTGCCCGGACGGCGTGGCGCGACGAAGGTGCCGCGACCCGGCTCGGTGAGCACCGTGCCCTCGGCGGTGAGTCGCGCGACGGCGCGGGCGACGGTGACCGGGCTGACGGCGTGCTCGGCGACCAGCGCGCGGGTCGACGGCAACCGGTCGCCCGGCTGCAGACCGGCGGCGAGCCGGCGCAACGCGGTCGTCAGCCGCGCTGTGCTGCTATCCTCAACCATGAGAGCGAAGGATAGCGCTATCCAACTTGGGGGTGGCGTGCTATCGCCGGGCGTCGGCTGGGGTGCGGTGGGGGTGCTGGCTTTCAGCCTCACCTTCCCGGCTTCGCGGGCGGCACTGCCCGCGTTCGGGCCGACAACGGTCGGACTGGGTCGGGCCGTGGTGGCAGCGCTGCTCGCCGCCGGCTGCCTGGCCGCAACGCGTGCTCGCCGGCCGACGCGCGCGCAGGGAAGCCGGTTGGCGTTGGTCGCCGTAGGGGTCGTGGTGGGCTTCCCCGTCTGCTCCTCACTGGCGCTGCGCGACGCGACCGCTGCCCATGGCGCCGTGTTGACCGGGCTGCTGCCCGCGACGACCGCCGCGGTCGCGGTCGTCCGGGGTGGTGAACGCCCGCCGCGGGCGTTCTGGGCGGCCTGCGGCTTCGGCGTCGCCGCCGTCGTCCTCTTCGCCGTTGTGCAGGGCGGCGGTGCCGCGCGCCCGGCCGACCTCTGGCTGCTGGCCGCGGTCGGACTGGGCGCTCTGGGTTACGCCGAGGGCGGGGCGCTGGCCCGCGAGATGGGCGGCTGGCAGGTGATCTCCTGGGCGCTGCTGCTGGCGCTGCCGGTGCTCCTACCGCTGACCGCGATCGGGCTTGCCCTGGATCCGCCGCACGCACCCTCGGCCGCGGCGTGGGTCGGGTTGGCCTACCTCAGCGCGGTCAGCATGTTCGCCGGCTTCTACGCCTGGTACCGCGGTCTGGCCGAGGGCGGTATCGCCCACGTCGCCCAACTGCAACTCGCCCAACCGGTACTCACCCTGGCCTGGTCCGCGCTGCTGCTCGGCGAACACGTCGGTCTCGCCACCATCGCCGCGGCGCTGGTCGTGGTCGCTGCAGTCGCGCTCACCCAACGCGCCCGCCACCGACCAGCGCCGAGCCGGAGCGCAGAACCACCCGGGGTGCACCGCGTCGACGACACGCCGGAGAGCTCGGCATGAGCGATCCAGACAGGGTGCTGGTCACCCGGCGCATGCCCACCGGCTCCCTCGACCCGCTCGCCGCGATCGACAACCACGAACACGAGCCCGCCACCAACCTCCGGCTGCACCGCCACCAGCGGGTAGTCCTGACGCCCCATCTCGGCAGCGGCACCCCATCCACCCGGCTCCGGATGGCCGCGCTCGCCGGTGAGGAACATCCTCGCCGCATGGACGACCGCCGGAACCGCCCATATCGGCAACGGTTCCGACTATCCCGCCCTGCCGGGCACGTGCTCGCGACGTCGGTCGTGCCTAGGTTCGCGAGTGGTTGACCCGGTGATGCCGCTCGGCTCCCGGTACTGGATCCCTGTGCGGCGGAGCTCGTCGCCCTATCGGAAGGGCTGGATGCACGCAATGCCACCGAGCTCACGCACCTGCGCCCCCCGGACATCGGGTGACGCCGCCCGGAACGCCGCCCTGCTCAACCCGTACGACGACTGGCTGGAGATGAGCCCGCGCAAGCTCGGGTCCGTGCTCGGTTCCCTCGGGTTCCGGGTCGGTCTGGCCACCGCGGGTTCGGTGGCGGCTCTCGCCGCCGTCAACGCTTTCGCGGCGCCGCACGCCCTCGCCGACGAGCTGGGATCCCAGACCGCCTCCGGAAACGGCTACTACCAGGACAGCTCGGCGTCCGGCGGGTTGCAGCAGGTCCCGAACGGGGCCGTCCGGATGAACGAGGACGACACGGTGTCGCGCGTGGCCTTCGCGACGCCGACACAGCCGGGGCGCGGAGCCGATCTCAACCTCGCGGGCCTGGGCACGGACGGGGGGCTCCGGGGGACCACGGTCGTCCCGGTCGGTGACGGAACGTTCCAGCTCGTCGGTTCCGGCAACGTCGGCGGTGGCGGCGCCGCTGTCGACAGCGGTGCCGTCACGAGACCGGTCAACCGCACCACTTCGAACGACACCTTTCCTTCGGGTGACCGGACCGCGTCGACCGGCATCAGGAACGCAGGTTCCGTCGCGAACACCTACGGAATCGCCTCCCAGCCGGGCGGGAACGGGGGAACCGACGGGTACGGCATCACCTCGATCCCCCAGGAGTCCTCGAACCTGGTGCCCACGGTCGTCGGTACTGGTGACGGGGTGTATTCCGGCCAGGCCACGGAATCAGCGGTTCCCCAGTACCAGCCGATGGTGCTGGCGTTCGGTCAACAGGAGCAGTCACCCGAGGCATCCCAGTCGTTCCTGCGGCAGTCGTTCGTCCAGCAGTCACCCGAGGCGTCTCAGCCGGCTGTGCCGCAGTCGTTCGTTCAGCAGGCGGTATCGCCGCAGTCGTTCGCCCAGCCGTCGTTTGTTCAGCAGGCGGTGGTGCCGCAGGCGTTCGTGCCGTCGTCGTTCGTCCAGCAGGCGGTGTCGCCGCAGGCGTTCGTGCCGTCGTCGTTTGTTCAGCAGGCGGTGTCGCCGCAGTCGTTCGCCCAGCCGTCGTTTGTTCAGCAGGCGGTGGTGCCGCAGG
>CAXTTN010000059.1:25248-26666 GCA_964247105.1 uncultured Pseudonocardia sp.
CGTTCGTGCCGTCGTCGTTCGTTCAGCAGGCGTTCGTGCCGCAAACGGTGGTGCCGCAGGGGTACGCCCAGCCGACGTACGTCCCGCAGACATTCGTGCCGCAGACATTCGTCCAACAGCCGATGGGGACGTGGTTCCAGCAGCAGCCGTCGGCAACCGGGGCGTCGTACGTGTCCTCGACGGGAGGGTCGGCGGCGTCTCCGGCGCTGACCTCCCCGTACGCGACGCAATTGCCGACACTGCCCTCGGTGACGTACCAGCCGTCGCTGTACCAGCAGCCCGCCGCGCAGCAAGAAGCGACGCAGCAGGTGGCAACGCAGCCCGTCAAGGAGGAGCACCACGACGACGTGTTCTCGACGATCGGGAACATCGCGAGCAAGGTGCTGCCCTTCTTGGGCCTCTTGTAACCACTGCTGTGCGCGCCCGACGCGGGCGTGCTCGACAGCAACACCCACGCCCGACCCGGCCCCGAGCAGCGGCCGGACCGCGCCGCCCGCGCACAGCGCGGGCGGCTGCGTCCGTCCGTTACGAGGCGGCGTGCAGGTAGAGGGCGTTGCCCTCCGAGTCGGTCACCAGGCTGAAGAGGCCGCGGTCGGCCCGGGGCGTGGCCGGCTCGACCACCTGACCGCCGGCCCGCTTCACCCGGTCCAGGGCGTCCGCGATCGGCCCGTCGAGGTGGAAGTAGGGCAGGGAGCCCTGAGCGGTCGGCACGAAGCCGGGGGTCTGGTTGAGCGAGAC
Source organism: uncultured Pseudonocardia sp. (assembly GCA_964247105.1). Classification (GTDB taxonomy): domain Bacteria; phylum Actinomycetota; class Actinomycetes; order Mycobacteriales; family Pseudonocardiaceae; genus Pseudonocardia. Next base: position 25,987 of record CAXTTN010000059.1, read on the forward strand.
GGTCGGTTGGCCCTCGATGACGGTGATCTGCCGGCCGTCCTCGCTGAGGATCTCGGTCGGGCTGTGCTCGAAGACGGCCTCGTAGAAGGCCTTCGCCCGGGCGATGTCCTGGACCGGGATCTCGAGCCATACGGAGTTCATCATGCGGGTGTGTCCTTTCGGTGGGGGAAGATCCGGGATACGGCGGTGAGGTCGTCGGACCCGTACCCGGCGGCTGAGGCTCGGTCGAAGCCACGGTGGGCGGCGTCGCTCACCGGGACCTCGGCGCCCAGTTCCGCGGCCAGCCCGCTCAGGTAGCCCAGGTCCTTGGCCACCAGGTCGACCGGGAAGTTGGGGGAGAACGTGTCGCTGATCATCGCGACGCCGGCCCGGGCCGCGGCGGGGCTGGTGACGGGCAGGCTGGTGAGCAGCTCCAGGGTGGCGGCCGTATCCAGTCCCGATCGGCCGGCCACGCCGAGGAGCTCGGCCACGGTGGCGACCTGGGTGGCGAGCAGGGCGTTGACGAGCAGCTTGAGCGTGGCCGCGGCGCCGGCGTCGCCGCAGTGGTGCAGGCGTGCGGCGCTCACCGCGAGCACGTCGCGGACCTCGTCCAGGATCGCCGGCGAACCGCCGACGAGATGGACCAGGCCGCGCGCCTCCGCCTGTGGTCGCGAGCCGATCATGGGTTCGGCGAGGAACCG
>CAXTTN010000060.1:0-13978 GCA_964247105.1 uncultured Pseudonocardia sp.
GTCGCGCAGCGGACCGCCGCCCCGGAGACCGCGACGCGACGCGGGCCGCGGGCAGCCCGGCACGGGCCGAGCGCACGATCGCGGGCCCCGTACGAGGAGGCGGCGCCCCCGCCGGGCCGGGCGGTACCAACGGCAACGCCGGCGCCCCCGGTCACGCAGCCGGCAACCCCGCCGTGCTCGGCGGCACCCCGAGAGCGCCCGGCCACCTCGACGGTCGCCTCGGCGCGTCCGGCCACGCCACCTCCGACCGCACCACGTCCGCCCACGCCACCTCCGACCGCACCACGTCCGTCCACGCGACGGGCGGCGGCACTGCGGGCGGCGGCGGCACTGCGGCGCGTTCCCGTCCCTCCCGCACGGACATCGGCAGCGGCGCGCAGGACGTCAGCGAGCAGGCGGAACGCACCCGCCGCACCGAGCGCACGGGCACCGTCGACCTCCGGTCCGCGCGCATCGACGAGACGCTCACGCGCCTCACCGCCGCGCACGCCGGCCTCGTCCTGCCCCGCGACGGCGAGGAGCTGCCCGGGCCGGAGTCCGAGCCCCGGCGGCGGCCGAGAGCCGTGCGGCTGCTGGTGCTGGTCGTGGCCGCGGGCGTGCTCGCCACGACGACGGTCGGCTGGGGCGCGCAGCGCTGGCTGGGGTCGGCGGTGGGCACCGTCGCCGCGCTGGACGCGGGCTCCGGCGCGATCCGCGACGCCGACGCGCAGAAGGGCGACCGGAACGTGCTGGTCGTCGCAACCGACAAGGACCCGGCGACGGTCGTGGTCGCGCACGTCCCCGCCGGTGGCGGCCCGTTGACGGTGGTGTCCGTGCCGGCCGATCTCGAGATCAGCCGGCCACCCTGCGAGCGCTTCGACCCCACCACGTCCACCTACACCGACGAGATCGTGCCCGCGCTGGCCCGCACCCAGCTCGCCACCGCGCTCGGCGCGGGCGGCCCGCGGTGCGCCACCCGGGTCATTCAGCAGCTCACGGGGCTCGCGATCACCGCGTACGTCGGCGTCGACCTCGACCGCATCGGTCCGCTCGTCGACGCCGCTTTGGGTGTGCGGGTCTGCGTGACCAGGCCCGTGCAGGACCGCGTGCTGGGGCCCGTGGTGCCCGACCCCGGCAGCGTCACCCTGGACGGGTCGGGCGCGGGCAACTTCGTCCGGGCCGCCGACGTCGACGGTGATCCGCCTGCCGACCGCGGGCGGATCGAGCGCCAGCAGCAGGTGCTGGCCGGCGTGCTGGCGTCGACGCTGACCAGCACCGGCCTGATGAACCTCTCCCACGTCGCGGCCGTGCGGCCCGCGCTGGGTGCCGCGCTCACCACCGACGGCGCGGATCTCGACCAGGTGCTCGCGCTCGCGCTGTCGTTGCGGGCACTGGACGTCGACGGGGTCGGCTTCGTGTCGGTCCCCACCGCGGAAGGTGGCCGCGGCGGGTCCGTGCTCCGCGACGCGGACGCCGCCGCGCTGTTCACCGCGCTGCGCACGCACTCCCCGCTGCCCGCCACCGACGGCAGCGCGGGCGGCCCGGCCGCGGGCGACGTGACGGTGCAGGTGCTCAACGCGTCGGGGAGGACGGGGGTCGCGGCGAAGACCGGGGACACCTTGAAGGCGCTGGGCTTCGGCATCGGAACCGTCACCAACGCCGCCCAGGCCACGCCGCAGACGGTCATCCGCTACTCCCCCGACCAGGCGGCCGCGGCCGACCTGCTCTCGGGCAGCGTCCCCGTCGCCACCCTGGTGCCCGACCCCGGCAACACCGGCGTCCTGCAGCTCGTCCTCGGCCGTTCCTTCGACGGGGACATCCGCCCGCCCGGCCAGCCGGCCGTCGCCACGTCGACGCCGGTGACGACGCAGAGCTGCGCCTGATCGTTCATCCCTGGTTCACCTGCTGCGGACGACCGGTCCGGACGATCCGGCTACCCTCAGCCCCATGCGTGACGCCTACCAGGAGCAGCTCGACGATCTCGCCGACGGGCTGGCGGGCATGTGCGTCCAGGTCGCCGAGGCGTTGGAGAAGGCCACCCGCTCGTTGCTCGAGGTGGACCTCCACCTCGCCGAGGAGGTGATCTCCGAGGACATCCGGGTCGACGAGATCCGCGCGGTGGCCGAGGAGAAGGCGTTCGCCCTGCTCGCGCTGCAGGCGCCGGTGGCCACCGACCTGCGGATCGTCGTGTCCGCCATCCACGGCGCGGGTGATATCGAGCGCATGGGCGACCTCGCGCTGCACGTGGCCCAGGCGGCCCGGCGGCGGCACCCCCAGCCGGTGCTGCCCGACGAGGTCAAGCCGTACTTCGCCGAGATGGGGCGGGTCGGGGTGCAGCTCGCTCTCAAGGCCGGCGACGTGATCCGCACCCGGGACCTCGCGGCTGCCGCGGCTCTCGAGTCCGACGACGACGCCATGGACGACCTGCACCGGCACATGTTCAGCGTGCTGATGGACCGCAACTGGAGCCACGGGGTCGGCCCGGCCGTCGACATCACGCTGCTCGCCCGCTTCTACGAGCGCTACGCCGATCACGCCGTCGCCGTCGCGCGCCGGATCGTCTATGTCGTGACCGGCCAGATGCCGGGCCCCCTCACCGTCTGATGCCGCCCGATCCCCTCCCGCAGCAGCTCGCCGACATCGCCGAGCTGCTCGGCCGGATGTGCACCGTCGTCGCGGGGGCGCTGCAGCGCGCCACGTCCGCGCTGCTGGAGGGCCGGGAGCGGCTCGCGCACCAGGTCGTCACCGGCGACGCCCAGGTCGACGCCCTGCGCGCCCGCGTGGAGGAGATCGCCACCGATGCCCTGCTCTTCCACGCGCCGGTGGCGGGTGACCTGCGCAGCGTCGTCTCGGCGATCCGCAGTGCGGGCGACATCGAGCGGATGGGCGATCTCGCCCTGCACGTGGCGCAGGCCGCCGCGCGCGGGCGGCCGCTGCCCGAGGAGCTCCGGCCGGACTTCGCCGAGATGGGGCGGGTCGCGGTGGAGCTGGCGGTCAAGGCCGCCGAGGTGGCCCGCACGCGCAACGTCGTGCTGGCCGTCGAGCTCGACGCCGACGACGACGCGATGGACGCCCTGCACGCCCACATGTTCGGCGTGCTGATGGACGAGGGCTGGTCGCACGGCGTGCCCGCGGCCGTCGACATCACGCTGCTGGCGCGCTACTACGAGCGCTTCGCCGACCACGCTGTGGTGGTGGCCAACGAGACGGTCTACGCGGTGACGGGCAGGGAACCCGACGCCATCCCCATCTGACCCGGCGCCGCGAGGTGCCACCGGAGTTGCAGCATGGTGGCTTCACTCCAACCGGGTTGGAGTGAAGCCACCATGCTGCAATGGGTGGGTCGCCGCCGACCACGGCGCGGAGCCCGGCTCAGCCGAAGCGGCCGCTCACGTAGTCCTCGGTGGCCTTCTGCGTCGGCTGCGAGAAGATCGTCTTCGTCTCGTCCATCTCCACCAGGTGGCCGGGCTTGCCGGTGCCCTCGATGTTGAAGAACCCGGTGAAGTCGCTGACCCGGGCCGCCTGCTGCATGTTGTGGGTGACGATGACGATCGTGTAGTCCTGCTTCAGCTCGTTGATCAGGTCCTCGACCGCGAGCGTGGAGATCGGGTCCAGCGCCGAGCACGGCTCGTCCATGAGCAGCACGTCGGGCTGCACCGCGATCGCGCGGGCGATGCACAGCCGCTGCTGCTGCCCGCCGGACAGGCCGGAGCCGGGCTTGTCGAGGCGGTCCTTCACCTCGTTCCAGAGGTTGGCCCCGCGCAGCGACTGCTCGACGAGCGTGTCGGTGGCGTCCTTCTTCATCTTCTTGTTGTTCAGCCGCTGGCCCGCGATGACGTTGTCGTAGATCGACATCGTGGGGAACGGGTTGGGTCGCTGGAACACCATGCCGATCTGGCGGCGCACGCCCACCGGGTCGACGCCGGGGCCGTAGAGGTCCTTGCCGTCCAGCTCCAGCTTCCCCTCGACGCGGGCGCCGGGGATCACCTCGTGCATGCGGTTGATCGAGCGCAGGAACGTGGACTTGCCGCAGCCCGACGGGCCGATCAGCGCGGTCACGGTCTTGGGCCGGATGGCCATGCTCACGCCCTCGACCGCGAGGAACGAGCCGTAGTAGATGTTGAGGTTCTTGGCGTCGATCGCTTTGCCCATGATCGGCTCCTATCGGGTCTTGGGCGCGAACACCCGGGCGACGAGGCGCGCCACCAGGTTCAGCACCAGCACGATGATGATCAGGACCAGCGCGGAGGTCCACGCCCGGTCGATGAAGGGCTCGCGCGGCACACCCGGTGCCGCGTAGGAGTTGAAGGCGAACACCGGCAGCGTCGTCATGCGGCCGGCGAACGGGTTGAAGTTCACCCCGGTCGTCAGGCCCGCGACGATCAGCAGCGGCGCCGTCTCCCCGATGACCCGGGCGACCGCGAGCGTGATGCCCGACGCGATGCCCGCGATGGACGTCGGGATGACGACCTTCGTGATCGTGCGCCACTTCGGCGTGCCGAGCGCGAACGCGGCCTCGCGCAGCTCGTTGGGCACGATCTTGAGCATCTCCTCGGTGGAGCGCACGACCACCGGGATCATGAGGACCGACAGCGCGACCGCGCCGGCGAAGCCCAGCCGGATGCTCGGGCCGAAGAACAGCGCGAACAGGGCGAACGAGAACAGGCCCGCCACGATCGACGGGATGCCGGTCATGACGTCGACGAAGAACGTGATGGCGCGGGCCAGGCGGCTCTTCGCGCCGTACTCCACCAGGTAGACGGCCGTGAGCACGCCGATCGGGATCGACATGACCGCCGCGAGCGCGGTGATGATGAGCGTGCCCATGATCGCGTGGTAGCCGCCACCGCCCTCGCCGACGACGCCGCGCATCGAGCTGGAGAAGAACGTGCCGTCGAAGCGGGCGAGGCCGTTGCCCACGACCGTGACGACCACGGAGACGAGCGGGATCAGGGCGATCAGGAACGCGACCGTGACGACGATCGTCACCAGCCGGTCGGTGGCCTTGCGCCCGCCCTCGACGACCCGCGAGACGACGTACGTGGCGAGCCCGAACACGATGGCGGAGAGGAACACGAACAGGCCGATGCCGAAGCTGCCGCTGATCGCGAGCAGCACGCCCACCAGCACCAGCGAGGCGACGAAGATGCCGTAGGGCGCCCAGCGCGGCAGTTCGGCGCGCACCAGGTTGACCGGAGCCTCGGACGGCTCCCCCACCTGCAGGGCGCGCTCGGTGTCGCTCTGGTTCTCACTCCGCAAGCTACGGTCGATGCTCATCAGTTGGCTCCCGAGAACTCGCGACGGCGGTTGATGATGTAGCGCGCGAGCGAGTTGACCAGCAACGTGATCAGGAACAGCACCAGCCCGGACGCGATGAGCGTGTTCACCGCGACGCCCGTGGAGTCCGGGAACTGCAGCGCGATGTTCGCCGCGATCGACGACGGGTTGCTCGAGCTGATCAGGTTGAACGTGATGATCCCCGAGCCGGACAGGATGATCGCCACGGCCATCGTCTCGCCGAGCGCGCGGCCCAGGCCGAGCATCGCCCCGCTGATGATGCCGGAGCGCCCGAACGGCAGCACGGCCATCCTGATCATCTCCCAGCGGGTGGCGCCCAGCGCGAGCGCGGCCTCCTCGTGCAGCCGCGGCGTCTGGAGGAAGACCTCGCGGGAGACCGCCGTGATGATCGGCAGGATCATCACCGCCAGCGTCACGCCCACCACCAGCATGGTGCGGCCGGTGGCCGAGACGGGCCCGGCGAAGAGCGGGATCCAGCCGAGGTACGTGGTGAGCCAGGTCATCAGGCCCAGCGACGCCGGCGCGAGCACCGCGACGCCCCAGAGCCCGAACACGATGCTCGGCACGGCCGCGAGCAGGTCGATCAGGTAGCCGAGGCCCTGCGCGAGCCTGCGCGGCGCGTAGTGGGTGATGAACAGCGCCACGGCCACGGCGAGCGGCGTCGCGATGAGCAGCGCGATGAACGCCGAGAGCAGCGTGCCGAAGACGAGCGGGCCGATGTAGGCGAACAGGTTCTTGCCGCCCGGCAGCTCCGAGGACGGAGCCACGATCGCCGGGAGCGCCTGGATGACGAGGAAGGCCGCGACGCCGGCGAGGACGACGAGGATGAGAATGCCGGCTCCCCTCGCGGCGCCGGCGAAGATGCGGTCGCCGGGCTGCTGGACGGCCTTGGGCGGGGACGCCGTGGTCGGCGGCGTCGAGGTGGGGGCGCTCACGGCGTCCTCTTTCCGGTGGTCGAACGAGGGCGGCACTCCGACCTGCGTGCAGGGTCGGAGCATCGGCACCGATGGGGCCGGCCACCCGTCATGATGACGACCGGCCGGCCCCGTCGGCTAGAGCCGGACGACTTCAGGAGATCGCGCCGACGGCCGGCGCGATCGCCGTGCTGACGGCGCTGCTGAGCGGCGCCGAACCGGCCGCCTTCGCGGCGGCCGCCTGGCCGTCGGTGCTGGTGATGTAGGTGAAGTAGGCCTTCACCAGCGCACCCTTCGCGGCGTCGGAGTACTTCGAGCACGCGATGGCGTAGGAGACCAGCGTGATCGGGTACTGGCTGCCGTCGGTCGTGGTGCGCGGCAGGGAGTACGAGAAGACGTACTGCCCGCCGTCGGTGCCGCGGGTGGCGGCCTCGAGCAGCTTGGCCGCGCCGTCGGCGGACGGGGCGACGTAGGTGGTGCCGACCTGGATCTTGGCGATCCCGAGGTCCTTGGCCTGGCTCTCGTCGGCGTAGCCGATGGTGCCGGCGCCGGCCTTGACCGCGCCGATGACGCCCGACGTGCCCTGCGCGGCCTCGCCGCCCTGGATGGGCCAGGTGTCGGAGCCCGGGTAGGTCCAGTCGGCCTTCGCGGCCTTCGACAGGTAGTCGGTGAAGTTGGCCGTGGTGCCGGACTTGTCCGAGCGGTTGACCGGCGCGATGGCCGTGTCGGGCAGCGTCACCCCCGCGTTCACCGCGGCGATGGCCGGGTCGTTCCACTTGGTGATCTTCTTGTTGAAGATCTGCGCGACGAGCGACGGCGTGAGCTGCAGGTTCGTCACACCCGGCAGGTTGTAGACCACCGCGATCGGCGAGACGTAGACCGGGACCTCGACGACGTCGCTCCCGCACTTGGTCTTGGCCGAGGCCAGCTCGTCGGCCTTCATCGCGGAGTCGCTGCCCGCGTAGTCGACGCCGCCCGCGATGAACTGGGTGCGCCCGGCGCCCGACCCGCTCGGGTCGTAGTTGATCGTCGCGTCCGGGTTGGCGGCGTTGAAGCCCGCCACCCAGGCCTGCGTGGCGGCCTGCTGCGTGCTCGCGCCGGCACCGGAGATCGTGCCGGACACGGCGGCCGCGCCGCCGGCACTGGGGGCGGTCGAGCCGCTGCTCTCGTTGGACGCGCCGCATCCGGCCAGTAGCAACGCGCCGCTGGTGGCGATGCCCACCGCTGCGATTCGGGCACGGGCGCTGTGCCGCACGGTCTTCACCTGTTAGTCCTCCGTCGTGGGGTTCGGACGGCTCGGGGGCCGCACGGCCGCGACGGTAGGTAAGCCCGGTGGACGCACTCCCCCGTTCAGGTAAACGGGAAATGAACAGGTCACCCAGGGTGAGACATCCCACCCGAACGGCCTCGATCGTAACGGATCCGTGACCTGCGCCGACGTGGTTTGTCCTGGTCGGTGACGGGTTGCGGGGCGGTAAACGGTTGTCAGCGCACGTACGACACATCCGTGTCCCAGTGGGTGAACTGGAGGCCGGTGTACACCCGGATGGCCGCGTCGTTGTCGGCCTCGACGTACAGCATCACCTGGCTGAGCCCGCGGTCGCGCAGGTGCCGCAGCCCGGCCCGGGTGAGCGCGTTCCCGAGGTGCATCCCGCGGGCCGCCGGATCGACGCCGAGCACGTACACCTCGCCGATGGGCTCGTGCGAGTGCTCGCCAACACCGGAACCGTGCACCTTCGTCCAGTGGAAGCCGAGCAGCCGGTCGTCGGCGTCGACGGCGAGCAGGAACCCGGCCGGGTCGAACCACGGCTCGGCCTCGCGCAGCTTCATCTGGTCGACGTCCCAGCCACCCTGCTCGGGGTGCCAGTCGAACGCCGCGTTGTTGACGCGCAGGAACTCCGGCTCGTCGCGGCCCACCACGAACGGGCGCAGCCGCACACCGGCCGGCCACTGCGGGGCGGACAGCGGCGACAGGAGGCTGCGGCGCATCTGCCAGAGCACCCGGGCCCGGGTGAAGCCGTGCCGCTCCGCCAGCGCCGCCGCGCCGGGGTGCTCCCCGTGCGCCCACAGCCGCAGCCGGCCGCCGGCGGGCGAGCCGGCCTCGGCCATCCGGTCCAGCAGCGCGTGCACGATCCGGTCGCCCAGCCCGTGGCGGCGCGCGTCAGGGTGCACGACCAGCTCGCCCGCCCCGCCCGCGACGGGGTCGGTGGCGTCGAGGTGCGCGAAGCCGACCAGCGCGCCGCCGCCGTCGCGGGCCAGCAGGTGCAGCGCCTCGCGGTCGCCGCCGTGGCGCAGGTGCAGCAGCACGTGCTCCGACAGCGGAGCCGTGCCGTCGACGTCCGTGGCGCCGGCGACGAGCGCCTGCACCTCGGCGGTCGCGGCCTCGTCGAGCGCGTTGTGCCACGTCAGGTCAGCCACGGCGCCGACCCTACCCGGGCGACTACGCCATTCCGTTGACGCGCAGCGACGCCCGGTCCGTGTCCGAGTCGTCGGTGTCGTCGGTGTCGTGGTCGGCCACCACACCGGCGGGGACGCCGAGGGCGCCGCGGCTGGGCCGCACGAACTTGTAACCGACGTTGCGCACGGTGCCGATCATCTGCTCGTGCTCGGTGCCGAGCTTGGCGCGCAGCCGCCGCACGTGGACGTCGACGGTGCGGGTGCCGCCGAAGAAGTCGTATCCCCAGACCTCCTGCAGCAGCTGGGCCCGGGTGAACACCCGGCCCGCGTGCTGCGCGAGGTACTTGAGCAGCTCGAACTCCTTGTAGGTGAGCTCGAGCAGGCGCCCGCGCAGGCGGGCGGCGTAGGTGGCCTCGTCGATCACCAGCTCGCCGAGCACCAGCGCGCCGCTGTCGCGTCCGGAATCGGCGCCGGGGCGCGACTTCAGCAGCCGCAGGCGCGCGTCCACCTCGGCGGGACCGGCACCGGGCAGCAGGATCTCGTCCACCACCCACTCGCCGGACACCGCGACCAGCCCGCCCTCGGTGAGCACCGCGATCACCGGCACGTCCATGCCGGTGCTGCCGAGCAGGCGGCAGAGGCTGCGGGCGGCCACGAGATCGGTGCGGGCGTCGACGAGCACGGCGTCGTGCGGGCCGGCGTCGAGCAGCGCGGCCACCTCGGGGGCCGCGGTACGGACGCCGTGAGGCAGCAACGTGAGCGCAGGCAGGACGGAACCGGGCTCGGGATCGGCCGTCAGCAGGAGCAGCTCCACGTGGTGCCTCCTCATCTCGGGGGCCGGCCAACTGAGGGCCCCGATTCACGGCGGCGACGCTGACGCACCGTTACACCCGCGTGACCCGGCTGGAACACCGGAGCGCGGATCGATGCAGCTTAACCGGCATTTCCGCGTTCCGTGTAGCGATGGCGTCACACACCTCCGACATCATCCGTTCACCCACCGGTACCGCACACCCCGACGACGGCCCCGAAGCGCCCGCCTCTACGGTCGGAATCACCCGGCACGGGGCCGGGTGAGGTGGGTCGGAGGTCGGATGAGGCGCCTGGTCATCGCGCTGCTCGTGCTGGTCGGGGTGCTGGTGGCCGCCGACTTCGGGGCGGCCGCGCTCGCCGAGTCCGCCGTCTCCCGCGAGATGCGCCAGCAGATCGGTCTCGCCGACGACCCGTCGGTGCGGATCAACGGCTTCCCGTTCCTCACCCAGGCCGTCGCCGGCCGCTACTCCAGCATCGACGTGGACGCGCAGCGCCTGACCGTCGGGCAGTTCAAGCAGGTGGAGCTCACCGCGCACCTGGAGGGTGTCACCGCGCCGCTGTCGATGCTGCTGAGCTCCGGGCCGAAGTCGGTGCAGGTGGCGCGGGCCGAGAGCACGGTGCAGATCGGCCCGACCGACCTGGAGCGGCTGGTCCCCGACATCACCAAGGTGCGGATCGAGGCCCTCGACGCGAAGGCGCTGGCGCAGGTGGTGAAGGACGGCGGCGACCCGTCGCTGGCCCGCCTCGACCCCGACCGGTCCGCCCGCATCGTCGGCACCGCCTCGCTGCTCGGGGCGTCGGTCGAGGTCGCCGTGGTCGCGGTGCTCGACCTCACCGGCGGCAAGGCCAGGATCGCGCCGCGCGACGTCCGGCTCAGCGACGGCACCGCGCTGCCGATCCCGGCGGCCGCGCAGCGGGCGATCCTCGACCAGTTCACGCTCCCCCTGGACGCCGGCACCCTCCCCCTGGGCGTCACCCCGGCGAGGTTCCAGGCGAAGAACGGCAACCTGGTGATCAGCGGCACCGCGACCGGTGTCGACCTCAGCTGACCCGCCTCACCGAGGACCGCGATCAGCCCGCGCGATGCGCTCGGGCGGTCGCGAGAACCGCGATCAGCCCGCGCGATGCGCTTCTGCGGCCCTGAGAACCGCAACGGGCCCGCGCGACGCGGAATGTGGTCCGGTCCTGCCGGGTTGGAACCAGCGTGAGCGGCGTCGGGATCGCGGTGCTGGTGGGCACGCTGGTGCTCGCCACGGTCGTCGGGCTGGTCCTCAGGTCCCGCGACGGGCGGGTGCGGGCCGGTGCGGCCACCGGGGGCTGGTCGCTGGCCGGCGTCACACCGGCCGGTGACGAGCGCGTGCTGCTGCTGCAGCTGTCGTCGCCCGTGTGCGCGCCGTGCCGCCAGACCGCCGGCGCGCTCTCGTCGCTGGCCGCCCGCACACCGGGCGTCGTCCACCGCGAGATCGACGTCGCCGACCACCCCGGCGTGGCCCGCGAGCTGGGCGTGATGCGCACCCCGACGACCGTGGCGTTCGACCGGTCCGGCGCGGAGCTGCTGCGCGTGTCCGGGGTGCCGCGGGCCGGTGATCTGGAGGCCGCGCTGTCCCCCGAACTGGAGGGTGTGTGATCCGACGCCCCCATTCGGCGCGATCCTCGGCTACCCTCACCAGCGTGTTCTGGCCGCTGACCCGACGACGCGCAGTCGATCTGTGCCGCGTCGGCAGCTGCCTGTGTCCGGCCGCCTGAGCGCCCGCAAACCACCCTTGCACCTCATGCTCCAGGAGCCCTTCCATGTCCCAACCCGGTGATCCACCGGTCGATCCCCGCGGCGTTCGCTTCTCCGCCGCCGTGACCACCGCCGTCCTCGCGCTCGTGCTGCTGTCGGGCAGCGGCTGGCTGCTCGCGGTGCAGGGCGTGGTGTTCGCGCTCGGCGCGTTCGCCGGGCTGCGCTTCTCGCCCTACTCCGTCCTCTACCGCGCACTCCTCGCGCCGCGGCTGGGCCCGCCGTCGGAGCGGGAGGAGGCCGCACCCGTCCGCTTCTCCCAGACCGTCGGGTTCGTCTTCGCCGTGGTCGGTGTCGTCGGCTACCTCACCGGCCTCACCGCGCTCGGCATCGTGGCCACCGCGTTCGCGCTGGCCGCGGCCTTCCTCAACGCCGCCTTCGGCTACTGCCTGGGCTGCGAGATGTACACCCTCATCGCACGATTCCGCACCAAGAAGCTGGGAGCTACCGCATGAGCCGCCAGGACGTCCTGGTCACCGCCGACTGGGCCGAGAAGAACCTCGGAACCGACGGCGTCGTCTTCCTCGAGGTGGACGAGGACACCACCGCCTACGACGGCGGGCACCTCCCCGGCGCCGTGAAGGTCAACTGGACCACCGAGCTGCAGGACCCGGTCCGTCGCGACATCGTCTCCAAGGAGCAGTTCGAGCAGCTGCTGTCGGCCAAGGGCGTGGGCAACGACGACACCGTCGTGCTGTACGGCGGCAACAACAACTGGTTCGCCGCCTACGCCTACTGGCAGTTCAAGCTCTACGGCCACGCCGACGTCAGGCTGCTCGACGGCGGCCGCAAGAAGTGGGAGCTCGACGGGCGCACGCTCACCACCGACGAGGTCGAGCGCAAGGGCACCACGTACACGGCGCAGGAGGCCGACACCTCGATCCGCGCGTTCCGTGACGAGGTCGTGGCCGCCATCGGGAACAAGAACCTGGTGGACGTCCGGTCGCCCGACGAGTTCTCGGGCAAGATCCTCGCGCCCGCGCACCTGCCGCAGGAGCAGTCGCAGCGCCCCGGCCACATCCCGTCGGCGATCAACATCCCGTGGAGCAAGGCCGCCAACGAGGACGGCACGTTCAAGTCCGACGAGGACCTGACGAGGCTCTACGGCGACGAGGGCTTCGACGGCTCGAGGCCCACCATCGCCTACTGCCGCATCGGCGAGCGCAGCTCCCACACCTGGGTCGTGCTGCACGAGCTGCTCGGCCACGGCGACGTCAAGAACTACGACGGCAGCTGGACCGAGTACGGCTCGCTCATCGGCGTGCCGATCGAGCTGGGGGTGAAGGCCTGATGTGCGCGGCGCCCGACCAGGGCATCACACTGCCCCCGGGCACCGACCTGTCCAAGGAGACCGTGCTCACCGGGCGCGTGCTGGCCGGCGGGCAGCCCGTCGGCGGCGCGTTCGTGCGGCTGCTGGACGGCACGGGCGAGTTCACGGCCGAGGTCGTGGCGAGCGCGAGCGGTGACTTCCGCTTCTTCGCCGCCCCCGGCACCTGGACGCTCCGCGCCCTGTCCCGCACCGGCAACGGCGAGAGCGTGCTGCGGGCGGAGGGCCCCGGCCTGCACCGCGTCGAGGTCGCGGTGGCCTGACCCAGGCTGTTCCGACGAGTGGCACTTCCGTCGCAACCTATGCGACGGAAGTGCCACTCGTTTCTGCCCTGATCGGGGACGGGACTACGCTGGCTAGCCGTGCACTGGTTCTTCACCGGCCTGTTGATCGTGGTCAGCGCGGGCACCGTCGCCTTCGGCGGATTCCTGCTCCGCAGGCTGTTCACCACGGATCCCGCCACGCCTCCGGTCGAGGAGCACCTGGTATGACCGATCCCGACCTCCCGGGGACGATCACCGGCCCCGCCAACGCCGCGCCCGACTCGGCACAGCGCAACCGGCCCCGGTTCGACGACCTGCCGGTCCCGGACGACACGGCCAACCTGCGCGAGGGCCCGGACCTGCACGAGCAGTGCATCGGGCTGCTCCCGCTGATCGGGGTGTGGCGCGGCGCGGGCGAGGCCGTGTACCCGACGATCGAGGGCCCGTACACGTTCGGCCAGCAGATCGTCTTCGCCCACGACGGGCGCCCGTTCCTGTCCTACGAGTCGCGCGCGTGGCTGCTGGGCGACGACGGCGAGATCCTGCGCGCGGCCGCACGCGAGACCGGCTTCTGGCGGCCGCAGCCCGACGGCGAGCTGGAGGTGCTGATCACGCACGCCACCGGCATCTCGGAGATCTTCTACGGCCGGGCCCGCAACCTCACGTCCTGGGAGATCGAGACCGACGCCGTGGTGCGCACGGCGTCGGCCAAGGACGTCACGGCGTCGCACCGGCTGTACGGCCTCGTCGAGGGCGGCGACCTCGCCTACGTCGACGAGCGGCAGATGATGGGCCAGCCGCTGCAGCCCCACCTGTCGGCCCGGCTCAGCCGCGTAGCGGGCTGAGCCGCGGTCAGCTGGACCGCTGGCGCCGCGCGAGCAAGCGGCGCACGTCGTCCACCGAGGTGCCGGACAGCCGCGCGAGCTGGGCGAGGCTCAGCCCGGACGCCGCGAGCCTGCCCAGCACGTCGCCGAGCCGGCCCCGGCAGGCTGCGAGCTCCTCGGCCGCGTCCACCGCGCGCTGCGGATCGTCGAGCAGGACGGCCAGCAGCCGGTCCCGCGCGTCCTCCGCGCGGGGGGCCTGCGCCGGGGCCGGCTCGGGCAGCGTCTCGCGGGGGGCGCGCAGGGCGAGGGCGTGCGCGACGGCCACGGCGATGGTCGGGCCGGAACTGTCGGAGGGCGGGGTCGGGCGGGGCTCCGGCGCC
>CAXTTN010000060.1:14078-17742 GCA_964247105.1 uncultured Pseudonocardia sp.
TGCCCGGTCTCGGCCTGCCCGGTCTCGGCCTGCCCGGTCTCGGCCTGCCCGGTCTCGGCCTGCCCGGTCTGCGGGGCCGGCACGACATCGGCTTCGGGCTCCGCAGGCCTGGGGTCCGGCGTGGCCCCGTCGGCCGGCACCACCGGGATCGGGGCCGTGTCGGCTTCCCTCACCGCGACGGCCTCGGCGACGGTGAGCCGGTGCGGGCCGACGACCGCGACGCGCGGAGCGGCGACCGCCGACGCCGGATCGCCGTTCGCGGTCTCACCCGTCCAGTCGGCGGCGACGGGATCACCGGGGCCGGCGTCGTCGGTTCCGGAGCCCCGGCCGCGGCCGAGCGCGATGACGATCGCGATCACTGCGATGGCCACCGCTGCGCCTGCCACCAGCGGGAACAGCACTTCCGGCGTCAGAGCGACCTGCATGGGAGCGCACCGTACGCCTCACGGCGTGACGGTGCGCGATCGGGATCATCCAGACCGTGAGGTCGACGTCGAACGCTGGGACGCTCCGGCTCCGCCCCCGGAACCCGGAGCGTCCTGGTGCTCCGCGTCGGGCGCCAGCGGCGACTTCACGGTGGCGTCGGAGACCGGCGCGGGGCGGACGGCGCCGACCTTCACGGTCGCCTGCACATCCGAAGCCTGCCCGTTCGGGGCCGCGGCCTGGGCGGATGCGGGCCGGTTCGGCTCGGAGCGGCTCGGCGGGCGGAACAGGGCGCCCGGCTCCTCCTCGGCCTCGGGGAGGGCCACCTTCTCGGTCACGGCGGGGTAGGCGCCGGTCGGCAGGCGGTGGGCCGCAGCCTTGATCGCGGCCTGATCGGGATCCGCGGGGTCCGAGGCCTCCGCGGGCTGCTCGCGGGATTCAGCCGATCGAGACTCCTTCGCCCACGCACCGGGTTCGAACAGGGCACCGCGGGGCAACTCGCCGGACTGCGAGGGGCGCTGGACAGCACCGGCCCCCGACTTCAGGACGGTGGTGGGCCCGCCACCCTGCTGCGCCGTGTCCGGACCGGGCTTCTGCGCGGAGCCGGGCTGCTGGGATCCGGGCTGCTCCGCACCACCGGAGGCCTGATCCGGCTTCGCGGAACCGGGTCGCTGGGGACCCGGGCCGGACTGACCGGGACCGGTCGCCGCGCCGCCCGTGTTCTGCGGAGCAGGCTGACCCGGACCGGAGCCCTGGGCCGGCTTCTGCGAACCCGGCTGACCAGGACCCGAACCCTGGCCCGCGCCCGACTTCTGCGAACCCGGCTGACCAGAACCCGAACCCTGGCCCGAGCTCGACTTCTGCGAACCCGGCTGACCAGGACCCGAACCCTGGCCCGAACCCGACTTCTGCGAGCCCGGCTGACCAGGACCCGAACCCTGACCCGAACCCGGCCGCTGCGAACCCGACTGACCGGAACCGGAGCCCTGGCCCGAACCCGGCTTCTGCAAACCCGGCTGACCAGAACCCGAACCCTGACCCGAACCCGGCTGACCAGAACCGGCGCCCTGGCTCAAGCCCGGCTTCCGCAAACCCGACTGACCAGGACCCGAACTCTGACCCGAACCCGGCTTCTGCGAACCCGACTGACCAGAACCCGAACCCTGACCCGAACCCGCCTGGCCCGAACCGGGCTGACCCAGACCCGGACCGTGCGACCCCGTGCCATGTGGACCCGGGTGACCGCCGCCGGGGGGACCCGGCTTCAGTGCACCGACCTGGCCCGAACCGAGCTTCTGCGTCGCGGGCTGCGGCGAGCCCGGCCCCGGCTGATCGGGCTGCGAGAACCCCGGCTGCTGCGGTCCCGGACGCTGGGGATGGGAGTTGGGGCCCGGCGGGCGGTCCACCGGCCCGGGACGCGGCTTGCCGGGCACCGGGCCGGTGGAGCGCACACCGGGCGGCGGCGGGTTGCCCCCCACGGCCGGTGCCCCGGCTCGGCTCCCCGCGAGCGGAGCCGGTCCCGGGGCCTGTCCCAGCGGCCGGGCAGGCTCGACGGAGCTGTCCCGCGGCGACCCGGGCACGCGCTGCGTCGGCCCCGCGATCTCCCCGATCTGGCCGCGCAGCCGGGCGAGCTCGGCGCGTGCGGCGTCCCGCTGACGAACGAGATCGGCCAGCTCGGCGCGGACGGACCCGGCCTCGGCGTGGGCGGCGGCCCGGGCCTTGTTGCGGATCTCCGCGGCCTCCTCCTCGGCGGCCTGGAGGATGCTCTGCATGCGGTCGGTGAAGCTGCCGATCATGTCGGGCTGGTCGGAGCCCGCCGCGCGGGGGCGCGGGGCCGGCCGGGGCGGTCTGCCGGGGCCACCGAAACCACCCTGCTGGGGCGCGACGACGGGGATCGGCTGGCTTCGCGCCAGCTCCAGATCGGCACGCATCCGGGACATCACACGCTGCAGGCGCGCCACATGCTCATCGACCTGCCGGCGGTCGTAACCGCGGAGGACGACGTCGAAACGTGGGACTCCCGCCCCACCCACGTCGGCCGTCATCGTTGGTCCTTCCCGAGCTTCTTGACACCCCACACATCGTCGAGCCTAGGGAGATCGTCGCGTCCATCCGGGGTGTTCACCCGCACGGAGCATACCGATCGTGAACCATTCCACGGCGCGCCGGTGTTTCGTCATGCCCGCAGCGGGCCGGTGGGCGGTATAGGAGCAACGCCTACCATCGACGGGGTGGACACCTCGCTGCGACGCACGTTGCATCAGCGCGGCCTCCGGATGACGCCGCAGCGACAACTCGTGCTCGACGCCGTCCGCGATCTCGGTCACGCCACCCCGGAGCAGATCTGCGCGCGCGTGCAGCAGGCCGCGCCCGCCGTGAACATCACCACCATCTACCGGACCCTGGACCTGCTGGAGCGGATCGGCCTGGTGCGCCACACCCATCTGGGGCACGGCGCGCCGTCCTACTCCGAGCAGGAGCACCAGCACGTCCACCTCGTGTGCCACCACTGCGGGGCGGTCTCCGAGGCCCCACGGGACCTGTTGGACGGCCTGACCACCCGGCTGCGGGCCGAGTCGGGCTTCGAGCTCGACGTGACGCACCTGGCGCTGTCGGGGATGTGCCGGTCGTGCCAGGAGGCGACCGACGGCCGCGAGGACGTGCGATGAGCCTCCCCGACCACGGTATGGACGACGGCGCTGAACTGCACCGCGGCGACCCCCTCGCCGAGCAGCGCGCGATGGCCCGCTCGGCGGCCGTCGTCGACCGCAGCCACCGCGGCGTGATCGCCGTACCCGGCGAGGACCGGCTGAGCTGGCTGCACCTGCTGCTCACCCAACACGTCAGCGAGCTGCCCGCCGACACCGGCACCGAGGCGCTGATCCTCGATCTCCAGGGCCGGGTGCTGCACCACATGGTGGTGGCCCACGCAGGTGATGTCGTGTACCTCGACACCGAGCCGGGCGGCGTCCCCGAGCTGCTCGACTACCTGCGGAAGATGGTGTTCTGGTCCAAGGTCGAGCCGCGCGACGCCACGGCGGAGCTGGCGGTGCTGAGCGTCGTCGGGCCGGACACCCCCGCGGTGCTCGCGGCGGCGGAGATCGCCGTGCCTGCGCGGCCGCACGGGGCGCTCGCGCTGCCCGGCGGCGGGTTCGTCCGGCGGATGGACTGGCCCGGCGTCGACGCCGCCGACGTGGTCG
Organism: uncultured Pseudonocardia sp.; assembly: GCA_964247105.1. Lineage (GTDB taxonomy): Bacteria > Actinomycetota > Actinomycetes > Mycobacteriales > Pseudonocardiaceae > Pseudonocardia. Next base: position 17,702 of record CAXTTN010000060.1, read on the forward strand.
TGCCCCGCGGCGAGAAGGACGCGTGGTGGGCGCGGCTCACG
>CAXTTN010000060.1:17752-19159 GCA_964247105.1 uncultured Pseudonocardia sp.
GCGCTGCGGCCGGCGGCGCGCGCCCGGCGGGCACGATGGCGTTCGAGGCGCTGCGGGTGGAGTCGCTGCACGCGAGGTTGGGGCTCGACACCGACGAGCGCACCATCCCCCACGAGGTGCGCTGGATCGGGTCGGCCGTGCACCTGACGAAGGGCTGCTACCGCGGGCAGGAGACGGTGGCGCGGGTCGCGAACCTCGGCCGCCCGCCCCGGCAGCTCGTGCTGCTCCACTTCGACGGCGGCGACGAGCACCTGCCCGTTCCCGGCGACCAGGTGCTGAACGCGGGCCGCGCGGTCGGCCGCGTCGGCTCGGTCGTGCAGCACCACGAGCTGGGTGCGGTGGCGTTGGCCCTGGTCAAGCGCTCGGTCCCGGTCGACGCGGAGCTGACGGCGGGGGTGGACGAGCGCGCCACCCCGGCGAGGATCGACCCCGATTCGGTCCCCCCGGACGACCCCACGCCTCCCCCCGGCCGCGCCGCCCAGATCCGCGGCGGCCTCCGCAGCTGATCGGCCGCCACTTCCGCGAGTCGCCCTGAGCGAGCAGCTACGCACACACCCCCCGTCCACTCCACACCCCCGGTCGACGAGGGGTATAGAAGCGGACGGGGGGTGCCGAGCCACCCGAGGTGTGTGGCGGGGCGCACCGACGCGGCGACGCGTGGCGGGCGCAACCGTGCCGCTGGGGGCACGGGCCGAGGCGGCGATCACACCCGCTCCGCTGCCCACACCCCCCGTCGCGCCCGCACACACCCCGTCGACCGGGGGTGCGCGAGCGCACTGGGGGTGTGAGCGCCGCATTGTCCATTGGGTGGGAATTTTCTCCCGTATCGCGGGAGGCGTCGTACCGTCGGCGCATGCGATACCGGTGGGTCGTGCTGGGTGTGGGGACGTTCGCCCAGGCGGCGACGGCCACCTTCTTCCTCGGGCTCGCCGCCGTCACCCCGGCGCTGCGCGACCACTTCGGGCTCAGCCTCGCCGGGATCGGGGCGCTCATCGGCGCGATCTCGGTCGGGCTGATCGCCACGCTGATCGCCTGGGGTGGCGCCGCCGACCGCTTCGGGGAACGGGGGGTGATGGCGGCCGGGCTGGTCGGGTCGGCGGTGGCGCTGGGGGCCGCGGCGCTGGTGCGCGATCCCTACGGCGCAGGCGCCCTGCTGCTGCTCGCGGGCGCGTCCGGGGCGAGCGTCAACGCCGCCAGCGGACGGGCCGTGCTGACCTGGTTCCCGGCGCGCAACCGCGGCATGGCGATGGCGGTGCGCCAGACGTCCGTGCCGGTGGGGGCGGCGGTGGCGGCCGTCGCCCTGCCGGCGATCGCCGGCGCGGGCGGCATCCCGGCCGTGTTCGCCGTGCTCGCGGCCACCTGCCTGGTGGCCGCCGTGGCGGTGGCGATCTGGATCCGGGAGCCACC
>CAXTTN010000060.1:19169-26496 GCA_964247105.1 uncultured Pseudonocardia sp.
AGCGGCGCGGCGTCTTCGTCGAACAGCGCAAATTTCACCCGGTACGCCTCGCTGAAACGGTCCATGACCTCCCCCCACTCATCCGGCGGGCGGGCGTCGAGCGGCTGTCGTGCAGGGCCACCGCGCCACCGGGCGCGCGCCCGCCACCGGCATCGGCACGCTGCTGGCCGACCGCAGGCTGCTGCGCCTGAGCCTGGCCGGGATGCTGCTGGTGGTACCCCAGTTCCTGGGGTCGGTGTTCCTGGTCGAGGTGTTGAACAGCACCGGCCTCTCACTGGCCGTGGCCGGTGGCCTCCTGGCGCTCACCCAGGTGCTCGGGGCCGTGGGCCGGCTGGGCAACGGTTTCTGGTCCGACCGCGCCGGGAGCCGGCTCGGCCCGCTGCGGACCGTCGCGGTCGCGGTGGCCGTCGGGTTCGGGCTGGCGGCCGCCGCCGCGCCGGGCCCGGCCTGGCTGCTGGCCGCCGCGCTCGTCCCGGCCGCGGCGCTGGCCATCAGCTGGAACGGGCTCGTCTTCACCGCGGCGGGTGAGCTGGCCCCTCCGGGCCGCGCCGCCACGGCGATGGCCGTGTCCAACACCGCCAACTACGTGGGCGCGGCCACCGCCCCGCCGCTCGGCGGGCTCGTGGCGCAGGATCTCGGCTGGCCGGCGATGCTCGCGATGGGCACCGTGGCGGCGATCGGCGCCCTGGTCGCCCTGCGTGGCGTCCGGGAAACGGGCGGGGATCGTCACATCGGAGGTGCCACGTCGCACACCGGGCGGTGAGCAAGGTACGGTGGGCACCAGGACATTGATGAGATGAATGGGGCCGCCGAGACATCCGGCCGCCCCTTCCCTGTTGTAAGGGGGACCAGCCATGGGGCGCGGACGAGCGAAGGCCAAGCAGACGAAGGTGGCCCGCGAGCTCAAGTACAGCTCCCCCACGATGGATCTCGACGCGCTGCAACGCGAGATCGGTAGTGGGACGGTGCTCCACGACGACGGGAAGGCGGACGACGACTACGACGACCCGTGGGCTCCCGCCGATCTCGACGACGGCGACGACATCCCGAACGGGCGTCGCTACTGACCGTTCCGGTCAGCTGGTGAGGGTCAGCTCGAACGAGTAGCGGCTCGCGCGGTAGAGGTGTGAGCCGTACTCGACCGCGCGTCCGGCTTCGTCCCACGCCGTGCGCGTCATCGTGAGCACCGGCGCGCCTCGGGAATCCCCGAGCATGCGGGCCTCCGCGGACGTCGCCGCGCGCGCCCCGACCACCTGGTTCGCCATGCGCGGCACCCGCCCCGCCGCGCGGAGCAGCTCGTAGAGCCCGCGCTCCTGGAGGTCCTCGCGGCGCAGCGGCAGCACGTCCACCGGCACCGCGTTGTGCATGATCGCCAGCGGCTCGCCACCGGCGTGGCGGAGCCGTTCGAACCAGGTCACCTCGGTGCCCTCCGGCACGCCGAGGGCGTCGGCGATGAAGTCCGGCGCCGGTTTGACCTCGAAGAGCCGGATCTCGGTGCGCGGCTCCTGGCCGCTCTTGGCCAGGTCGTCGTAGAGACTGGAGAGCTCGACGGGCCTGCGCACCTTGGGGTGCACGATCTGCGTGCCGACCCCGCGCTTGCGCACGAGCATGCCGCGCTCGACGAGGTACTGGATGGCGCGGCGCATCGTCGGGCGCGAGACGCCGAGGCGCGTCGCGAGCTCCACCTCGTTCTCCAACCGGCCGCCGACGGGCATGTCACCGTTCTCGATGAGCTGCTGCAGGCGCGTCGCGACCTGGAAGTACAGGGGAACCGGGCTGGTGCGGTCCAGCGCGACCTCCGGGACGAACCCGCCGGTCGTCGACTGCTCTGTCACGGTTCCCCCTGAGGTGCTTTGTCAGGACAAAGTGTTGACGTATTCGCGGGGTGGAGAGTACACCTTTGTCCCGTGACCACCGACGTTCTGACCATGGGCCGCATCAGCGTGGACGTGTATCCGCAGCAGGTGGGCGTCTCGCTGCGCGAGGTGACCACGTTCGGAAAGTTCCTCGGTGGCAGCCCCACCAACGTCGCGGTGGCCGCCGCTCGCTACGGGCGCAGCAGCGCCGTCATCACGCGGACCGGACAGGACCCCTTCGGCGAGTACCTGCACGACGCCCTGCGCGGCTTCGGCGTCGACGACCGGTTCGTCACGGCCGTGCCCGGGGTGCCGACCCCGGTGGTGTTCTGCGAGATCTTCCCGCCCGACGACTTCCCGCTCTACTTCTACCGCGACGCCCTCGCGCCGGACATGCGCATCCGCGCCGACGAGCTCGACCTCGACGCCGTCCGCGACGCCGACGTCTTCTGGGTCACCGTCACCGGCCTCTCCCAGGAGCCCAGCCGCGGCGCGACGCTCGCCGCACTGGAGGCCCGCGGCAGGCGCGGCATCACGATCCTCGACCTGGACTACCGCCCGATGTTCTGGGACTCCCGCGAGGAGGCCCGGCGCTGGGTGCAGCAGGCGCTGCCGCACGTGAGCGTCGCCGTCGGCAACCTCGACGAGTGCGACACCGCCGTCGGGGTCCGCGAGCCGCACGGGGCGGCGAAGGCCCTGCACGAGGCCGGCGTCGAGCTGGCCGTCGTCAAGCAGGGGCCCCTCGGGGTGCTCGCGTCCGACGGCACCCGGGTGGTCGAGGTGCCCCCCGTTCCGGTCGACGTGGTCAACGGGCTGGGCGCGGGCGACGCCTTCGGCGGAGCGCTGTGCCACTCCCTGCTCGCCGGGTGGGAACTCGACCGCGCCATGAGGTTCTGCAACGCCGCAGGTGCCATCGTCGCCGGGCGCCTGGCCTGCGCGGATGCCATGCCCACGGCCGACGAGGTCGAGGCCAGGATCAAGGAGGGCCGCTTGCGGGGCGGAGCGGTCGTCGGAGGAGCCCGTGCGTGAGGACCAGCTCCGCCGGCTGGTGGACATCCGCGTCCAGCACCCGGAGGCCGTCGCCGAGGCCGCCGCGGCCCGCGTCCGGCCCGTGTCCCTGCTGGCCGGGCACGGCAAGCTGATGATGATCGCCGCCGACCACCCCGCGCGGGGAGCGCTGCGCGCCGGGGACCGCCCGTTCGCGATGGGCGACCGGGGCGACCTGCTCGACCGGCTCGTCCTCGCCCTGTCCCGGCCCGGGGTGAACGGCGTCCTCGGCACCCCGGACGTGCTGGAGGACCTGCTCCTGCTCGGCGCGCTGGAGGGCAAGGTCGTCGTCGGGTCGATGAACCGCGGCGGGCTCGCGGGCACCGTGTTCGAGATGGACGACCGCTTCACCGCCTACGACGCCGCCGCGATCGCCGCGTCCGGGTTCGAGGGCGGCAAGATGCTCACCCGCATCGACGCCGCCGACCCCACCACGGTCCTCACACTGGAGGCCTGCGCCCACGCGGTCGGTGCTCTCGCCGGGCACGGGCTGATGGCGATGGTGGAGCCGTTCATCTCCCACCGCGTCGACGGGCGGGTGCGCAACGAGCTCACGGCCGACGCCATGATCCGCGCGATGACGGTGGCCGCCGGGCTGGGGCGCACGTCGGCGCACACCTGGCTGAAGGTGCCGATCGTCGACGACATGGAGCGCGCGATGGCCGCCACGACCCTGCCCGCGCTGATCCTCGGCGGCGAGGTGTCCGACGACCCCGACTCGACGTTCGCGAGCTGGAGCAAGGCGCTCGCCCTGCCGACCGTGCAGGGCCTGGTGATCGGCCGCTCGCTGCTGTACCCGCCGGGTGACGACGTCGCGGAGGCCGTCGACGCGGCAGTGGGCCTCCTGTGAGCGCCGCGCCGGCCCCCGCCGTGCGTTGCAGCATGGTGGCTTCGCTCCAACTGGGCTGGAGTCAGGCCACCATGCTGCAAGCCGGCGCCGCAGCCCGAGGCGGGGTGGCGCTGTGAAACACGTCGTCCGCGCCGGTGACAGCGCCGAGGCCCCCTTCTCGCTGGTCATCACACCCCGGAGCGCCGGGTGGGGCTACAGCTCGCTGCGCGTCGTGGAGCTGGGGGCGGGCGGGAGCGCGTCGTGGAGCACCGGCGAGGACGAGACGGTCGTGCTGCCGCTGTCGGGCGCCTGCGTCGTCGAGTGCGACGGCGAGCGCTTCGAGCTCGCCGGCCGCGAGTCGGTGTTCTCCCGCGTCACGGACTTCGCCTACGTCCCCCGCGACGCCGAGGTGACGATCAGCTCCGCAGCAGGCGGGCGGTTCGCCCTCCCCGCCGCCCGCGCCACCCGGCGGCTGAGCGCGCGCTACGGCCCCGCCGAGGGCGTGCAGGTGGAGCTGCGGGGCGCCGGGCAGGCCAGCCGCCAGGTCAACAACTTCTGCAACCCGGCCTCGTTCGACGCCGACAAGCTGATCGCCGTCGAGGTGCTCACGCCCGGCGGCAACTGGTCGTCGTTCCCGCCGCACAAGCACGACGAGGAGCGCGAGGGCGAGTCGGTGCTCGAGGAGGTCTACTACTTCGAGGTCGCCCACGAAGGCCCTGCCTACCAGCGCGTCTACACCTCGGGTCCGGGCCGCGAGATCGACGTCTGCGCCGAGGTGCGCACCGGCGACACCGTGCTCATCCCGCACGGCTGGCACGGCCCGTCGATGGCCGCGCCCGGCTACGACCTCTACTACCTCAACGTCATGGCCGGCCCCAGCCCCGAACGGGCCTGGCTGATCTGCGACGACCCCGCGCACGCGTGGGTGCGCGGCACCTGGGACGGCCAGGACGTCGATCCGCGTCTCCCGCTCACCGGCCTGGAGGAGAAGTGAAGCTCACCGTCGCCCAGGCCCTCGTCCGCTTCCTCGCGAACCAGTACAGCGAGCGCGACGGCGTCGAGCAGCGCCTGATCCCGGGCTGTTTCGGCATCTTCGGCCACGGCAACGTGGCCGGGGTCGGGCAGGCGCTGCTGGAGGTCGCCCCAAGCGGGGAGCTGCCCTACCACCTGGCCCGCAACGAGCAGGGCATGGTCCACGCGAGCGTCGGCTTCTCGCGCATGCGCAACCGCCTGCAGGCCATGGCGTGCACCGCGTCGATCGGGCCGGGCTCGTCCAACATGCTCACCGGCGCCGCGCTCGCCACCACCAACCGCATCCCGGTGCTGCTGCTGCCGTCCGACGTCTTCGCCACCCGCGTCGCGTCGCCCGTCCTGCAGGAGCTGGAGACGCCCACCGGCTACGACGTGTCCGTCAACGACGCGTTCCGCCCGCTCTCGGTGTTCTTCGACCGGGTCTGGCGGCCCGAGCAGCTGCCGTCCGCGCTGCTCGGCGCGATGCGGGCGCTCACCGACCCGGCCCAGACCGGCGCCGTGACGATCGCGCTGCCGCAGGACGTCCAGGCCGAGGCCCACGACTGGCCGGACGCGCTGTTCGCCAGGCGGGTCTGGCACATCCAGCGGCCGGCCCCGGACTCGGCGGCGCTGGCCCGCGCCGTGGAACTGATCCGCTCGGCGAAGTCCCCGCTGCTCATCGTCGGCGGCGGCGTCCACTACTCCGAGGCCACCGAGGCGCTGCGCGCGTTCACCGACACGACCGGCATCCCGGTCGCCGACACCCAGGCCGGCAAGGGCGCGATCCTCTGGGACCACCCGAACGCGGTCGGCGGGGTCGGCTCCACCGGCTCGCCGGTCGCGAACGCGCTGGCCCGCGACGCCGATGTGGTCATCGGGGTCGGCACGCGCTACTCCGACTTCACCACGGCGTCGCGCACCGCGTTCCAGCACCCGGACGTGCGGTTCGTGAACCTCAACATCGCCGGGCTGGACGCCGTCAAGCACGCGGGCGAGTCGCTCGTCGCGGACGCCCGGGAAGGGCTGGAAGCCCTGACGGACGCGCTGGCCGGCCACCGCGTCGAGAGGACCTGGGACACCACGGCGTGGAACCGGGTCGTCGACGAGTCCTTCCATCTGGACCACCGGCCGCTCCCGGCCCAGACCGAGGTGCTCGGGGCGCTCAACGAGGAGATGGACGCGCGCGACGTCGTCGTGCAGGCCGCCGGCTCCATGCCCGGTGACCTGCAGATGCTCTGGCGCGCGCGGGACGCCAAGCAGTACCACGTCGAGTACGCCTACAGCTGCATGGGCTACGAGATCGCCGGCGCGCTCGGGGTCAAGATGGCCGCCCCGGACAGGGAGGTGTTCGCGCTCGTCGGCGACGGCTCCTACCTGATGATGGCGCAGGAGATCGTCACCGCGGTGGCGGAGGGGATCAAGCTCAACCTGGTCATCGTGCAGAACCACGGGTTCGCCTCGATCGGCGCGCTGTCGGAGTCGTTGGGGTCGCAGCGGTTCGGGACGGCCTACCGATACCGCTCCGCGAGCGGGCAGCTCGACGGCGACACGCTGCCCGTCGACCTCGCCGCCAACGCCGCATCGCTGGGCGCCGACGTGATCCGGGTCCGGACGATCGAGGAGTTCCGCGCCGCCATCCACACCTCGCGGGCCAGCACCCGCACCACGGCCATCCACGTCGAGACCGACCCGCTCGCGCCCGTCCCGTCCTCGGAGAGCTGGTGGGACGTGCCCGTCTCCGAGGTCGCGCAGCTCGACAGCACGCAGCAGGCCCGCACGACCTACGAGGCGCACAAGGCAACCCAGCGCCCCCTGATCGGGAGGAACCCGTCTTGAAGACGATCACGCACTGGATCGGCGGCAAGCCGGCCACGGGCGAGTCCACCCGCACGAGCGCGGTGTGGAACCCCGCTACGGGCGTGCAGCAGGCCGAGGTACTGCTCGGCACCACCTCCGACGTCGACGCGGCGGTGCGGGCCGCCGCAGCCGCCTATCGGACGTGGTCGGACTCGTCGCTGTCGCAGCGCACCACGGTGCTGTTCGCGTTCCGCGAGCTGGTCAACGCGCGGACCGACGACTTCGCCGAGATCATCTCCGACGAGCACGGCAAGGTGCTGTCCGACGCCCGCGGGGAGGTGCAGCGCGGCCTGGAGGTGATCGAGTACGCCTGCGGCATCCCGACGCTGCTCAAGGGCGAGTACTCCGACCAGGTGTCCGGCGGGATCGACCTGTTCTCGTTCCGCCAGCCGCTGGGCGTCTGCGCGGGCATCACGCCGTTCAACTTCCCGGCCATGGTGCCGATGTGGATGTACCCGGTCGCGATCGCGTGCGGCAACACGTTCGTGCTCAAGCCCAGCGAGCGCGACCCGAGCGCGTCGATGCTGGCCGCCGAGCTGTGGGCCGAGGCGGGGCTGCCCGACGGCGTGTTCAACGTGGTGCACGGCGACAAGGAGTCGGTCGACGCGCTGCTCGACCACCCGGACGTGGCCGCGGTCTCGTTCGTCGGCTCGACACCGATCGCGAAGTACATCCACGAGCGCGCGCACGCACACGACCGCTGGATTCGAGGTACGTATGCTTGGCG
>CAXTTN010000061.1:0-21971 GCA_964247105.1 uncultured Pseudonocardia sp.
ACAGTACGTCGTCGAAGAGCAGGCGATCCTTGTTGCCGGGGGTGAGCCGTTTCAGTTCCAGACCGGGGCGGTGCAGGATGACCTGGCGCAGCTGGCCGACCTCGGAGTCCACTCCGAAGGATCGCTGGCGGGTCCGAGAATCAGCGCTGTACATGGGGATGATGATGCCGTGGATCTCGACGGGCTGGACGAGCAGATCGTCGCGCTGCTCGTCGAGGACGCCCGCCGCAGCTACGCCGACATCGGCTCGCAGGTCGGGCTGAGCGCCTCCGCGGTGAAGCGGCGCGTGGACCGGCTGCGCGAGGGCGGCGCCATCACCGGCTTCACGGTGCGGCTGGATCCCGGCGCGCTGGGCTGGTCGGTGGAGGGCTACGTCGAGCTCTACTGCCGGGCCCGCACGGCGCCGGAGACGATCCGCGCGGCGGTGAAACGGTTCCCGGAGGTGGTCGAGGCCAGCACCGTCAGCGGCGAGGCCGACGCGGTGCTGCGCATCTTCGCCGTCGACATGCGCCACTTCGAGCAGGTGCTGGAGAAGATCAGCGCGGCCCCGTTCGTGGCGCGGACGAAGTCGGTGCTGGTGCTGAGCCCGCTGTTGCGCCGCCCCGCCGCCCCCCCCCCCCCCCCACCCCGCGAGTTGACGATCCGGACACGCCGTGGCGTCGGATCCGGCACGCGCAACGAATGGCCGCGGTAGCGGCCGACTACGCAACGATCGTCCGCATGCGGGCAACGCTCCGCGATTGTCGGGCGTCGGAGGGGTTCCTACCGTTGAGGTACCCCGGCATCGAGGCCGCGGACCACCCCGCAACCTGTGGAGCGAGCCCGTGACCACCGTCCTGTCCCGCCCGAACGACCTCTCCGAGCGCACCGCGTCGCGCCGGCACTACGTCATGTGCCGGCCCGACCACTTCACCGTCGCCTACACGATCAACCCCTGGATGGACCCGCGCGTCCCGGTCGACCGCGATCTCGCGGTCGCCCAGTGGGAGGCGCTGCGGGCCACCTACCTCGACCTCGGCCACCGCGTCGAGCTGCTCGACCCGCTGCCCGGCCTGCCCGACATGGTCTACACCGCCAACGGCGCCACGGTCGTCGACGGCGTGGTGCTCGGCGCGCGGTTCCGGCACGCCGAGCGCGCGGCCGAGGCCGCCGCGCACCGGGAGTGGTTCCAGCGCGCCGGGTACCCGCAGGTCGTCGAGCCGGAGTTCGTCAACGAGGGCGAGGGCGACCTGCTCGCCGTCGGGGACCTCGTGCTGGCCGGCGCCGGGTTCCGCACCGACCCGCGCGCCCACGCCGAGGCCGGTCGGGTGTTGCGCCGCGAGATCGTGGCGCTGGAGCTGGTCGACCCGCGCTACTACCACCTCGACACGGCGGTCGCGGTGCTCGACGCCACGACGATCGCCTGGCTCCCGTCGGCGTTCTCCCCGGCGTCGCAGGCGGTGGTGCGCGAGCGGTTCCCCGACGCGGTCGTCGCCTCGCCCGCGGACGCGGAGGTCCTGGGCCTGAACGCCGTGAGCGACGGCCGGCACGTCGTCCTGCCCGCCACCGCCCGCGACCTCGCCGCCGCCATCGCCGAGCGCGGCTTCACCCCCGTTCCCGTGGACCTGTCCGAGCTGCTCAAGGGCGGCGGCGGACCCAAGTGCTGCACATTGGAGGTACGGGCATGACGACCGTCGACGCACTCCGTCCCGCGGAGCCGGCAGAAGGCGCTGTGGAAACCGCGACCGGCTATCACGAGCGGCTCGTCCACGAGCACTCCGCGCACAACTACCACCCCCTCCCCGTGGTGGTGGCCCACGCGCAGGGCGCCTGGGTCACCGACGTCGAGGGCCGCCGCTACCTCGACTGCCTGGCCGGCTACTCGGCCCTCAACTTCGGCCACGGCCATCCCGAGCTGCTCGCCGCCGCGCACCACCAGCTCGACCGCGTGACGCTCACCAGCCGCGCGTTCGGCAGCGACCAGCTCGGCCCGTTCTGCGCGGAGCTGTCCGCCCTCACGCGCAAGGGCGTGGTCCTGCCGATGAACACCGGCGCCGAGGCCGTCGAGTCCGGGATCAAGGTCGCGCGCAAGTGGGGCTACGAGGTCAAGGGCGTCCCGGAGGACCGCGCGCAGATCGTGGTGGCTGCCGGTGGCTTCCACGGTCGCACCACCACGATCGTCGGCTTCTCCACCGACCCCGACGCGCGGGGCGGCTTCGGCCCCTTCACGCCCGGCTTCGTGGTCGTGCCCTACGGCGACGCCGACGCGTTGCGGGCGGCCGTCACCCCCGAGACGGTCGCCGTGCTGATCGAGCCGATCCAGGGCGAGGCCGGTGTCGTCGTGCCGCCCGCGGGCTACCTGGCGGCGGTCCGCGCGCTGTGCGACGAGGCCGGGGTGCTGTTCGTCGCCGACGAGGTGCAGTCCGGCCTGGGCCGCACCGGCCACCTGCTCGCCACCTGGGAGGCGGGTGTCGACGCCGACGTCTACCTGCTCGGCAAGGCGCTGGGCGGCGGGATCCTGCCGCTGTCGGCCGTGGTCGCGGACGCCGCGGTGCTCGGCGTCCTGCGCCCGGGCCAGCACGGCTCCACGTTCGGGGGCAACCCGCTGGCCTGTGCGGTCGGCCGGGCGGCGCTGCGCCTGCTCGCCGACGACGGTCCGGACGGCATGCTCGCCCGCGCGCGCACGCTGGGCGGCGTCCTGCACCAGCGGCTCGCCGGGCTGGTCGGGCACGGCGTGGTGGCCGTCCGCGGCATGGGGCTGTGGGCCGGTGTCGACATCGACCCGCGGCTGGGCACCGGTCGCGACGTGAGCGAGGCCATGATGCGCCGCGGGGTGCTGGTGAAGGACACCCACGGCTCGACGGTCCGGCTCTCGCCGCCGCTGGTGATCACCGAGGCCGAGCTGCACGACGCCGTGGACGCGCTGGTCGGCACCCTGGCCGACCTCGGCTGAGCGGGGGATCTCCCCGCCGTGGGCCGTTCGTCGCCCACCAGTGGCCGGTCACCCTGGACCGAACGGGTGGCCGGTCAGTGGGCGCTCCGAAAGGGCCGTTCGTCGCTCTCCGCAGTCGTCAGGAGTTCGGGCCGGAGTGCGCCGAAAGTCACAGTGAGTAACAACTCAGCGGTGGCGTTCGGTGGTTCCTCGGGGCGGCTGATGCTGCTCAGGAGCACCAGGTCCGCCACCAGCGTGCTGATCTCCCGCGCGGGCGGGTAGTCCCGCAGCTCGCCGGTGGCCTGGCCGTGCTCGACGAGCAGGCGCAGCGCGTCCGGGATGGGAGCGAGCGTGCGTGGGTCGGCGTCGTCGTCCGGATCGGCCGGGCGCTCGACGCGGATCGTGTACTCCTGCACGGCCGACCAATGCGCCGCCGTGAGCCTCCGGTTGCGACCCGCGATCCGGCACAGCGCTCTGACCTGGTCATTCAGCGCGGCAACCATCGAACGGCCGGCCTCGATGTCGCGCTCGGCCTGCACCAGGAGCGGCCGCACGAGCGGGCTGTAGACGTGGCCGAGCAGCGCGTGCTTGGTCGGGAAGTGGTTGTAGGCCGTTGCCGCGCTGACGCCGGCCGCCTGCGCGACGTCCTCCATGCGGGTGCGGGCCCACCCCCGCGAACCGAACGTGGAGTCGGCCGCGTCGAGCAGGGCGCGGCGGGTCCGGTCGCGTTTGGTGCGGGCGGCGCGCGCGCGAGGATCGTCGGAAGGAGGATCGTCGGCGGGAGACATCGAGCGCAGAGTAACCAATCCGAGGCCGAACTTCGCTTGACTCCAAGTTGGGTGTCACCCAATATACCTACTTGAACGTCGAACAACGCCGGACAGTCACTGGGCACGGTGGCCTCCCGGCGGCATGGATGCACGGTCGCGGGTGTACCTGCAGTCGGGGGACGGTAGGTATCCGAGCCGTTCCCGCGCTCCTCATCCATGCATCGCATTCGTGTGACGCCGGCGCCCGCCGCCGGTGACTGGGGAGGGGAACCCGAGGATGCTCGTGTACTCAGGCGACGTGGTCGCCTCGCTGAACGGCTCCGGCCGATGACCGTTCTCGCGCTCGCGCAGGCGGGCGATGAACCGGCGGGTGATCCGCCGTCGCTGCTCGAGAGCCTGGTCGCCGCGGCCGTGGCCGGTGACGCCGTGGCCCGTGAGCGGCTGCTGGCGGAGATCCAGCCGCTCGTGCTGCGCTACTGCCGCGGCCGCCTGGGCCGGCAGGAGACGGTGATCGGGTCCGCCGACGACGTGGCGCAGGAGGTCTGCCTGGCCGTCGTCAGCGCGCTCCCGCACTACACGATCAAGGGCCTGTCGTTCCGGGCCTTCGTCTACGGCATCGCGGCCCACAAGGTCACCGACGCGTTCCGCGCGATCGGGCGCAACCGCTCCGAGCCGATGGCGGAGCTGCCCGACACCCAGCTCGTCCTCGACGGGCCCGAGCAGCGCGTGCTCGCCGCCGAGCTGGTGGAGCGCCTCGGCTGGCTGCTGCACTGCCTCACGCCGCGCCAGCGCGACGTGCTCGTGCTGCGGGTCGCCGTCGGGCTCTCGGCGGAGGAGACGGCCAAGGCGGTCGGCTCCACCCCGGGCGCGGTCCGCGTCACCCAGCACCGCGCACTCAACCGCCTGCGCGGGGTCATGTCGGGCCCGGTCGTCGACGGCGTCGACGCCGTCGACGACGAGGCCGGATACGTCCCGCTCACGGTCGTTCCCGAGTTCTGAGCGCGCGGAACCCCGGGGTGCGCCGGAGCGGCCGGGGAGTAGCCTGACCGCGATCATCCTCCGCGTGTGGGGATTACCGAGGAGGGCTACGTGTCGGCTGGTCAGATCGCTGCGCTGGTCGCGGCGGGGGCGTTCGTGGTCCTCGTGCTGCTGCTGGCCGTGCCGTTGCTGAAGCTCGGCCGCACGCTCGACGAGGCGACGATCGCCATCCGCAAGGCACACGAGGGCAGCGCGCCGCTGCTCGACAACGCCCAGACCACGCTGCACCAGGTCAACACGCAGCTCGAACGCGTCGACGGCATCACGTCCAGCGCCCGCACCGTCACGAGCAACATCTCGGTGCTGACCTCGCTGTTCACCGCCACGATGGGCGGTCCGCTGGTCCGGGCGGCCGCGTTCTCCTACGGGCTGAACAAGGCCGTCAAGGCCCGGCGCGCCGGCAAGGACGCCGGCCAGCACTCGCTGCGCACCCGCCCCGGCCGCCGGGGGAGGCGGAAGTGAAGCGCCTCTTCTGGCTCGGCGTCGGGCTGGCCGCCGGCGTCTACGCCTCGCGGCGCGCCACCGCCGCCGCGCAGAGCCTCACCCCCGCCGGCATCGGCGCCAACCTGGCCGACGGGCTGCGCGAGCTCGGAGCGGGCCTCGGTGCGTTCGGCGCCGAGGTGCGGGCCGGGATGGCCGAGCGCGAGCACGAGCTCGCCGCGCTCGTCGAGCGCCGCACCGGCGAGACCGTGCCCACCGTCTCCGGGGTGCTGGCCGATCCGACGCGAGCGCCCGGGGCAGGGTCCTGAACCCGGCCCTGCCGCCCCGCCGTCCCGCCCACTCCCGTACCGAAGGCGCTCCCGTGCAGACCCACGAGATCATCCGCCGTTTCACCGACCACTTCACCGCCGCCGGGCACACCCGCGTGCCCAGCGCCTCGCTGATCCTCGACGACCCGACGCTGCTGTTCGTCAACGCCGGCATGGTGCAGTTCAAGCCGTACTTCCTCGGTGACGCGCCCCCGCCCTACCCGCGCGCCACATCCATCCAGAAGTGCGTGCGGACCGGCGACATCGAGGAGGTCGGCCGCACCACCCGGCACAACACGTTCTTCCAGATGGCCGGCAACTTCTCCTTCGGCGACTACTTCAAGGCCGGCGCCATCGAGCACGCCTGGGAGCTGGTCACCGGCACCGCCGGGTACGGCATCGACCCGGACCGGCTCTGGGCCACGGTCTACCGCACCGACGACGAGGCGTTCGACCTCTGGCGGAGGTACCTGCCCGCGGACCGGATCCAGCGCCGCAGCGGCAAGGACAACTACTGGGACATGGGCGTGCCCGGCCCCGGCGGACCGTGTTCGGAGATCTACTTCGACCGCGGTCCCGAGCACGGTCGCGACGGCGGGCCGGAGGCCGACGAGGACCGCTACCTGGAGATCTGGAACCTGGTCTTCATGCAGGACGTCCGCGGCGAGCTGAGCCCGAAGGACGAGCACCCGCCCATCGGCACGCTGCCGAAGAAGAACATCGACACCGGCATGGGCGTCGAGCGGGTCGCGACGCTGCTGCAGGACGTCGAGAACGTCTACGAGACGGACCTGGTGCGCCCGGTGATCACGCGCGCCGAGGAGTTCTCCGGGCGCCGCTACGGCGCCTCGGTCGAGGACGACGTCCGGTTCCGGGTCATCGCCGACCACGCCCGGTCCGGCGTGATGATCATCGGAGACGGCGTGACGCCGTCCAACGAGGGCCGTGGCTACGTGCTGCGCCGGCTGCTGCGCCGCATCGTGCGCTCCGCGCGGCTGCTCGGCGTGCACGAGCCCGTTCTGCACTCCTTCGCCGAGGTCGTCCGCGACGCGATGGCGCCCTCCTACCCGGAGCTCTCGACCGATTTCGAGCGTATTGCCGCGGTGATCCGCAACGAGGAGGAGGCCTTCCTCCAGACGCTGACGGCGGGCTCGCGCATCTTCGACACCGCCGTCTCGTCGGTGAAGGCGTCGGGAAGCGCGCAGCTGCCCGGTGACCAGGCGTTCAAGCTGCACGACACGTACGGCTTCCCGATCGACCTCACGCTGGAGATGGCCGCCGAGGCCGGGCTGACCGTCGACGAGCCGGGCTTCCGCACGCTGATGGCGGAGCAGCGCGACCGCGCGAAGGCCGACGCCAGGGCGCACAAGACCGGCCACAGCGACGGCACCGCCTACCGCGCGGTCCTCGACGCCGCGGGCGGCACCGAGTTCCTCGGCTACACCGACCTGGCGGGCGAGTCGCGGGTGGTCGGCCTCATCGTGGACGGCGCCGGCGTGCCGGCCGCGGGCGCGGGCACGGCCGTGGAGGTCGTGCTGGACCGCACCCCGTTCTACGCCGAGGGCGGCGGCCAGCAGGCCGACACCGGCTGGATCCGCGGCGACGGGTTCACCGTGGAGGTCCGTGACGTCCAGTCGCCGGTCGCGGGCCTCTCGGTGCACCGGGGCACGGTCACCGACGGCGAGGTCACGCTCGACGCGCCCGCCCACGCCGAGGTCGACATCACCCGCCGCCAGGCCATCTCGCGCGCCCACTCGGCCACGCACCTCGTGCACGCCGGCATGCGCCGGGCGCTCGGGGACTCCGCGGCCCAGGCCGGGTCGCTCAACGCGCCGGGACGGCTGCGGTTCGACTTCACCTCGCCCGCGGGGGCCGTCCCCGCGTCGGTGCTCGCCGACGTCGAGGACGAGGTCAACGACGTCCTCCTGAACGACCACGAGGTGCGCGCGTTCGTCACCACGCAGGACGAGGCACGCCGCATCGGCGCGATGGCCCTGTTCGGTGAGAAGTACGGCGACAGCGTGCGCGTCGTCGAGATCGGCGACTACTCCCGCGAGCTGTGCGGCGGCACGCACGTGCACCGCTCCGGGCAGCTCGGGCTGGTCAAGCTCCTCTCGGAGACGTCCATCGGCTCCGGGGTGCGGCGCGTCGAGGCGCTGGTCGGGCTGGACGCGTTCCGGTTCCTGGCCAAGGAACACGTGCTGGTGTCCCAGCTCGCCGAGCAGTTCAAGGCGAAGCCGGAGGAGCTGCCCGAGCGCATCGGAGGCGTGGTCGAGCGGCTGCGGGTGGCGGAGCGCGAGCTGGAGAAGGTCCGCGCCGACGCCGTGCTGTCGTCGGCCGGCGCGCTGGCCGACGCCGCGGAGGACATCGCCGGCACCGCGCTCGTCGCCGTCGCCGCCCCGGACGGCATCGGCGGCAACGACCTGCGCGCGCTCGCGTCCGACGTGAGGGGGCGGCTCGGCGCGCGCCCGGGCGTGGTGGCCCTGTTCTCGTCCGACGGTGACAAGCTCTCGTTCGTCGTCGCCACCACCTCCGCCGCGCGGGACGCCGGGCTGGCCGCGGGCAAGCTCGTGCCGTCGTTCGCCCCGGCGGTCGGTGGACGCGGTGGCGGCAAGCCGGACCTCGCGCAGGGCGGCGGCACCGACCCGTCGGGCGTGCCGGCGGCGATCGACGCGCTGCGTCGTGAGCTTGCTTCACGGTGAGAGGCCGCCGGCTCGGCATCGACGTCGGTTCGGTGCGGGTCGGCGTGGCGCTCAGCGACCCCGACGGGGTGCTGGCCACGCCGCTCGTCACCGTCCCCCGTGACGTCGACGGCGGCGGGGACCTGCGCGCGATCGCGGCGCTCGTCGCGGAGCACGAGGTGGTCGAGGTCGTCGTGGGGCTCCCGCGCACGCTGGCGAACCGCGAGGGCCCCGCGGCCGAGGCGGCACGGGCGTTCGGTGACGCGCTGGCGGCGGCGCTGGCCGTGCCCGTCGGCTACTCCGACGAGCGGCTCACCACGGTCGTGGCCACCCAGCAGCTCCGCGCGCGGGGGGTGAAGGGGCGCAAGCAGCGCGCGGTCGTGGACCAGGCCGCGGCCGTGGCGATCCTGCAGGGCTGGCTCGATTCCGGACGGTGATCGCCGTACGCCGGAGGGGGTACCGCCGCCGGGTCCGATACATCATCGTTACGCTGCGACGTTGTGAGATCGGACGGCAGGGATCACCCGACCACGATGGGTGACCCCACCGAACGGTTCGAGGTCGTCGGCAACCGGGGCGTGGCCCGGCGCGCGAGGGCGCAGCGGCGCAGGCGGCTCGGTGTCCTGTCGATCGCGGTGGTGCTCCTGCTCGGCGCGGTCGCCGGTGGCGGCTACTACGTCTTCCGCTCGTTCTTCTCCACCCCCGACTTCCCGGGCCCGGGCGAGGGCAGCGTCGTCGTGCAGGTGCAGGACGGCGACACCACCCGGCAGATCGCGGGCGAGCTCGTCGACCGCGGGGTGGTCGAGAGCGCCGAGGCGTTCACCGACGCCGCGGCCGACGATCCCCGCATCCGCTCCGTCCAGCCCGGCTACTACCAGCTCAGGCTGCGCATGTCCGGCGCGTCCGCCGTCACGCTCCTGCTCGACCCGGCGTCCAGGGTCGGGCAGCTGGAGATCCGCGGCGGGGTGCAGCTCGACGACACCAGCGCCCCCGACGGCACGGTCGCGCCCGGCGTGCTGAGCCTCATCTCGAAGGCCACCTGCGAGGGGAACGGGAAGTGCGTCCCGGTCGGCGACCTCCGGGCGGCGATGACGAAGACCGACCCGGCCACGCTGGGCATCCCGGCGTGGGCGCTCGACGACGTCGCCAAGGCCGAGCCGGCCCGCCGCCTGGAGGGCCTGCTCGTTCCCGGCCGCTACGACGTCGCGCCCGGCACGACCGCGGTGGCGGTGCTCCAGGGGCTGCTCGCCACGTCGTCGGCGCGGTTGGAGGCGGCCGGGCTCGTGTCCGGCGCGCAGAGCATCGGCAGCTCGCCCTACCAGGTGCTCGTCCTCGCCTCGCTGGTGGAGAAGGAGGGGATCACCGCGGACATGCCCAAGGTGGCGCGGGTGATCTACAACCGGCTCGGCGCCGGGCAGCGCCTGGAGCTGGACTCCACCGTGAACTACCCGCTCGACCTGCAGGCCCTGCGCACGTCGGCGGCCAACCGGCAGAAGCCCGGCCCGTACAACAGCTACGCCAACGCCGGCCTGCCGCCCACCCCCATCGCCGCTCCCGGCAACGCCGCGATCCAGGCGGCGCTGGCCCCGGCCGCGGGCCCGTGGCTGTTCTTCGTGCGCTGCCAGAAGGACGGCACGTCGTGCTTCGCGACGACGCTGGCCGAGCACCAGGCCAACGTCACCGAGGCGGAGAAGAACGGCGCCATCTGAGGCGCTCGCCGGAGTGCAGCAGGGTGGCACCGCTGCGGGTCGGCCGCAGCAGTGGCACCCTGCTGCGGTTCACCCCGGGCGGCCGAAGAAGCCGGGCGGGGGCATCGGGGACGGGGTCGCCGTCCGGTCCCCGGGGACTTGCGCGTCCCGGGCGAACCGCCGGGCCGCGGCGTCGTCGAGCACGCGGGCGCGGAACGGGTCGGCCGTGGCGCGGCGGGTGAGGGCCCGCTCCGGCAGCGGGTCGGCGGAGCCGACCAGCACGAGGTTGCCGAAGCGCCGCCCGTGCAGGAGGTCCGGCGCCGCGAGGAGTGCGAGCGCGTCGAACACCGCGGCCGCGGCGGCGACCTGGGTGCGGGCGAACGCGAGCGTGCCGCCGTCGGCGACGTTGGCGGCGTAGACGCCGCCGGGGGCGAGCGCGCGGGCCGCCGCCCCGACGAACTCGGCCGACGTCAGGTGCGACGGGGTGCGGGCGCCCGCGAAGACGTCGAGCACGAGGAGGTCGACCGACCCGGGCGGCACGCGCTCGCACGCGGCCCGCGCGTCCGCGACGACGACCTCGATGCCCAGCCCGTCCGCCGGGAGCCGGGACGCCACGAGATCGGCCAGCGCGGCGTCGAGCTCCACGACCTGCTGGCGCGACCCCGGGCGGGTCACCGCGACGTAGCGGGCCAGCGTCCACGCCCCGCCGCCCAGGTGCAGCGCGCGCAGGGGCGCCGCGGGCGGCGCGATCAGGTCGACGACGTGGCCGAGCCGGCGCACGTACTCGAACTCGAGGTGGGTCGGGTCGTCGAGGTCGACGTGGGACTGCGCGGTGCCGTCCACCAGGAGGGTCCAGCCCTGGGGCCGGTCGGGGTCGCCGACGAGCTCGGCGAGACCGTGGTCGACCTCGGCTCGGATCACGACGGTCATCCTGCCTCGCGTTACCCCAGCGACACGGCCCGGCACTAGGTTGATCTCGTTCGCCGGCGCGAGGAGGTCCCACGGTGCTGTTGTCGCCCCACGAGCAGGAGCGGTTGCTCCTGCACGTCGCCGCGGGCCTGGCGCAGCAGCGCCGGGAACGCGGGCTGAAGCTCAACTACCCCGAGAGCGTCGCGCTGATCAGCGCGTGGGTGCTGGAGGGCGCGCGCGACGGGCGCAGCGTCGCCGAGCTGATGACCGGCGGGCAGAGCGTCCTGACCAGGGACGACGTCATGGAGGGGGTGGCGGAGATGGTCGACGAGATCCAGATGGAGGCCACCTTCCCCGACGGCACCAAGCTCGTCACCGTGCATCGGCCCATCCAGTGATCCCGGGCGAGTACGAGCTGGCCCCGACCTCGGTCCCGATCGACCGCGAGCGCGTGGCGATCACGGTCGTGAACTCGGGCGACCGGCCGGTCCAGGTGGGGTCGCACTACCACTTCGCGGCGACCAACCCGGCGCTGCTGTTCGACCGGGAGCTGGCCCGGGGCAAGCGCCTCGCCGTGCCCGCGGGCACCGCCGTCCGGTTCGAGCCGGGGGTGGAGCGCACGGTGTCGCTGGTGGACCTGGGCGGGACGAGGACGGTGCCGGGGCTTCGGCTGGCGGGCTCGTGACCGGCCCCTGGAGCATCGACCGTCCGCGCTACGCCGACCTCTACGGCCCCACCACCGGCGACCGCGTCCGGCTCGCCGACACCGACCTGTTCATCGAGATCACCGAGGACCGCTGCGGCGGCCCGCAGGGCGGCGACGAGGTGGTGTTCGGCGGGGGCAAGGTGATCCGCGAGTCGATGGGGCAGTCGCGCGCCACCCGCGCCGAGGGCACCCCCGACCTCGTCATCACCGGCGCGCTCATCCTCGACCACTGGGGGGTGATCAAGGCCGACGTCGGCGTGCGCGACGGCCGGATCGTGGGCATCGGCAAGGCCGGCAACCCCGACATCATGGACGGGGTCGACCCCGCGCTGGTGATCGGCCCGTCCACCGAGATCATCGCCGGCAACGGGATGATCATGACGGCCGGCGGCGTGGACTGCCACGTCCACCTCATCTCCCCGACGCAGATCCCGGAGGCGCTCGGCTCGGGCGTCACCACCTGGATCGCGGGCGGCACCGGCCCGGCCGACGGCACGAAGGCCACCACCGTGACGCCCGGCGCGTGGTACGTGGCGCGGATCCTGGAGTCGCTCGACGAGTACCCGATCAACATCGCGCTGCTCGGCAAGGGCAACACCGTGAGCGTCGACGCGCTGCACGAGCAGGTCGAGACCGGCATCTCCGGGTTCAAGCTGCACGAGGACTGGGGGTCGACGCCCGCCGCGATCGACGCCTGCCTGAGGGTGGCCGACCAGACCGGCGTGCAGGTGGCGATCCACACCGACACGCTCAACGAGGCCGGCTACGTGCAGGACACGCTCGCCGCGATCGGCGGCCGGGGCATCCACGCCTACCACACCGAGGGGGCCGGGGGCGGACACGCGCCGGACATCATCACCGTCGCGGGGCAGCCGCACGTGCTGCCGTCGTCCACGAACCCGACGCGCCCGCACACCGTCAACACCGTCGACGAGCACCTCGACATGCTGATGGTCTGCCACCACCTCAAGCCGACCGTCCCGGAGGACCTCGCGTTCGCCGAGAGCCGCATCCGCCCGTCGACGATCGCGGCGGAGGACCTGCTGCACGACATCGGCGCCATCTCGATGATCGGCTCGGACTCGCAGGCGATGGGACGCGTCGGGGAGGTGCCGCTGCGGACCTGGCAGACCGCGCACGTCGGCAAGAAGCGGTGGGGCTCGGCGCCCGGCGACGGAGCGGCCGACAACTTGCGCGCGCGGCGCTACGTCGCGAAGTACACGATCTGCCCGGCGATCGCCCACGGCCTCGACGCCGAGGTCGGCTCGATCGCGATCGGCAAGCTCGCCGACCTGGTGCTCTACAAGCCCGCGTTCTTCGGCGTGCGGCCGGCGCTGGTGCTCAAGGGCGGCGTGATCGCGTACGCGACGATGGGTGACGCCAACGCCTCCATCCCGACGCCGCAACCGCAGCTCCCGCGGCCGATGTGGGGCGCGTCGGCGGTGACGGCGGCGGCCACGTCGGTGCACTTCGTGGCGCCGACCGCGCTCGACGGCGGGCTGTCGGACCGGCTCGACGTCCGGCGGCGGCTGGTGCCCGTCACGGACACCCGGCGCCTCACCAAGGCCGACATGCCGAACAACGACGCCCTGCCGCGGATCGAGGTCGAGCCGGACACGTTCACCGTCCGGATCGACGGCGAGGTGGTGGAGCCCGCGCCCGCGGCCGAGCTGCCGATGGCCCAGCGGTACTTCCTGTTCTGAGCGAGCGGGTCGGTGGTGGGGACGTCAGCTCCTGGGCGGGTTCAGGCCGTGCTCGTAGGCCCACACGACGATCTGCAGGCGGCTGGTCAGGCCCAGCTTCGCGAGGATGTTGCTGACGTGGGTCTTGACCGTCGCGCGTGAGATGCGCGCCCGCGCCGCGATCTCCTCGTTGCTGAGCCCCCGCGCCATGAGCGTCACCAGGTCGGCCTCGCGGTCGGTGAGCCCGCCCGGCAACCGCTCGCCCGCCCGCCCCGGTGCGACGAGCTCGCGCAGCAGCCGGGCGGTGGCGCGGGGGGAGACGATGCCGTCACCGGCGGCGACGGTGCGCACCGCCGCCGCGAGCAGCTCCGGGGCCTGGTCCTTGAGCACGAAGCCGCCGGCCCCGGCGCGAACGGCGCCGAGCACGTAGTCGTCGAGGTCGAAGGTGGTGACGACGAGGACCCGGCACCGGTCGCGGAAGCGTCGGCGGAGCTGTCGCGTGGCCTCGATGCCGTCGGTGCGCGGCATCCGCACGTCCATGACGACGACGTGCGGTTCGAGCGCCGTGCAGACCTCCACGGCCTCGGCGCCGTTCGCGGCCGTGCCGACGACGGCGATGTCGGGTTCGAGGTCGAGCAGGATCGCGAAGTCGCGCCGCACCCGGGGGTCGTCGTCGGCGATCACCGCCTCGATGGGGCTCACGCCAGGGGGAGGACGGCGGCCACGCGCCACCCACCGCGCGGTGACGGGCCGACGGTGAGGTGACCGCCGCACGACTCGGCCCGTTCCCGCATGCCGAGGATGCCGTAGTGGCCGGGGAGGTGGTGGGCGGCCGCCTCGGGCGTCCAGGTACCGGGGCCGTCGTCGTCGACCTGCACGGTGACCGCGCGGGGCTCGTGGTGGACGTCGAGCCAGGCCCGGCCGGGCCCGCGGTGCCGCAGGACGTTGGCCAGCGCCTCGCCCACGATCCTGACGGCGGCACCGGCGACGTCGTCGGGCACCCCGCCCACGTCGTCGACGGGGCCGCGCTCGATCCGCAGCCCCGCCGCCTCCATCGACGCCACCAGGACATCGAGGTCCGACAGCCGGGGCGAGGGGGTCAGGGGGGCGGCGGCGTCGGTGGTGAGCACGTGCACGATCCGGCGCATCGAGTCGAGGGCGTCGGCCGCGGTCGTGGCCGTGAACCGGGCCGCGTCGTCGAGCGCCTCGACGGTGTCCACCCGCCGGGCGAGCTTGTTGCGCACCACCAGCGAGGACAGGTGGTGCGCGGCGTGGTCGTGCAGGTCGCGGGCGATCCGGCGCCGCTCGTCGGAGACCGCCCGCAGCCGGTCGGCGTCGCGCAGGAGCACGATCTCGTCGTGCTGGCGGCGGACCCGCCTGCTCTGCAGGCTCAGCCCGACGGCCAGGCAGGTGAGCAGCAGCGGGTACAGGACCCCGGGGTCCGCGAAGCCCCGGCCCTCGGATGTGCGCAGCCAGACGTCGTTGACGGTCAGCATGACCAGGCAGGCCACGGCCACGACCCATGGCCGGAGGTCGCCGAGGAGCACCACCTGGAACACGACGAACACCACGACGAGGTCCATCACGGCGAAGGTCGAGCCGATCAGTGGCAGGCCGACCGTCAGCACCCCCGCCGCGACCAGCGCCGCCGCCGGCCGACGCGCGCTCAGCCAGACCGCGCCCGTCGCCACCGCCGAGATCGCCAGCGCTCCCGGCAACGACATCCGGGTGGCGCCGGGGCCGTAGGAGAAGACGAACGACACGACGAAGATGACGGCGGTGAGTGCGGCCCCCAGCCCGGGCCGCGTGGCGCTCGTCACCGGGTCAGTGTGCCCGCTGAACCGGCGAAACGCCTCTGGTGCACCCAGTAGGCACCGGCCGTCGCGAGCATGCCGGCGGTCGCCAGCGCGATGTTCGGCAGGTCCCGTTGCGCGATGTGGCCGGCCAGCGCCAGGGCGGTGTCGTAGAAGAAGCCGGCGAAGGCGAGCCCGGTCAGCAGGCGCGACCGGCGCGACAGGATCGCGATCAGGCCCAGGACCTTCGCGATCCCCTGCGGGACCACCAGGAAGGCCGGGTAGCCCAGGGCGGCGGTGTCTGCGCGGGTGGTCGCGAGGTCGCCGAAGGTCAGGGCGATGGAGCCGACGAAGATCAGCAGGAAGGCACCGGTGACCGCCGGGTAGAGCCACCTGTCCGGTGTGTTCATGGGCGCCGACGGTAGGAGCCCCCGCCACGCCGCGGATCGGCCAAAGGATGCAGGACGTGACGCGGTGGCAACCCGGCCCGCCCGCGCGGCGGGGTAGGTTCCTCGGCGAGCCACGGCACGACGGAACGGAGTGCGATGCCCCACGCCCCGCTGACGGTGCCGTCGGGCCTGCTCCTGCTCGCCGACTCGCGGATCCCGTCCGGGGGCCACGGCCACTCCGGCGGCGTGGAGGCGCTGGTCGATCGGGGCCTGATCCGCACGGTCACCGACCTGGCCGCTTTCCTGGACGGCCGCCTGGCGACGGGCGCCCGCGTGACGGCGGCGGCCGCGGCTGCGGCGTGTGCCCTGGCTGCCGGCCCCAGGTTGCAGCATGGTGGCTTTACTCCGATCTCGTTGGAGCGAAGCCACCATGCTGCAACCCGCTGGGGGCGCTGGGACGCCGCCGTCTCGGCTCGCGTGCCGTCTGCCGCCCTGCGGCTCGCCTCGCGTGCGCAGGGGGCCGCGCTCCTGCGGACCGTCGCGCTCGCCTGGCCGGGGCCCGCCGTCGACGCGCTGCGGGCCCTGCCGTCGGTGCACCACCCGCTCGTCCTCGGTGTCGCCGCGGCCGGGGCCGGGGGGACGCCGGCCGGGGCGGCCGGGCTCGCGCTGCACCACCTCGTCGGGGGCGCGTGCAGCGCCGCCGTCCGGCTGCTGGGTCTCGACCCGCTGGCCGTGGCCGCCGTCGCCGCCGCGGCCGGACGGTCCGCCGAACCGGTGGCCGCCGCGGCGGCCACCGACGCCGCTCTCGCCGTCCGCGCTGACGACCCCGCCCTGCTGCCCGCCGACGGCAGCCCCCTGCACGACGTCCTCGCCCAGCTCCACGACACCTCGGAGGCGACTCTCTTTGCATCGTGACGACCAGCTCACCGCCCACGTCCCCCTGGCCGCGGGCCGCGCGGGCGCGCTCCGGATCGGCATCGGCGGACCCGTCGGCGGCGGCAAGACCGCGCTGGTCGCGGCGTTGTGCCGGGCCCTGCGCGAGGAGCTGTCGCTCGCGGTGGTGACCAACGACATCTACACCGAGGAGGACGCCGAGTTCCTGCGTCGCCACGGCGTCCTGCCCGACGACCGGATCCGCGCCGTGCGCACCGGCTGCTGCCCGCACACCGCGATCCGCGACGACATCACCGCCAACCTCGACGCCGTGGAGGCGCTCGAAGCCCGCCACGACCCCGATCTCGTGCTCGTCGAGAGCGGCGGCGACAACCTCACGGCCACGTTCAGCTACGGGCTCGTGCACGCCCAGATCTTCGTGCTGGACGTGGCGGGCGGCGACAAGGTGCCGCGCAAGGGCGGCCCCGGTGTCACGCGGTCCGACCTCCTGGTGATCAACAAGATCGACCTCGCGCCGCTGGTCGGGGCGGATCTCGACGTCATGCGCGTCGACGCGGAGAAGGTGCGCGAGGGCCGTCCGACGGTGCTCGTCTCGCTGCGGGAGCAGCCCGACGCCGCCCCGATCGTCGAGTGGATCACCGCGCAGGTGCGGGCCCGGCGTCCGTGACGGCCGTGGCGCCCGCCGTGCGCGACGGGTTGACGGCCACCGCGACCCTGACGGCCGACCGCGACGGCGGGCGCCCCCGGATCCGCTGGTCACACGCCTGGCCCGTAGTACTCCGCCCGACCGGGACCGAGCAGGTGCACCTCGTCCACGGCGCGGGCGGCCCGCTCGGGGGCGACGTCCTCGCGCTCGACGTGCGGATCGGCGACGGTGCGGCCCTGCGGGTGCGCAGCGCGGGCGCGACGCTGGTGCAGCCCGGTCGCGGCGGCCGGGCGGCGCGATGGGACACGACCGTCGCGGCCGGCGCGGGCGGCCGGCTGGACTGGGCGCCCGAACCGGTGATCGTCACCGACGGCGCCGTGTTCGACACGAGCCTGCGGGTGTGTCTCGGGCCGGGCGGTTCCGCCGTCGTCCGGGAGATCGTGGTGCTCGGCCGGCACGGATGCGCAGGCGGGCGCTACCGCGGCCACCTCGCGGTGACACTGGACGGGGATCCGCTGCTCGCCCACACCGCCGTGCTGGACGGCGCCGACCCGGCCCTGCGCGGCCCGGGCGGCACCGCCGGTGCCCGGGCCGTGGGCACGCTCGTGCTCGCCGGGCGCGCCGGGCCGGGCGGTGCGGGGGAGACGCCGGGAGTGCGGTGGGCGTGGAGCGACCTCGACGGCCCGGGCGCCCTCCTGATGGCGGTGGGGGATCCCGGCCCGGTGACGGCGGTGCTCGACGCGGCCGTGATCGCCGTCAGCGGTGCGGACGCGACGGATCCGACGCTCCCGCACCGCTGACGACGATCATGCCGGCATGACCCAGCCGTAGACGTGGTCGAGCGTGAGCGTCAGCAGCACCCGCTGGTCGGCGACCATCGCGGCGCGGTACTCGGCCCAGTCCGGGTGCTCGCCGGCGATGGTGCGGTAGAGGCCCACCAGCGCCTCGACGGTGTCGTCGTGCGGGTCCGCGGCCGGCGGCGTCAATACGGCCGTGCCGTCGCCGACCGCGTAGGCACGCAGGTCAGGCGAGGTCACGACGTAGCTCGCGCGGGGGTCGCGGCGCAGGTTGCGGGTCTTCGCGCGCGGTTCGGTGATCGACACCCGCAGGGTCTGCGTGGCCGCGTCGAAGGCATGGGTCACGACCGAGGCCTGGGGGCGGCCGTCGCGCTTGATCGTCAGCAGGGTGCCGCCGCGCGCGGCGGTGAACAGGTCGAGCAGGCCGGGGTCGACGGGCATGAGTACTCCTCGTAGCGGGGACCGGGCTATCACAGATCACCAACGTCCAGGGGTGCCGGAGGTATGCCCGCCGCATGTTGTCCCCATCGGGGGGAGCGCATCCCCAGGTGGCGACGTGGGGGTGGTGGACGGCGTCCGGGGACCGCACGATCGAGGGCATGAGACGCACATCGCCCGTACCGACGCCACCGCTCGCTCGCGTCGGGAGACAGGATCGGTGAACGGCACCGGGCTGGGAGTTCTCGTCGTCGCGGTCCTGTTCGGCTGCGCGGGAGCGGTCGCGGGCGCGCTGGCCGGGCGGCTGCTGGCCCGCCTGCGGCGGGGCGCCCGGGTACGCGCGCCGGTCTGCGAGCTGGCGGTCGGGGCGGCCTGGGCGGTGCCGGGGGCGCTGTGGGCCGCCGGGGCGATGGGGGGAGCCTGGCTGCCCGCTGTGCTCGGTCTCGGCTGGCTCGGCGTCGCGGCGGCGGTGGTCGACGTCCGCCACCGCCGGCTGCCCGACGCGCTGACGTTGCCCGCGCTGCCGGTTGCCCTGCTGGTGCTCGCGCCGCTCGGGCCCGCGGCGGTGTCGAGGGGTGTGGCCGGGGCCCTGCTCGCGGCGGCGGTCCATGCCGCGGTGCACCTGCTCGCGCCGCGCGCCCTGGGTGCCGGTGACGTCAAGCTGGCGGCACCGCTCGGGGCGGTGCTCGCCGCGGTGTCGTGGGCCGCGCTGGTGCTCGCCGCCGGCCTGGCGGCGCTGCTCACCGGCCTGGCCGCCGTCGGGCTCCTGGCCGCCGGGCGGGTGGGCCGGGGCGCGGCGCTGCCGCACGGCCCGTCGATGCTGGTGGCCGGGTGGGTGGTCGTGACGGGCGCGGCGGTCGGGGTCGGAGGGGGGTGAGAGGATGGCGCCCGTGCTGCGCTGGATCACCGCCGGGGAATCCCACGGTCCCGCGCTGGTCGCCGTGCTCGAGGGCATGGTCGCCGGTGTCGGGATCACCACCAAGGAGCTGGCCGCCGAGCTGGCCCGCCGCAGGCTCGGCCACGGCCGCGGCGCGCGGATGAAGTTCGAGGCCGACGAGCTGGAGATCATCGGCGGGGTCCGGCACGGCGTCACCCAGGGCGGCCCGATCGCGGTGCGCATCGCCAACACCGAGTGGCCCAAGTGGGAGACGGTGATGGCCGCCGATCCCGTCGATCCCGAGCTGATCGAGAACCGGGCGCGCAACGCCCCGCTGACCCGTCCGCGGCCGGGCCACGCCGATCTCGCCGGCATGACGAAGTACGGGTTCGACGACGCGCGCCCGGTCCTGGAGCGGGCCAGCGCGCGGGAGACGGCCTCGCGGGTCGTGCTCGGAACCGTGGCCCGCGCGTTCCTCAAGCAGGCGTTCGACGTCGACATCGTGTCGCACGTCGTCGAGCTCGGCACCGTCGTCGCCCCCGACGACGAGCAGCCCGGCCCGCACGAGCTGGAGCGGGTGGACGCGAGCCCGGTCCGGGCGTACTCGGACGCGGCCACGGCCGCGATGGTGGCCGAGGTCGACGCCGCGCAGCGCGAGGGCGACACTCTCGGAGGTGTCGTCGAGGTCATCGCCTACGGGCTGCCGGTGGGGCTGGGCTCCTACGTGCACTCCGATCGGCGGCTCGACGCCCGGCTCGCGGGCGCGCTGATGGGCATCCAGGCCATGAAGGGCGTGGAGATCGGCGACGGCTTCCGCACGGCGCGGCGCCGGGGCAGCGCGGCGCACGACGAGATGATCCCCGGGGATCCCGTGAAGCGGCTCTCCAACCGCGCGGGCGGGATCGAGGGCGGCATGACCAACGGCGAGCCGGTGCGCGTCCGGGTCGCGATGAAGCCGATCTCCACGGTGCCGCGGGCCCTGCAGACGATCGACGTCGCCACCGGGCTGGCGGCGCAGGCCATCCACCAGCGCTCCGACGTGTGCGCGGTGCCGGCGGCGGGCGTGGTGGCCGAGGCGATGGTCGCGCTCGTGCTCGCCGACGCGGCCGTGGAGAAGTTCGGGGGCGATTCGCTCGGCGAGACCCGTCGCAACCTGCGCTCCTACCTGGAGGCCTCCGCCGAGCACCTCGCCCCGCGGGGCTAGAGCGGGGCTAGAGCCTGTGCCGCCGGAACCTCCGGCGGCGGCCGCCGGCTACGAGCGTTCGGAGCGGAACCGACCGTCCGCCGAGCGCTTCCGCGCCGGCCGGGCGGTGCGGTCCGACCGGCCGCGGGTCGTGCCGGCCCGGAACGCGGCAGGCGCCTCGCCCGGCGTGACGCGGGCCGGCGCCGGATCCGGTGCCGGGCTGTCGAACGGCTCGAACGGCGTCCCCTCGCCGCCGCTGCCCGGCATGCGCAGCTGCGGCTCCAGGTGACGCTGCTGCGATCGTCGCGGCAGGGGCAGCTGCTCGCGCCGGGGCGGCGGAGGGTCGTCCTCGGTGCGCGGGCGCAGCGGGTGGGCGGGCGGCTCGCCCGGGTCTGCCGTCACCGGACGGCCCGGGAGATGGGGCGGTTCGCGTCGTGCACCCGGTCACTCCGATCGTGCGAGAGGCGGCGCTACTTTCCGTCGAATGCGGCCATCCGGACCGCGCAGCGAGCGTAGCCGATCACCGGATCGGCGCAGTCCGGGGTCACGGCGGGTGTGCGCACCGACGATCCGCCGGAGGGTGGAACGCGCCGCGCACCGTGGTCGGTAACCTGGCTCCGGTGATCTCGGAGAGACGTCCCGTCCTGGTGCTGGTCGGTCCACCAGGGGCCGGTAAGACGACCGTCGGCCGGGTGCTGGCCAGCCGCCTCGACGTGGCCTTCACCGACGTGGACACCCTGATCGTCGAGCGGGCGGGCAAGCCGATCGCGGACATGTTCCTCCAGGACGGCGAGGACGCGTTCCGGGCGCTGGAGCGGGAGGTCGTGGCCGAGGCCCTGGTCGGCACGGACGGTGTGCTCGCGCTGGGCGGCGGATCGGTGCTGGCCGACGTCACCCGCGCCCGTCTGCGCGGGCACCGGGTCGTGCACCTGAGCGTCGGGCTCTCCGACGGTCTGCGCCGCACCGGGATGTCCACGGCCCGGCCACTGCTGGCCGGGGTCAACCCCCGAGCCACCTTCAAAGCCCTGCTCGACGCCAGGGCCCCCCTCTACCGGGAGGTGGCGACCGTCGTGGTCGACACCGGCCGGCGCAGCGCCAACCAGGTGGCGCGGGCGGTGCTGGAGGCGATCGGCGAGGTGCCTGCCGGCGCTCCGGCGGATCCGGTCGATCCCGCCGACCCGCTGGACGTCCCCACCCCCTACGGGGCGGCCGCCGGTTCGGCGCCCCTGCCCGACCCGACGGTCCGCTCCTGACCGCGCGCCCGCACCGACCGCGCGCCCGGCGCGCGCGTTGTGCGTGCGGTGCGCGTGCTGCGATGCGCGCGTCGCGCAGGTAAGCGCGCGCGGGCTCGGCGTGGGGCCTCCGCGTGGGGCCTCCACGCGCGCGTTGTGCGTGTGGTGCGCGTGCTGCGGTGTCCGCGTGGCGAGGTGAACGCGCGCGCGGTCTCCGCGTGGGGCCTCCACGCGCGCGTTGTGCGTGCGGCGCGCGTGCTGCGGTGCCCGCGTGGCGAGGTGAACGCGCGCGCGGCTTCCGCGTGCGGCCCCACGCGCGCGTTGTGCGTGCGGCGCGCGTGCTGCGATGCGCGCGTCGCGCGGGTGTGCGTGCGGCGCGCGTGCTGCGGTGCGCGCGTCGCGCGGGTGAGCGCGCGCGGCCGGCCCCGTCGTACGGAACGCGCGGCTCCGCGCGCCCTCGGTAAGGTCGGCGGCGTGGAGCACGCAGCGCCGGCAACGGCCGGGGAGCAGGCGGCCGCGGCCGTCCGGATCGACGTCGCCAGCGAGCGTCCCTATCCCGTGCTGGTCGGGCGCGGGGTCCGCGACCGG
>CAXTTN010000061.1:21981-26358 GCA_964247105.1 uncultured Pseudonocardia sp.
CGAGCTCGGGGCGTCGGCGGCCCTGCTCGTGCACCAGCCGGCGCTGGCCGACGTGGCCGAGCAGATCCGGGCCGAGCTCGTGGCCGTGGGCATCGACGCGCACCGCGTCGAGATCCCCGACGCCGAGGCCGGCAAGGCCCTCGCGGTCGCCGGGTTCTGCTGGGAGGTGTGCGGCCGGGTCGGGCTCACCCGCGGCGACCTGGTGATCTCGTTGGGTGGGGGCGCCGCCACCGACCTCGCCGGCTTCGTGGCGGCCACCTGGATGCGGGGCCTGCGCGTGGTGCACGTGCCCACCACCCTGCTCGCCATGGTGGACGCCGCGGTCGGCGGCAAGACCGGCATCAACACCTCGGCCGGCAAGAACCTGGTCGGGGCGTTCCACGAGCCGTCGGCGGTGCTCGTCGACCTCGCGACCCTCGACACGCTGCCGTCCCCCGAGGTCATCGCGGGCAGCGCGGAGATCATCAAGACCGGCTTCATCGCGGACCCGGTGATCCTCGACCTCGTGGAGGCCGATCCGGCCGCCGCACTCGACCCCGCCGGCGCGGTGCTGCCCGAGCTGGTCGAACGGTCCATCCGGGTGAAGGCCCGGGTGGTCGCCTCCGACCTGCGCGAGTCGCACCTGCGCGAGATCCTCAACTACGGCCACACGCTCGGCCACGCCATCGAGCGCCGCGAGAACTACACGTGGCGGCACGGGGCGGCGGTCAGCGTGGGGCTCGTGTTCGCCGCCGAGCTGGCCCGGGCCGCCGGACGGCTCGACGACGCCACCGCCGATCGTCACCGCGCCGTCCTGGAGTCGGTCGGGCTGCCGGTGTCCTACATCCCCGACGTGCTGCCCGAGCTGATCGAGACCATGCGCGGGGACAAGAAGGCGCGGTCGGGAACGCTGCGGTTCGTCGTCCTCGACGGTCTCGCCCAGCCCGGACGCCTGGAGGGGCCCGAACCGGCCCTGCTGGAGCGGGCGTACGCGGCGGTGAACGCGTCGTGACCACGCCGACCCACCCGAACACCCGAGCCGTGCTGGTGCTCAACGGCCCCAACCTCGGGCGGCTGGGCACCCGCGAGCCCGCCGTCTACGGCTCGACGACGTACGCGGACCTCGTGGGGCGGTGCGAGAAGGTCGGGGCCGAGGTGGGCCTGGACGTGGAGGTGCGCCAGACCGACCACGAGGGCGAGCTGCTGGGCTGGTTGCACGCGGCA
Source organism: uncultured Pseudonocardia sp. (assembly GCA_964247105.1). Lineage (GTDB taxonomy): Bacteria > Actinomycetota > Actinomycetes > Mycobacteriales > Pseudonocardiaceae > Pseudonocardia. The sequence goes on from CAXTTN010000061.1 coordinate 23,185, forward strand.
GCGGACGCCGACACCCCCGTCGTGCTCAACGCGGCCGCGTGGACCCACACCTCGGTGGCGGTCCGCGACGCGTGCGCCCAGCTCACGGCGCCGCTGGTGGAGGTGCACATCTCGAACGTGCACAAGCGCGAGGAGTTCCGCCACCACTCCTACATCTCCGCGGTGGCGAGCGGCGTCATCGTCGGCCTCGGGGTGAGCGGCTACGCGCTGGCCCTGCGCTGGATCGCCGAGCAGTGACGGCACTGCGCCGCGACGCCCTGCGGGCCCTGCTGCGGGCCGCGGAGCTGGATGCGCTGCTGGTGACCGATCTGGTCAACGTCCGCTACCTCACCGGCTTCACCGGCTCCAACGCCGCGCTGCTCGTGCACGCCGACGGCGAGGGGGCGAGCCGGTTCTGCACCGACGGCCGCTACCGCACCCAGGCCGCGGAGCAGGTGCCCGGCCTCGCGACGCTGATCGACCGGGCCAGCGCGCTCGCGCTCGCCCGCGACGCGAAGGGCGTGCTGGGGTTCGAGTCGGGGCACGTCACCGTCGACGGCCACGCCGCGCTGACCGAGGCGGCCGACGCCGCGCGGCTGGAGCGCGCTCCGGGGCTCGTCGAGGCGCTGCGGCTGGTGAAGGACGAGTCCGAGGTCGCGCTGCTGCGTGCCGCGTGTGCCGCCGCCGACGCCGCGCTCGCCGGGCTGGTCACCGCCGGTGGGCTCGCCCCGGGGCGCACCGAGATCGAGGTGGCGCTGGATCTCGAGACCCGGATGCGAGCCCACGGCGCGGACGGCCCGTCGTTCGCGACCATCGTCGCCGCGGGTGCGCACTCGGCGGTGCCCCACCACCGGCCGACGGCCTCGGAGCTGCGCCGCGGCGACCTGGTGAAGATGGACTTCGGCGCGCTCGTCGGCGGCTACCACTCCGACATGACCCGCGTGGTCGTCCTCGGCCCGCCGACGGGGTGGCAGCGCGAGCTGTATGCCCTGGTCGCGGCGGCGCAGCAGGCCGGGTGCGCGGCGCTGTCACCGGGCGTCGAGGTCGCCGCGGTGGACGGGGCCGCCCGTTCGGTCGTCGCCGACGCCGGGCGCGGCGAGGAGTTCGTCCACGGCCTCGGGCACGGCGTCGGCCTGCAGATCCACGAGGCCCCGGCGCTGGCCGCGACCGGCACCGGTGCGCTGGCGGCGGGCATGGCCGTCACCGTGGAGCCCGGCGTGTACCTGGAAGGCCGGGGCGGGGTGCGGATCGAGGACACGCTGATCGTCCGGGACAGCGGTCCGGAGCTGCTCACGCTGACCACCAAGGACCTGGTCGAGGTCTAGACGGTAGGCTGGACGGCGGACGACGGCGCCGACGTACTCGCTCTGCCGCGGAGGCGCCCGACAGCAGCGCCGAGAACGGCGCCGCAGACCCGGCGCGTGACGGCTCCCGCGCCCAGCACAGACGCAGGAGATGCACGCACGTGGCCACAACCAACGACCTCAAGAACGGCCTGGTCCTCAACCTCGACGGCCAGCTGTGGACGGTCACGGCCTTCCAGCACGTCAAGCCCGGCAAGGGCGGCGCCTTCGTGCGCACCACGTTGAAGAACGTGATGACGGGGAAGGTCGTCGACAAGACCTTCAACGCCGGCACGAAGGTCGACACCGCCACCGTCGACCGCCGCGACATGACCTACCTCTACCGCGACGGCGCCGATTTCGTCTTCATGGACGGCGACACCTACGACCAGATCCCGATCCCCGAGGGCACGGTCGGCAGCAACGCCGGCTACCTGCTGGAGAACCAGACCGCGATGGTCGCGCTGCACGAGAGCGTGCCGCTCTACATCGAGCTGCCGACGTCGGTGGAGCTGGTCATCTCCCACACCGACCCCGGCCTGCAGGGCGACCGCTCCACCGGCGGCACGAAGCCCGCCACGCTGGAGACGGGTGCGGAGATCCAGGTGCCGCTCTTCGTCACCACCGGCGAGAAGGTCAAGGTGGACACCCGCGACGGGCGCTACCTGGGCCGCGTCAGCTCCTGATGTTGCGAGCGCGCACCAAGGCGCGGAAACGCGCGCTGGACATCCTGTTCGAGTCCGAGGCCCGCGGCGACGATCCGCTGGCCGTGCTGGCGCAGCGCCGCGAGACCGACGACGCCCCACCCGTGTCGGAGTACGCCGCGATGCTCGTCGAGGGCGTCGTCGAGCACCGCGGGCGGATCGACCAGCTGCTCGCCGAGCACGCCGAGGGCTGGTCGGTGGCGCGGATGCCCGCGGTCGACCGCACCCTGCTGCGCATCGGGGTCTTCGAGCTGCTGTGGGTCGACGAGATCGACGACCCGGTGGCGATCACGGAAGCGGTGGAGCTGGCACGCACCCTCTCCACCGACGACAGCCCGCGGTTCCTGAACGGGGTCCTCGGCCGCATAGCCGACATCGCCGAACACCTCCGCGCGACGCGCTGACCCGCGCCCCTCCCCGATCCTCCGAGTACGAGCGGCAGTCCCGTCGCACCGGTCGCGACGGACGCGCCGCTCGTACCTGGGGTGGGTGCGGCACAGCTCACGTCGAATCGATTCGATGGACGGCGTAGCGTGACCCGGGGCTGCTGCGGGGACGCGCGGTCGTCCACCGCTCGCCGTCGTCAGAGGAGTCCACGTGGCCGTCGCGATCGTCGCGATGGCGCTGGGGGCGTTCGCCATCGGGCTCACCGAGTTCGCCGTGATGGGTCTGCTGCCCCGTATCGCCACCGACCTGTCCGTGTCCGTCCCGGTGGCGGGCAACCTCGTCACCGCCTACGCCGTCGGCGTCGTCGTCGGGGCGCCGCTGCTCACCGCGGCGGCCGTCCGGCTGCGCCGCCGCACCGCGCTGCTGCTGTTCATGACGCTCTTCGCCGCGGCCAACGCGCTCGCTGCGGTGGCCCCCGGCTTCGGCTGGCTCCTCGCGGCGCGGTTCCTGTCCGGCCTGCCGCACGGCGCGTTCTTCGGCGTCGGGGCGCTGGTGGCGGCCTCGCTGGTGCCCGCGCGCCGTCGGTCGTCGGCCGTGGCGTCGATGCTCCTGGGGCTGACGGTCGCGAACCTGGTCGGCGTGCCCGCAGCCACGTTCCTGGGTGGGCTGGCCGGCTGGCGCCTCGCGTTCGTGCTGATCACGGTGCTGGCGGTGCTCTGCGTGGCCGGGATGCTCGCCACCGTCCCGCGCGACGCCGTGAC
>CAXTTN010000062.1:0-26129 GCA_964247105.1 uncultured Pseudonocardia sp.
GGCGGGTGCCGTCGGGCGACCACGCCACCGCCCTCACCCCGCCGGGGTGGCCGGTGAGGGTGCTGATCAGCTGCCCCGTGACCGGATCCCACAACCCCACCGTTCCCTCACCGAAGCCGCCGGCGGTGGCCAGGCGGGTGCCGTCGGGCGACCACGCCACCGCCCTCACCCCGCCGGGGTGGCCGGTAAGGGCGCTGATCGACTGCCCGGTACCCGGATCCCACAACCGCACCGTTCCCTCGCCGAAGCCGCCGCCGCTGGTGGCCAGGCGGGTGCCATCAGGCGACCACGCCACCGCCCTCACCCCGCCGGTGTGGCCGGTAAGGGCGCTGATCGACTGCCCGGTACCCGGATCCCACAACCGCACCGTTCCCTCGCCGCCGGCGGTGGCGAGGCGGGTGCCATCAGGCGACCACGCCACCGCCCACACCCCGTCGGTGTGGCCGGTGAGGACCCGAACCAGCGCAGTGGCCGGTGCGACAAGTCCCCGCCGCGCGTGCAAGTGGGGAGCGGGCAGCACGGGTGCCAACCGAGTGGGGTCGACCTCCGGCGGTCGGGCGTCGTCGGCGTTCAGCCAGGCAAGCATCGTCGGCGCCAGCGCGACACCGTTCGAGGTGCGGTCATCGTGGTCGTACGCCGCCGTCCCGAGGTGATGGGCGTGGCGGCTGATCCAGCCCTGCCACCAAGTGATTAACGAGGTCTCGGGCAGAACCTCACCGGCGCGGGCCAGGTCGGCCTCGGCCGCGTGGACCCCGCCGGTCGCGATCCGGCACACGAGGTAGGCCGGGTCGGTCACCGTCGCGGCCATCTCCCGGCGGTTGCCCGCGCCGCGGAGATGCTCGATCAGATGGTCCCAGATGTAGGGCTCGTGCGCCGGCAGGCGCCACCACTCCGGCGGTCCGGTGACCCCGGCGCGGGCGGAGGCGAGATCGCGGCTCATCGGTCGGTCCTTCCGGCGGGAAGCACGCAGCGATACGCATCGAGCAGCGCGGCATGCAGCAACGCCGGTTTCCCGGCATGGAGCAAGAGGTAGTCATGGTGCAGGTCGTGGAACCCGATCGTGCCCCCACCGGAGTGCCCAGCGTCGGTGAGGTCGTCGTCGGTGAGGTCGTCGTCGACGAGGTTGTCGTGGGTAGTGGGGTTGTCGTGGGTAGTGGGGTTGTCGTGGGTAGTGGGGTTGTCGTGGGTGGTGGGGTTGTCGTGGGTGGGGTTGTCGAGGTGTAGCACGTTCGCCCCGGCGAGCAGGACAAGGTCGCGGATGGTCTGCTCCGCGGTGAGGGCACGGGTGTGCTGCCAGTATCGGATGATCGCCGCGACCGGGATCTGAATGTCGGGCGGGAACACCGCGAGGCTGAACAGCGCCTCGGCCAGGTCGACGGGCAGGTGAGCGATCGCGATCTGCATGGCCTTGAACGTGTTCGCATACGGGTGATCGCCGTAGACGTCGGTGTCACGACGCAACAAGGCGGCGACCTGGTCCCACGAGCCGCCGCCGCGGACCGCCGCCGCCAGCAGCGCCACCGCCAACGCCACCTGCCCCACCTCGGCGAACGCCGCCTGAGCAGCCACCGGCACGTCATCGGGATCGAGGTGGAGGATCGCGGCGGCCAAGGCCCGCGCGGCCGCCGGTGACAGCACACCGACCCGGTGCGGCCGCGCCCCGGCGGCGATGAGGATCTGCGGGTCACGGGTGGTGTAGAGGACCCGACCCTGGGGGCCGGTCACCTGCAACGCCACCGCGGCCGCGTCGGTCCACACGTCATCCACGATCAGCAGCACCCGCCGGTCGGCGAGAACCTCGGCGAGCCGGTCGCAGGCCTCGGCCGGGGTGCGCGGCGCCGCGCCCGTCATCCCCAACCGGGCCAGCAGCCCCAGTTGCACACCCAGGATGTCGGCCTGTTCCCCGACGCTGATCCAATGCACCCCGTCGGGGAACCGGGACCGAACCCCGTCGTCGCGGGCCAGCGCGGCGGCCAGCACCGACTTCCCGATCCCCCCGTGGCCGTGCACCCCCACCGCGGCCACGGCCCCGGTCAACCCGACCGCGCCCCCGTCCAGGGCCACGATCGCGGCGATCAGCCCGGTCAGCTCGTCGCGGGCCAGATACCCCGGCGGCAACTCCGGCACCCCGAACAACCCCCCCAAGGTTGTCCCTGCGGGGACCGCGGCCACTTCGGACACCTCGAGTGAGGCCGGGCGTGGGTCGGGCGACACGAGGGGCGGGGCAGTCGGGAGCAGGGCGATCAGCTGGTTGCAGACCCGTACCAGTCGCCGATCCCGTTCCCCGACCTGATCCGCCACCATGCTCAGCGCGCCGTCTCGGCCGGGGTCGTGCAACCACTGCACGTCGGCGAGTTCCGGGACATGCGGCCACAGGCAATCCCCGACCAGCACCGGCGCCAACCGCACACCCGCCTCGCGCAGCGCCGGTAGCTCGGTGTCCATGATGTAGTCCGACGCCAAGAATCGGGCGCTGACCAGCAGCAACGCGACCTGGCTTCGCTCGATCGCCCGCCCGATCTCGGGATGCCACGCATCCCCGGCCCGGATGTTGGCCACATCGACCCACAACCGCATCCGCTTGCTGCGGGTCAGCGGCTTGAGCAGCCCGGTCAGCGCCTGCGCCCACTGCGCGTCGTCATGGCTGTAGCTCACGAACACCAGATCCCGCGGGCCAACACCAACCTGCTCGGGGTCGGGTTCGACGGCCACATCGAGAATCATTCCAACAACCCGCCAAGCGACCACCAGCACGGTCTCCCCGGTCGTCGGCGGCGTCCCGCAAGGCGAACCCCCACCGGGACACTCGCACCGCGTCCACCCGGGGAAGATCGCTGCTGCTCGGCGATTCCCGTAAGACCCGCCCGGTGAGATGCCCGATGAAGGGGTGCCAGCTGGGACACTCGCGCGGTGAGCGGACTGCTGATCGGCTACGCCCGGGTCTCCACCGACGAACAAGACCTCACCGCGCAACACGACGCCCTCACCGCGCTCGGTGTCGCGACCGACCGGATCTACGTCGACCACGGGCTCACCGGGACCAACCGGGCCCGACCCGGGCTGCGCGAAGCGATGGCCGCCTGCCGCGGCGGCGACGTCCTGATCGTCACCAAGCTCGACCGACTCGCCCGCTCGCTACCCGACGCCCGCAACATCGTCGCCGAGCTCACCGCCCGCGAGGTCAAGCTCAGCCTCGGTGGGTCGGTCCACGACCCGACCGACCCGGTCGGACGGCTGTTGTTCAACGTGCTGGCCATGGTCGCCGAGTTCGAGTCAGACTTGATCAAGATGAGGACCCGGGAGGGCATGAAGGTCGCCCGCGCCAAGGGACGGCTGCGTGGCAAGAAGCCCAAGCTCAGCCCGCGCCAGGAGTCCCACCTCGTCGAGCTGCACCACGCCGGTGCGCACACCAGCGCCGAGCTCGCGGAGCTGTTCTCCGTCGCCCGCTCCACCGTCTACCGGGCGATCGAGCGCGAGCGCACCGCAGCTGCATCCGGGTCCTGACGTCCTACCTTGCACTTCGGGTCAGCTTCGGGGAGTTCCGGGAGCCTGGTCAGCCATATCCGCCCGATTTTCGGCGAGTACTACCGCGACCCCACGCCGTCCCGGCGAGCACCGGCGTGGCTGTCCACGTGCCGATGGCGGACGACGTGCCGATGGCGAGCGACGTGCCGGTGACCGTGACGGAGGCGCCGCTGCCGGGCGGGCTGCTGGTGCAGGTGGCCGAGTACGCCGCCGCGGCGCGGGCGCAGACCACGCAGCTGGCCTACGGCAGTGACTGGGAGCACTTCCGGCGCTGGTGCACCGAGCACGGCCGCAACCCGCTGCCGGCCACGGCGGAGACCGTGGCCGCCTACCTGGCCGCGTTCGCCGACGCGCTGGCCACCAACAAGTTGAGCCGGCGCCGCACGGTGATCCGGATCGCGCACGCCGCCGCCGGGACTGGAGTCGCCGACCGAGCACCCCGGGGTCCGCGAGGTGTGGTCGGGGATCCGGCGCGGGCAACGGCGCGGCCGGCGCGGCCAAGACCGCGTTGTGGACCGCGGACCTGGCCCGGCTGATCGCCACCCTCACCGCCGTGCCGTCGGTCGGGCCGTCGGTCGTGCCGTCCCCGCTGCGTCGGTCTGGGCGGGCCCGGCCGAGCCGGGGGTGCTGCTCGGGGTGCGGGACCGGGCGCTGCTGCTGCTCGGATTCGCCGGGGCGCTGCGCTGCAGCGAGTTGTCCGCGCTCGACGTCGACGACGTCACCGACGACCCGCACGGCACTGACATTCAACCGTCGCTCCACAGTTGGCGTCACGTAGATGAGAGTCGCCCCAGCCACCCAACACAATCTCGGCGTCAAGATCATCGCTGGTCAGCCATATCCGCTCGATCTTCGGCGAGTACTACCGCTACCCCAGCTCCTCCTGGGTCAGCGACCGTCGGATCCGGTGCTCGCGCAGGAGCTCGGCGAACGTCGGCACACCGGTCAGCATCCCCGCCCGGGTCCCGCGCCGCCACGCACCCGACCGGCCCCCGGACCGGCGGTCGATCGCCCGCACGGGGCCCGGTCATCGAGGCGCGGATCAGGGCGGATCGAAGTGCTCGACCCACCACCGCAGGTCCGCCCGCTCGCGCTCCCGCACCGCCTCGCTGCGGTGCTCCCGAGCGTCGAGGGCCTTGTTCCAACCCATCAGGGCGAGCCCGTGGACCAGGGCCAGTCGCAGCGCGTCCGGGGTGGTCAGATCGCCGGACCGGCCCAGGAACTGCGCGATCACCTCTTCCCGGCTCGGGGCCATGCGGGCTCCGTGCCCGGCCAGGAAGACGGCGAGGTCCACCGCGGGCGGGCCCCACGTCGCGAGGGCCCAGTCGAGCAGGACGACCTCCGTCGGCAGCAGCGCGCAGTTCACGAGCCACGGATCGCCGTGCAGGAGGGACGCGCGGTGAGTGCTCATGCGGTCGAGGATCGGCTCCGTCCCGTCGTGGACCGCCGCGACGTGGGCGCTCACGTCCGACGGCACGGTGTCGTGGAAGATCTCCCAGCCGCGCACGACCAGCCGGGCGAACTCCTCGCGCTGCGCCAGCAGAGCCATCTGCTGCGGCGCCAGGTTCCTCAGCATCGCGTCGAGCGGGCAGAGCCCGTCGGGCCGCGGCGCGTCGGCGAACGCCCGGTGCACCGCCGTCAGCGCCCGGAGGAAGCGGGCGACCTCGGCGTGCGTCGCCGTGTGCTCGTTCGGCACCAGCCCGGACGAGACGTCGCGCATGGCGATGACCCAGTCGTCGCCGTCGCGCCAGGCGTCGAGTACCGCGTGCGCCACGCCGTGCGGTAGTCGGTCGAGGACCCCGCGGAGGAACAGTTCGGCCTCACGGCCATCCCCATCGGTCACGATCGCCGCCCGGTCGACGGACCGGTTCGTCCGCTTGACCACCACCGTGCGGCCGTCGTCAAGCCGAACGCGCTCGACCCTGGCCCCCGACCGCCCGTCCTGGCCGACCGCGAACCGCTCGACGGCGGCGAGCAGCTGCCTGCGCGTGCTCGGGGACAGCATCCCAGGCCCGACCGCTACCGGCGGCCGTCCGCGCCGAGGCGGCGCTCCGGTCGACCCGCCTCGAAGACGACCTCGGCCTTGGCGGCGCAGGACCGGTAGACCTCCAGGGGGCGACCGGCCGGGAACCCGTCGTCCCACGGCTTCACCGGACCGATGAAGTGCATGAGGTCGACCTCCTCGTCGGGCGTCACCGGCCGGGCCACCGGCAGCGCCCGGCCCGACACCGCGACCAGCCGGTTCCACCGAGACGGGATCCGCACCCAGTCACCGGAGAACAGCACGTTGAGCGTGTCCTGGTCTGGGGCGACGAAGCTCGTCCCGTGCGCGCGGTAGATGTCAAGCGCCCGCCGCGTACCGCCGAGCCGGTGCCACCGGACGAGGTCGATCAGCAGTACGCCGGAGTTGAAGTAGCCCGGTGGCTGCGCACCGTCGCGGCGATGGCGAGCGGGCACGGTGCCCACGTCCCACGACCGCCACGGCTCGATGATGTTCGGCACGGCGCCGACCGCGCGGCCCCTCAGGTCGAACGCGTAGAGCTCGGTGACGTCGCCGAGGACCACCACGTCCGCGTCGAGGTAGAGCAGCCGGTCCGTCGTGCCGAACAGGAGCGACTCGAGGAAGAGCCTGCCGAGGACGGCGGGCGTCCAGTGCTCCAGGCGGGTGGTCATGGGCAGCGCCTCGGCCAGGGTGTGCAGCACCACCTCGGCGGTCGCGCTCGACAGCTTCTCGACGATGTACGCGGCGCCGCACGGGGACAGCCCGCAGTCCACGACGTGCACCGTCACGCGGCAGGTCGGGTCGAGGTTGGCCAGCAGCGACGCGCAGGCCACCACGACGGGCCGGGCGAACGCCTCGTCGATCGAGAAGGCGATGTGGATGCGTGAGATCTTCCTACCCCCTCCGGCCCTAGCCCGGCTTGGTCGCCTCGACAGTGTAGTAGTTGCGCACACTGCTCAGGTGCACGAGCGGGTTGAAGTCGGCGGTCATGTGCACGCCGACGAAGCCGATCTCCCCGAGGATCGAGACGACCTCGTCGAGATCCCACTGCCGGATGGCGAACCGGTGGACCTGGGCGTCCACGAGGCTGCCGTCCTCCCACTTCTCGTAGCGCGCGTAGATCACGGTGTGCTTGCCGTGCGGATCGGACTCGACGGCGAAGTCCTGCTGGGTCCACAGGCTCGGGGCGACGAACTTCACCTGCGGTGGGCCGGTGTCGAACTTCGGCAGGATCCGGACGTCGACGATGATCCGCCCGCCTGGCACCAGGCCGCGGAACATCGAGGTCAGCGCCTGCTTGCCACCCTCGTCGTCGTCGATCTGGCGCAGCGACCCCCGAGGGACGACGATGGCGTCGTACTTCTCCGGCTCCACGTCGTCGCGCAGGTCCGCGACCCGCAGGTCGGGGGCCAGACCGAGCTCGGCGCAGTGGCGCCGACAGATCTCGATCATCTCCGGGGAGCTGTCGGAGCCGTCCGCCCGGTGCCCGGCCTGCAGCAGGGGGATGAGGAACCGGCCGTTGCCGCACGCGGGCTCCAGCACCGATCTGCCGGGTCCGCCCAGCCGCGAGAGGTAGTACTCGACGTCACCGATGCTCTCGCCGACCGGGTGGAACAGGTCGTAGATCTCGGCCCACAGGGGCGAGCTGGTCCACGTCACAAGGCTGCCTTCTCTCCAGGGCGGGTCACACCGCCGCCTTCCGCCGGGGGGCCGCTCGTCCTCGGGCTCGACGTCGGCGACGTCCTGCCGGGCGCCCGTCCGGATGGCCGCGAACGCCGCTTCGAGCGCCGCGGTCGTCTGCCACATCTCGCGCACGGGAACCGGCGGTGCACCGCCGCCCGACACCGCGCGAGCGAACCGCCCGAGGATCTCCGCGACCACGAGGTCGGAATCGTACTGCTCGGACACGACGGTCCGGTCCGCGGTGAGCGCGTACCTGATCCGGCCGAAGTCGGTCACCTCCGCCCACCCCGCGCTCCCGAACGCGGCCAGGCGGAAGTAGTCCGGCACCCCGCGGACGGTCGACAGCTGCGCCGTGGCTCCGCAGCGGAGCTCGAGCATCAGGGAGACGGCGTCGAGGACGTGCCCGTCCACCGCGCGCTCGATCAGCTGAGCGCGGACCGACCGGGCGGGCCCGCCGAGCATGAGCAGCGCGTCCAAGACGTGGAGCCCGGGTCCGGTCAGGCCGCCTGCGGGCGCCTCGCGCGGATCGTCGCGCCAGCCGCCGCTCAGCCCCTGGGCGCTCGACGCGTTGGAGAACTGCCCCTCGAGGTGGACGAGCTCACCGAGCGCGCGGGACTCCACGAGTCGGCGCAACCGCACCGTCACCGGCAGGAACCGCTTGTCCATGCCGACGCAGAGGACCACGCCGTTGGCGTGCAGGCGTCGGCGGCGCGGCGCGCATCGGCGAGGTCGAGCGCCAGGGGCTTCTCGCAGAACACCGAGCGACCGGCATCCGCGCAGGCGACCACCTGCTCGACGTGCTGCGAGTGCGGGGTGGCCAGGACCACGGCGCGCACCGCGGGGTCCTCCAGCACCTCCGGCAGGGAGCCGACCGAACGCATCCCGCGGCGCGCGGCCCACTCCGCGACCCGCTGCGGATGGCGGGTGGCCCCCACGACGAACCGGATCCCGCTGCCGGAGTGGTGCGCGGCGTCCACGAGGACCTTGCCCCACCAGCCCAGCCCGACCACCGCCGCGTCGATCACCGGTACTCCACCCGCTCGGAGCGTATCCACGCCCGTCGCCGGGGCCCGCCCGGGCGGTCGCCGACGGCGGGCCAACCGGCCGGACCGTGCGTCCCGGCGGCTCCACCTGCCTCCTCCGACCTCCGGGACCCCTCGGCCGCCGACCGCTTCGGCCCGAGGGTCTGAACGGCAGGCGCGGCGGCGGGCGGGGTCGCGTCGGCCCCCCGACCACCGTGCTTGTCGGTCCAGCGGGTGCCGTGCCGGTTCGCCCAAGCGCTGAGCAGCGTCTCCGGGAGGTCGCGGCGGGCCTGCCATCCGAGTGCGGCGTGCACGGCGCCGACCTGGGCGACGAGGGCGGGTGGGTCGCCGGGGCGCCGCGGTGCGATCACGGGCACGAACGGCTGCCCGGTGAGGTGCGCGACGAGGGCCAGCACCTGGCACACCGACGCCCCGCGCCCGGTTCCGACGTTGTAGACGCGGTTCAGCGCCGGGTCGACCCCGGGTCCTGGGCCGTCCGCCTCCAGCCGCTCGGTGGCCGCGACGTGCGCGTCGGCCAGGTCGTCGACGTGGACGAAGTCGCGGATGCACGTCCCGTCCGGGGTGTCGTAGTCCGCCCCGAAGATCTGCGGGGTGCGTCCCGTCTCGAGGGCCCGGAAGGTCGCCGGGATCAGGTTCGACAGCGCCGCGTCCGCCAGCAGCGGGTGCCGCGAGCCCGCGACGTTGAAGTACCGCAGCGCGACCCACCTCAGGTCCTGGCGCTGCGCCGTGTCGCGGATGCGGTTCTCCCCGGCGAGCTTGCTCGCCCCGTAGGGGTTCACCGGCCGGGTCGGGCTGCTCTCGCTCGCCACCGCCGACCGCACGCCGTAGACGGCGGCCGTCGACGAGTACACGAGCCTGCGCACGCCGGCGAGCCGCATCGCCTGCAGCAGTCGTTCGACGCCGAGCGCGTTCTGCTCGTAGTAGAGCGTGGGCCACCGCACGGACTCCGCGACGGACTTCTTGCCCGCCAGGTGGATCACGCCGGTGACGGCGTGGCGCCGCATCGCGTCGGCGACGACGGCGGCGTCCAGTACGGAGCAGACCTCCAGCGGCACATCGGCGGGGAGACGACCGGCGGCGCCCGTGGAGAGGTTGTCGAGGACCACGACCGGTCGGCCCGTCGCGTGCAGCGAGTGCACGATGTGTGATCCGATGTAGCCCGCACCGCCGGTCAGCATCCACGTCATACCCGCATCCCTCGTTCGTGTCGCCGTGCCAACGACCTCGCCGACCCGTGCTCGGTCAAGGTGTCAGCAACTCGTCGAGGAACGCGTTGCTGAACTTGCCCGCCGGGTCGAGGGTGGCGCGCAGCCTGCGGAAGTCGGCCAGCCTGGGGTAGCCCTCGGCCAGCTCCCGCGCGGGTCGGCTGGTCAGCTTGGCCCAGTGCGGGCGCGCGCTCAGGTCGGCGAGGGCCTCCTCCACCGCCTCGACCGCGGGCACCACCGCCGCCACGTCGTCGACCCAGGTGCAGTGCAGGATGCACGAGTCCCGGCCGAACGCCGGGCTGAGCCAGAGGTCGTCGGCGCGGACGGTGCGGATCTCGGACACCTGGAGCACCGGGCCGATGCGCGGGAAGAGGTTCCGCAGCGCATTGAACGCGGCCCGGACCCGGGCGCGCGGGAGGAAGAACTCCGACTGGAGCTCGTCGCCGGACGCCGGCACCGCCCGCAGCCGCAGGTGCGGGAGCCGCTCGTACCACCGACCGACGACGCCGCCCTGTTCGCTGCACACGTCCGGGCTCTCCCCGGGGGTGGGGTTGACCGTCGTCCGCAGCGGCGTCCGACCGACCCAGCCGGTGTCGGACCGGTCTGGGCGGCGCTTCACGACCACGGTGGCCAGGCCGTCGTGCCACCGGGTGAAGACGCTGACGCTGTACCCCGCGCCAAACACCGCGTCGAAGTCGTCGGCCACCTCGTCGACCGCGACGTCGGTGTAGACGACCTGGCTCGCGGAGAAGGCCGGTTCGACGCGGAGGGCCAGCCGGTGGACCACGCCGAGCGCACCGAGCGACACGACAGCGCCCGCGAAGTCCGCGCCGAGCGTGTCGGTGGTCATGGCGACCAGGTCGCCGTCGGGTCCGACCGCCTCGACGCCCGTCACCGAGTCGCTCAGGCAGCGCAGGCCGTCCCCGGACCCGTGCGTCGCCGTGACGCACGCGCCCGCCACCGTCATCTCGGTCATGGAGGCGAGGTTGGCCAGGGCGAACCCGGCCTGGTCCAGCTCGCGGACGAAGTCCGAGAACCGCATCGCCGCGCTGACGGTCACCGCGGGCGCCACCGGGTCGACGGAGAGGTGCGGGGGCAGCCGATCCAGGCTGACCAGGTCCTCGAGCGGGTCGACGATCGGGCTGAAGGAGTGCCCGGCACCGACCGCGCGGACCCGTCGGCATCCGGCGACGAGCCGCCGCAGCTCGTTGACCGACTCCGGCCGGTGCGGCGGGCTCCCGAACATGCGGTTGCCCGCCCAGTTGCGCTGCAGGTCCGAGGTCAACATCGCGGTCCGCCTTCGACTCGTCGTTCGGAGGAGCTCACAGATCGTCGAGTCGGACGAGCGCCGTGCCCCGGTCCAGCAGCCCCCTGATGATCGTGGGCAGGGCGGCCACGGTCTCGGACCGGTCCCCGCCGCCGTCGTGCAGCAGGACGACCGAGCCGGGCCGCGCGTCACGCAGCACGATGTCGCTGATGACCTCCGCCCCCGGCGAGGTCCAGTCGAACGGGTAGACGTCCCACAGGGCGGTGGTGAGACCGGAGTCGGCGAGCCACGTCACCACCTCGGACGTGCGCGAGCCGTACGGCGGCCGGAAGTACCTCGGCGGGGCGCCGCCGTCGAGCTCGGCGATGGCCTCGCCGGTGCGGACGATCTGCTCGCTTAGCTGCTGCCGGGACAGCTCCCACAGGAACGGGTGCGACCACGTGTGGTTGCCAAGCAGGTGCCCGTCGCGCACGATCCGGGCGGCGCAGTCCTGGTAGGCCACCACGTTGATGCCCACGCAGAAGAACGTCGCCCGCGCCCCGAACTCGGCGAGGACGTCCAGGATCTGCTCGGTGTACCGCGGCACGGGTCCGTCGTCGAAGGTGAGCGCCACGTACGGTCGGTCCCGCGGTCCGTGCTCGACGCACCGACCCGAGCGCACCAGCTCCGCGAGGGCCGGAGCGCTCGCCTGGTAGCCCGCCTCGAGCTCCGCCTCGCGCCCGGTCTGCGTCCCGGTGGCCCGGCCCAGGCGGGTCAGCCCGGCCAGACCGAGCCGGGCGGCGTCGGCGAGCTCGAGCGCGGAGGGGTACCCACCGGTCCACGCCGCCCGGCCCGCCGCGGGGTCCACGCGGTACACGGAGAGCCCCGCCGCCATCATCCGACCGTCGATCACGCCGCACGAGCTGTCGATGACGACGGCGCACGGACGGGGCACGTCGTGGGCGAGGTGCTCGATCAGCTCGTCCGCGCGACCCGCCGGGTAGTGCGCAGGGCTCGGGTGCCGCCGACCCTCCGGGTCGAGCACGGCGAGCTGGTAGCCCGACCAGTCCCAGCAGACGCCCGCGAAGCTGACCTCGGCGGCGGACCCCGTCACGAGGCCGCGCCGCTCGTACGCGACGGCGGCGTGTACTCGCTGAAGTGGTGGGCGGCGAACATCTCGCGGTTCGGGTTGACCTCCGGTCCGATCCGGCGCCCGCGCCGCAGCATCTCCCGCCAGTACGGCTTGACCTGCGGCCAGCGCACGCCCGCCTGGCAGTAGGACGCGTCCACCATGTAGCGGGGTCTGGTCGCGGCGCTGCGCCGGGCCCGCCGGGCGTGGAACAGGGCGGAGTGCAGCAGGACCGTGGAGCCGGGTCGGAGAGCGCTGATCTCGACCTCACCCGGCTGCTCTGCCGTGCCCAACGAGGCGAGCGCGGTCTTCTCCGCGACCCGGCGGTGACTGCCCGGCAGCACGACCAGACTCGAGGCGCTCTCGTCCAGGCCGTTCAGGTAGTGCAGCGCGTGCACCATGGCGTAGCGCCGGTCGCGCTGCGGACGCTGCTCGTAGTCGTGGTGCCACGCCTTGCCGGGGAGACCGGGTTCCTGCCGGTCGCTGTGCATGTGGTGGAAGCCGAAACCCGGCCCCAGCAGTCCGCGCAGGATCGTCATGAGCGTTGGGTGGCAGGCCAGCGCGGCGTGCCCGGGCAGGTCCAGCTCCAGCGTCTCGGGGGCGCCGAACCGGGCGGGATCCACGCACGCGGCGATGGACCGGTTGCGGCCCCCGCTGCCAACCCAGTCGTCCACCTCGGACCGCAGCGCGGCGGCCGACCGCGCCGACAGCAGCCCTTCGATGATCACGAACCCCTGCTCCCGGAAGTCGGCGGACTCCTGCGCGGTCAGGTCCCGCAGTCCCGCCTCCCCGGCATCGAGGCCGTGCCGCACCTCGTCCAACGACTCCCCCCGTCTCGCGCGCAGCGGGGGCTCCCGAGGACGCCATTGCGCCGCTCCGACCGGGTTGCCCCTGCGCCACACGGGCAAGTGTGCCGTCTCGGGCCCGAAAATGCAGCAACGCAGGGTGATCAACATCGACTCCCCGTGTTCACACGACCGGCGAACCCGCTGCGGACCGCCGAGGGAACTTCGTGACGCTGCGTGTGCGGCCCGGTCGACGGGCGAGGGCCGGACGGCGTCGCGGCGACCGTTGTCTGAACGACTGGCGAGGTCGTAGCTTGACCGGACCGAGGTCGGAGCGGCCGATGACCGCCGTGCACGGCTGGTTTGACCGACGAGAGGAAAATGATGACCACCGGTGTCAATGTGGCGATTGCGGGAATCGGAAACTGCGCCTCGGCGCTGGTTCAAGGGATCAGCTACTACTCGGACCCGGAGTCGACCCCGGTCGGCCTCCTATCGGCCGAGCACTGCGCCGGTTACACGGTGCAGGACGTCCAGATCGTCGCTGCGTTCGACGTGAGCGAGAGCAAGGTCGGCCTCGACCTGTCCGAGGCGATCTTCGCAGGCCCCAACAACACCCGCGTGTTCGCCAGGGTGCCCAAGATCGGCGTAGCCGTCTCCTGCGGCGCGGGCGAGGACGGCATCGGGTCGTCGGCGTCGGAGCGGGTCAAGACCGGCGCGGCGGCCTCCGTCGACGAGGTCACCGAGATGCTGGTCGCGAGCAAGACCGATGTCCTGGTCAACTACCTGCCGGTCGGATCCGAGCAGGCGACCCTGGCGTACGCGCAAGCCGCGATCGCCGCCGGCTGCGCCTTCGTCAACTGCATTCCGGTCTTCGTCGCCCGGCGTCCGGAATGGCGCGAGAGGTTCGAGAAGGCGGGGCTCCCGCTCATCGGCGACGACATCAAGAGCCAGGTCGGGGCGACTATCGTACATCGCGCGCTCGCCGAGCTGTTCTCGAGCCGCGGAATCCGGCTCGACCGGACCTACCAGCTGAACTTCGGCGGCAACATGGACTTCTACAACATGCAGGACCGAGAGCGGCTGCACACCAAGCGGGTGTCCAAAGCGCAGGCGATCCTCGACGTCAGCAACGGTGGGTCCGGGATGGCGGAGGGCAGCTACCACATCGCACCGTCGGACTACGTCCCGTTCCTCGGCGACCAGAAACTGGCGTTCGTACGACTCGAGGGCACCGCTTTCGGCGGCGCGCCGCTCGATATCGAGGTCAGGATGTCGGTCTCGGACTCGCCGAACTCAGCGGGCTGCGTGCTCGATGCCGTTCGCTACGCGCAGGCGGCGCGGGTCCGCGGCGAGGCGGGCGTCATCGACGCGGCCGCGGCGTGGCTGATGAAGGCGCCCCCGAAGCCGATGAACGACAACGACGCCCGGCACGCGCTCCTGGCGACGTTCGGGTCCTGAGACACCGCCGCGGATCAGCCCATTCCGCGGATGCTGCCGCCGTCGACGCCGTACACGCTGCCGGTGACGAAGGAGGCGCGCGACGAGGCAAGAAAGAGGATGACATCGGCGACCTCCTCGGGTCGACCGAGGCGCGCCAACGGCAGTTGGCGCAGCGACATCTCGTGGTCGACGGCTTCCTCGATCGGCATCCCGTGCACCCGCGACAATGCCTCGGCGAAGCCGTCGGGGCGGGTCCAGAACGGTGTCCAGACCGGGCCCGGCGCGACCGCGTTGATCCGGACGTCTGGTCCCTCCGCGCGGGCCAGGGCCTTGGTCAGACTAAGCAGGGCCGCTTTCGACACCGAGTAGTCGACGGGGTTCGCCTCGGGCTGACGGGCCAGGTCCGAGGTATTGTTGACGATCACACCACGCCTCTGCCGACGCATACCGGGAAGCACGGTCCGCGTGCAGCGCAGGGCGCTGTAGAAGTTCAGCTGGAGCGTCTGCTCCCAGTCCTCGTCGCTAAGCTCGTCGAAGGTCCGAACGGTACCCGCGCCGACGTTGTTCACCAGTACGTCGACGGCGCCGTCGACCGCCGCCAGTGCCTCGTCCATCACCGAAGCCACTCCGGAGGCGGTCGAGAGGTCGCCGACGACGGGGCGGGCGAAGGCCGACCGGCCCACCGACTCCGCGATCATGCGGCACGTCTGGTCCAACATGGCCTCGTCCCGGTCCGCCAGGACGACGCGCGCACCCTCGGCGGCGAAACCGCATGCGGTCGCCCGGCCGATCCCGCTGGCCGCCCCGGTGATGACGACTCTCTGGTTCCGCAGTCCGAGGTCCATGAACGGCCCTTCGCATCGATCCGACCTGGGTGGATCACGCTACACGGCGGCTCCCGGAATGCCGACGAAATGGTGCGGCTATGCCGCCGGTCGGGAGGGCGACAATTCTGCGCACAACCGCGGAAAACGGTACGGCGACTTTCACCCGTTCGACTCACGACTGGGCGGCGGGGACGCGACGGAGCGGTCCCGCCGCGACAGCCTGCGCGGTGGCCGACGCCTTGCGGATGGCGTGAAGATCTTCTCGTACGTGCTCCGCACGTCCTTCCACGGGCCCGACGCGACGAGGCGTCCCTCGTCCAGGATCAGGATGCGGTCGGCGCGTTCGAGGATCCACCGGCGGCTGGACACGGCGAGGCAGGTGACGTCGGGCAGCTCCAGCAGCTGGCGCCACATCCGCTTCTCCGTCTGCCGGTCGAGTGCGCTGGAGGGATCGTCGACGACGTAGACCTCGGGCTCCCGGACGTGGGCCCGGGCGCCTGCGACCCGCTGCACCTGGCCGCCTGACAGACTCGCCCCGGCGCCGCCGACCATGGTGCGCGCTCCGTCGGGCAGCTCCTCCAGGTCGACGTGCAGGTCGTTGGCCGCGATGGCCGCGTCGAACTGCTCCTGCGCGACGTCGAGATCGCCGACGATGTTCTCGCGGATGGTCCCGGAGAGCAGGGACGGGCTCTGCGGGATATAGCCGAAGCCGGTGGGGAACACGCCCCGCACCAGACCGCGCCCGTTGATCTCCAGCTCACCCGCCTGCGCTGGGACTAGCTGCAGCACCGCCCGCAGCAGGGTGGTCTTCCCTGCGCCGACCCGGCCGACCACCACGACCAGGTCCCCGCGCCGCATCGAGAAGCCGACGTCCCTGACCCCGGCCTGGGTGCCGGGATGCAGGTAGGTGATCCCGCGGGCCACGAACGACTCGAACGGCTCGTCCGGGCCCCCGTGGCTCTCGATCGGGCTCTCCACCGAGCACATCCTCCGGATGGTGCCCGGGATGGACGCCTCGAGCCGACCAGCGGAGATGGTCGCCAGGCGGTAGCCCGCGAGATGCGTACCGGCGGCGCCCACCAGGCTCAGCACGGCCGCGACGTAGGCGATGAACAGGGCCAGGTCCCCGACCGGCACCTGCGGACCGGATCGGCTCATCGCGATCAGCACCATCACGCCGACCCCGATCGCCACGATGTTGTTCTCGGTGACGTCGAGCAGCACCTCGGAGAAGATCCGCGAGCGCACGGTCCGCACCCGCCGACCCGCGAGCGCGACGCGCAGGCGCCGTTCCACCGCGTCCTGCGCTCCGGCCAGCTCGATGTCGGCGGCGCCCGCCACGATGTCGTTCACCATCTGGCCGATCTCGCTCGCCGATTTCCGCTCGGCGCTGTATAGCGTCCCCGACCGTCGGCGACAGAGCGTGACGACGATCGCCGTCACGATGATGGGCACGACGAGCGCCGCGGTCAGCGGCGCGTCGATGCGCACCATTAGGGCGAGCGCGACCACCGCCCACAGCGCCCTGGCCCCCGTGCCCAGGGCCGCGACGGCCTGGTTCGCGATGCGCGTGGTGTCCCCGCTGAGCCGCTCGGTGGCGTCGCCGATCGGCTGGCGCAGGCCCACCCCGCCGGGCCGGGCGAGCACCGAGCGCAGCGCGCTGCGCGAGATCGTGTCGATGATGCGCCACTTCAGGATCTCCTCGTAGCTCGTCGCCACGACGACGAAGACGATGCGGCTCGCCGCGAGGGCGAACGTGGCGAGCAGGAGGAGCACGACGAACGGGGACAGCCGAGCCCCAGCCTGGAACAGGTTCAGCGTCTGGCGGATGAGCAGCGGTGGGCCCAGCACCAGTCCGAACCGGAAGAGCTGCAGGAGGACGCAGACGGCGAAGACCAGCGGCTCCTTGCGGGCTGTGCGGAGCAGGATGCGGGCTGCGATCACGCGAACGGCCGGTCCACGAGCCGCTGCCGCATCTCGGCGGGCAGCGCCTGGCTCGGTCCTCTCCACGCGACCTTGCCGGCGTCGAGCACCAGGACGTCGGTGGCGATGTCCAGCACCGTGCGGTGATGTGAGATCAACACCGCGGTCCGGTTCCTGACCAGGATCTGCGTCGCGGCGTTCACCAGGTCCTCCGTCGCGGGGTCCAGGTGGGCGGTGATCTCGTCGAGGACGACGATGGGCGGGTCGCGGACGAGGATCCGGGCCACACCCAGGAGATGGCGCTGCCCCACGGAGAGGTTCGTGCCGCTGCTCGACAGCAGCGTCGACAGGCCCTCCGCGAGCGTCTCCTGCCAGTAACCCAACCCGAGCGCGTCCAGGGCGGAGCGCACGACGTCGTCGGGCACGTCGTGGTCGAACATCGTCACGTTGTCGCGGACGGTCGCGTCGAAGATGTGCACGTCCTGGGTGACCACCCCGACGAGCCGGTGCAGCTCCTGCCGGCCGATCTCGTCGATCGGCACGCCGTCGACGCACACCTGACCGGCCGCCACGGAGAAAGCCCCCCAGGTCAAGTTGGCGATCGTGCTCTTGCCGCTCCCCGACCGACCGATCACGGCCAACGAGTGGCCGCGGGCGACGGAGAAGCTGACGTCGTGGAGGACCGGCTCGCTCCCGTAGCTGAAGTGGACGCGGTGGAACTCCACCGATCCCGATCCCGATCGCGGACCGCCGCGCGGTGCGGCCACCGAAGCGACGTCGAGCGCGAGGATCTGGACGATGCGGTCGAAGCCCCCCGACGCGGTGGCCATGTCGAACAGGCGCAGGCTGAGCCGGGACAGGGCGGTCGAGAGCAGTGCGACGTACTGGTAGACCAGGAAGACCTGGGCCAGGGTCGCGGCGTCCACCTGCAGCAGGAGTCCACCGACCCCGAGCACCGCGGCCAACGCGGCCGCGACGCTGATCTCCAGGGCGCTGGAGGAGGCGCGAGCGCCGAGACCCGCGCGGGCCATCGCCGAGCGCAGGCGGTTCAGCGCGACCGCCATCTGGTGCAGCACGTGGTTCTCCGTCGCGGTGGCCCTGATCTCCTCCCGGGCCGAGATGCGCTCCTGCAGCAGGCCGCGCACCTGCGCTCGCGCTCGGCGTTCCCCTTGGAGCATGACCCGGGACCGGCATTGGGCGTAGAAGACCCCGACCAGTCCGACGAGCGCGAGGGCCACGAGCACGAGGCCGAGCCGCACGTTGGCGAACAGGGACGCGACGAGGACCGCGGCGATGAGCAGCGCCGTGGCGACGACGTCGAACACGAACTGCCCGAACGCCCGCTCCAACGTCGTGGTGTCGCCGTCGACGCGCTCCACGAGCTCGCCCACCGAATGCGTCTCCAGGAACTTCCGCTGCCCGCTGAGCAGGCGCCGGACGAGCTGCAGACGGAGGTCGTCGGTGATCCGTTGGGCGAGGTCGACCGCCGCCCGGCCCGCGAAGAGGCTCAGGACGTAGTTGACGGCGGTGATGGTGATGTACGCACCGGCCAGTGCGATCGGCTGGTGCGTACCGGTGGCGGACGCGGAGGTGCTGATCACCGCGGACAGGATGATGGGGTTGCCGGTGATCAGCGCGATGTTCAGCGCTGTCAGGGCCATCAGCGCCGCTACCCGCCATCGCAACTTGAGCAGCTGCGCGACGATGAGGCGGTTTCTCGGGTTCGCGCCGAGCAACCCCCGGACCGACAACTCCCCCGCCTTCCACCGCCGAGGCGATCTTCCTACACGCCAACAGCCGGGTCAAGACGCCCGCCCGGCCCCGATGGCGCGCACCCCGGGCGGCACGGCACCGGCGCCCCCGCCACGACGTGGCCTCTCCTACAATCGGCGTCCGCCCGTGGACCGTGGACCGAAGGAGAGACCGTGACCGCGCACGAGCCGCCCGCGGCTCCCGACACCAGCGCCGCCAACGTGGTCCGGCTCCTGTGGGCCCAGTTCCCCCAGTTCGCGGACCTCGCGCTCCAACCGGTCGCCGCGGCCGGTACCGACCACGCCATCTACCGATTGGGCGAGGACCTGGTCATCCGGCTGCCCCGGACGCCGGACGCCGCCCGCCAGGCCGACAAGGACCGGACGTGGCTGCCCCGGCTGGCCCCGCAACTGCCGTTGCAGATCCCGGTGGTGCACGGGTACGGGTGGCCGTCCGAGCACTTCGGCTGGCCCTACACCATCCAGTCATGGATCGACGGCCAGGACGCGGGCGGTGCACGGGTGGCCGACTGGGTTCAGGTGGCGCTCGAGCTCGGCCAGTTCGTCCGGCGGCTGCGCGCGGTCGACCCGACGGGCGGTCCGCCGCCGGGCCCGGGGAACTCCTACCGGGGCGTGGCGCTGACCACCCGGGACGCCCACGTGCGGCACGCCGCCGAGTTCACCCGCGCCACCGGCGCCGACAACGAGTTCACCCGGGGGGTCGACGTCGACGAGGTCCTGCGCATCTGGCAGGAGGCCGTCGACGCGCCCCTCTGGAGCGGTCCCCCAACGTGGTTCCACGGCGACCTGCTGCCCGGCAACCTCCTGTTCGCCGACGGCAGGCTGAAGGCCGTCATTGACTTCGGCTGCATGGGCGTGGCCGACCCGTCCTGCGACGTCCTCCCGACGTGGACGATGTTCCGGGGCGACGCCCGTCGGGCTTTCCTGGAGACGGTCGACCCCGACTGCGCCACGCGGACGCGAGCGCGGGGCTGGGCCGCGTACGTCGGCATCACGGCGATGCCCTACCACCTCGACACCAACCCGGCGTTCTGCGCCCTCGCCCGCGGAGTGCTCGACGAGCTCCTCGCCGAGGGCTGAGCGCTACCGCGGGTCGGCCGCCAGCCGATCCGCGGCGTCCTGCACCTGCCGCAGGACGTCGAGCGCGGGCAGCACGGAGTCAGCGCTGATGGCGGGCGGGCGCCCCTCCCGGATCGCCGCGGCCAACTCCCGGTTCTGCCGCCGCCGCGCGCCGTCGGCCCCCGTCGAACAGGTGCGAGGAGAAGTCTCCGACCGGGCCGTTGCGGTCGCGGAGCTTCAGGCCGTCGACGACCAGGGTGTTCTCGCGGCCGAGCAGGACGTAGTCGTACACGTTGACGAAACTGTTGTAGGACAGGTTCACCGTGGCCGTCTGGTTGCCGGGCGTGCGCAGCGAGATGGCCATGTCCATGAAGGAGCCGGTTTTCTGGTCCGGGCGCGCCAGCGCGGCCGTCTCGTCCACCTCGCCGGGCTTCTCCACGCCCAGGAGCCAGAGCACGACGTCGACCGCGTGCTGTCCGTGGTGCCAGATGACGCTGTCGGTCCACGACCGGACGTAAGCCCGACGTGCCGACGTTCTCGCGCCGCATGAGCAGGTACCGCGACACGACGCTGAGCAGCGTCAGGTCGCCGTCGGCCACGAGCCTGCGAGCCGTGTGCAGCCCCGTGAGGTAAGCGGTGGTTGTGCCCCCATCATGATCACCAAGTCGAGGCGGCGCGCCAGGTCGGCGATCTGCTGCCCCTCGGCGAAGCTCATCGCCAGCGGGATCTCGACGAGGACGTGCTTGCCCGCGTTGACGTGCGCGGCCTCATCGAAGGCGGCCGCGCCACCTATGAAGCAGCAGGCCGGGAACTCGTCCTGGAGATCGACATCCCCGACACAGACATCGTCCCATCGGACGGCGGTTGGAAGTACGTCGCCACACGCAAGACGGTCGAGCCGATCCCCCGCCGCGCCGCTGACGCCGCAGACGTCACCAGCACCTGCCCCGCGTCATCCCTGCCTCGCCATGTTGCGATGTGTGCTCGTCCCCGGTCGAGGCCCGCCCCAGTGGTGGTCCACCGATCAGGGGTGGGCATCTGCCGCGGGGAGCGTCGTTAACCCGCTCCAGAACCCTGCCCTTGAGGCCGTCGGCGTGACCGACGGGCACCAGGTGGCGCTCACGGTCCGGGAGCGGGCTCGTGGGCTGCCCCGGGACCGGCATGACGGTCTGCTGGTGCACCTCGACGCCGAGGCTTACGTCGCTCGCCGACAGGAGCTGCTCGCCTG
Organism: uncultured Pseudonocardia sp.; assembly: GCA_964247105.1. Lineage (GTDB taxonomy): Bacteria > Actinomycetota > Actinomycetes > Mycobacteriales > Pseudonocardiaceae > Pseudonocardia. The sequence continues at coordinate 20,871 of CAXTTN010000062.1, forward strand.
GCCCCTCGACTTCGTCATGGTCGAGCAGCTGCGCAGCGGCGAGCTCACGGTGCGGGCAGGGGCATGGGGGGCGGCGCCGCTGTACCTGGCCCGCAACCACGACGGCTCGGTGAACGGGTCCTGGGACCTGGCCGAGCTGCCTCGTTCGGCACGCGAGGACATCGACGAAGTCGTCGCCGCCCGGTTCCTCGCCGGTCTCTCGACCTACGGACACCGGACCCTCTGGAAACAGGTGTTGCGCCTGAGCGAACGCTCGACCGCGCGGGTCAGCCCTGGCCAGCTGCAGATGCACTACCCGTCGGCGGCGTTGCAGGCGCGACCACGACGGCTGCGAGACACAGCCGACCCCGTGTCGGCGTTCGATGCCCTACTCGGCGCCGCGGCACGCCTGCGCGAACACCGCGCCCAGATAGCGGCGGTGGAGATCTCCGGTGGTCTTGACAGCGCCACCGTCGCCGTCAGCGCGGGCTCCAGTGACCGGGTGGCGGCGCACAGCTACGCGCTGAGCATCGGCGGCCCGGCGGGCGCGCAGCAGCTGCGGAGGCGCCACGCGATCGTCTCGCACGGTCGGTTCGACGACGTCCTGGTCGACGCCGCGGCGCACCTGCCGCTCGGGTCCGGTGGGCGCCGCGGGTCCGGACGGTGGACCGATCCCGACGAGGAGCCCTACGCCGATGCGCTCGAGGCCGTGCTGGCCGCAGTCGTGGCGCGGGGAGTCCGGGTGGTCTACACCGGCATCGGCGGTGACGAGCTGCTCGCCGCGCACACCCCGATCCCGGCGCCGACCGATGACTCCTTCGACTCAGCGCCCGCGCCGCCATCCGAGCCGGCGTGCATCATATTGAGCCCGCGGGCGCGAGCGCTGGCGGGGGAACTGCCGAACACGCCAGCCGCCGTCGTGCCGGAGCCGGCCCTGCTCGCTGCGGGCAGCCGAGCCCCGGTGTTCCTGCGGGCCGCCCTGGGCCATGAGCAGGTCACTGCTCGTTCGGGCCCGTACTCCTGAAGGGCGCGTAAACACCGCTGGCTCGCGGGCGTCATTTCACTCCAGACGGTCGAGGTGGCGGTAGATGGTGGGTCGGGTGACGCCGAACTCGGCGGCGATCTGGGCGACGGTGAGCTCGCCGGCTTCGTACATCTCCCGCGCCAACCGCGCCTGCCGCACCCCGAGCTTCGGTTTCTGCCCGCCGGTCCGGCCCCGCGCCCGCGCTGCCTCGAGACCGTCGCGGGTGCGCTCGGACATCAGGGCGTGTTCGAACTCGGCGATCGAACCGAGGATCTGGAAGAACATCCGTCCGACCGCGGTGGAGGTGTCGATGCCCTGGTCGAGTACCACCAGGTCCACCTCCTGGGCGTGCAGGTCGTGGGAGAGGTCGATGAGGTGCTCCAGGGAGCGGCCGAGCCGGTCGAGCTTGGTGACCACCAGCTGGTCCCCCGCCCGCAGAGTTCCCAGGGCGGCGTCGAGTTCGGGCCGGCGCGCGAGCTTCCCGGAGGCCTTGTCGGTGAAGATCCGCTCACAGCCGGCGGCGGTGAGCGCGTCGGCTTGGGCCTCGGGGTGTTGATCACGGGTCGACACCCGCGCGTAGCCGATGCGCACGCCGGGAATGTATCGCAAACAGGGGTGTGCGTGACGTAGGCGCGGACGCCAGTTGCGTTACACACTCGACCTGCAGAAACGTACAGCTGCCGCGAGTGTCTCGTGAACGATCGTTAAGGAGCCACGCTGTCCGCGGTTGCTCGACGCGAGGCCGACACCGCTACTTGCATCTCTAAGTAGCCCTAGTTAGAGTTACTTCATGGACAAGCAAGGTCCGCGGATGACGCTTCCAACACAGTTGGTCCTGCGCGTGCTGATCGCTGACCCGAGCCGGGAGATGTACGGGCTAGAGATCGGGCAAGCTGCCGAGCTGGCACCTGGAACCATCCATCCGATCCTGGCCCGACTGGAACGCTGCGGCTGGGTTGAGGCCTGGTGGGAAGACTTGGACCCCCACGAGGCGGGACGGCCGCGTCGTCGATACCACCGACTGACCCCGGATGGGGTTGCTTACGCCTCCCGCGCCTTGAATCGCGTTCGCACTCCGACACCCCTGCTCAATCGACTGAACCCGGGCATTGCCGGCGGCGGTGTCCAATGACGGACGCAGACAGCCTGGAACGCGCCCGCCACTTCCAGTACAGCCTCCACCGCCACCTTGACGCCGCCGCAGCTCAGGTGCGCGCCCTCCACAACTACCGTGATCTTTACAGCGACGTTCGCCGCCTCGCCTCCGACCTCGACGTCACCCGCAACCTCGCCTACGTACTCGACCTTAACCTCGATCTCGACCTTGCCCCACACGTCGCCCACGACGTCACCCTCGCGCTCCGAAAGGTCCGAACCCGGGCCCGCGCTTTTGATCGCGCCAGGACCCGGGCCCTTGACCGCGCCCTCACCCGCGGCGCTGAGGACGGCTACGGCTACATCGACACTGGCCGTCAGTACGTCGTCGACCTCGTCGAGAGCGTCGGAGACGCCACTCAAACCGTTGTACAGCTGCAGGACGCGATCACGATCGCAGCCAAGATGGCGAGTGGGACTCCCCGCGCCGAGACGATGCCAGCGCGGTGGGTGGCGCGGTGGGTGTCAGGCGCATCGGCAATAGTGCCCGTGAGAGAGCGAGCACTCTATCGGGAGGTGTTCGACACCGAGCTTCGCGAGCTTGCTGCAACACGAGCGTCGCGGTGGGCCCAACTGGTTTATGCACTGAACCTGACCGTTCGGATGTGGTCCCTACGTCAGGCACTTGCCTCTCCTGCCCCGGAGCGCAGCCGGTGACCGCGGCCGGACTCGGTAAGAGCCTTGGCGCCGCGGGCGCGGGCGGCCTGATGTTCGCAGCATTCACCCAGAACCCCGCGATTCTGATGATCGTTGGCGTCGTCGGCGCAGCCGCATTCCTCGCGGCTCTGACGGCGGTAATCGTGGTCGTGTTGACCAGCGCACTCAGCAGCGACAGCCACCGTCAACCCAATGCTACCGCCACTCTGGACCGGCTCATCTACGCCCTGCTGGGATGGCGCAGACCCGCCACACGCCCACCTGCCCCCACCGGAGAGAATCGACGTTCCGCCCAACGGTAGTACCTCTTTAATGGGATACCTGCAAGCTGATGCGTATGGTTTAAAATTGATTCGCGACAGGTGTTGCTGTCGACAGCCACTGGGCCTTCCCCTGGACGGTGTATACGGGTTGTCAATTATTGCGGCAAACAGAGCTGCTAAGCAACAGTCGACGGGTTCGTCATGGTTGTCGATCTTGTTAGCCGAGGGTCGCGTGGTGGACCTGCGCGTCATGCCGGCGAACGAGCGGGTACCCCACTGTGAAGGTCTCTGCTCTCAGGTGAGACCAGTCTCGCCCTCGGTGATGCTTCTTCATTGAGAGTGAAGTCATGGGGCCTTGAGTGACGCTGGCGTTGGTGCAGGACCTCCGTGCGCGGAAGGCACCGCTGACCGAGGACGAGGTCGCGGACTTCGAGATCGACGTGCTTGCAGGGTTCGTGATGGCGCGGGCGTCGGCCGGGATGGCGGACAGCACGATCCGCAACGACAGCAATCACCTGGAGCTGGTCAGGCGCTGGTTCGGGCGGCCGCTGTGGGAGATACAGGCCGAGGACGCCGACATGTACTTCGGCAGTCAGCTGCGCGCCGCGGCCCCGGCGACCCGGACCGGGCGGGCGGCGGCGCTGACGGTCTACTTCCAGTTCGTCGAGCTGCGCCACCGCGTCGAGATCTTCAACCTGATCGGCCGCGCGGTCGAGGTTCCACTCGACGAGATGAACCGGCCGAGGGCCTCGACGCAGCCGCAGCTGCGCGTCCCGCCCTCGGAGGCCGAGATCGAGGGCCTGTTCACCGGGTGGCGCGCGGAACTGGTCTTGACCCGCAAGTTCGCGCCCACAGCACGCAACTACATGGTGGCCCGGCTGGCCGCCGACGTCGGGTTGCGGATCAACGAGCTACGGATGCTCGACCTCGATGACGTGCGTTGGGAGCTGGGCAGCTTCGGCAAGCTCAACGTCCGCCACGGGAAAGGCTCGCGCCGGCGGGGCCCGAAACCGCGGCTGGTGCCGCTGATCAACGGCGCCGACCAGACGCTGGTCTGGTTCGTCCGCGACGTCTGGGGCCAGTTCGCCGTCGACCACACCGTGCCCGGGGCGCCGCTGTTCCCGTCCGAACGCAAGAACCTCGACGGAGCGGGCGGGCGCGCTACCGCCGATGTGTTCCGTCGCTCGCTCGCGACCGCGACGGCGGCGCACCTGCCGAGCTGGGCGGGGAAGCTCACCCCGCACGTTCTGCGCCACTACTGCGCCTCCCAGCTCTACGGCGCGAGGATGGACCTGCTCGCGGTCCAGGAGCTACTCGGGCATGCCTGGATCTCCACCACGATGCGGTATGTCCACGTGCACCGCACCCGTGTCGAACAGGCCTGGGTGCAGGGCCAGCACCGGGCCTCCGACCGCTGGAAAGGGCTGTGACGATGAGAAGGGCCGGGGACACGGGAGAGGCAAGGGCCAGCTGATGAAGTGGAACCTACGGATGGCCGCCGCCGAACGCGGCATCTGGAAGGCCAGCGAGCTCAACCGGATGCTGCGCGCACGCGGCCTGGTCATCTCCGCCGGGAAGATGTCGGGCTGGTGGTCGGGCAACCCCACCGGGGTCAAGTTCGCCGAGCTCGACGTCCTTTGCGCGGCTCTGGACTGCGCCATCGCCGACCTCATGATCGCCGAACCGCAGAACGCGCCCGTCCTCGGCGACACGGGCGTCGCCAGCGAGCAGGCCGCGATCGGTCAAGCCCGCACCATCACCCCCGGGACCCACCCCGGGCGGTCGCTACCCCCTCGGTGACCGGCACACCATGTCCGACCTGCGCGGGCCCGGTCGACAACACCCACCGGGGCGGTCCACGCCGGGTCTACTGCACCCCAGCCTGCGCGCCGACGCATCGAACGGCGCCGTCGTTGGAGGCTCTGCTGGCGCGCTGCGCGACCCCGCTGCTGCGCGGCGCCACCCGCTGCGCAATCACGCGCGCCGAGACCCACGGCTGGTCACCGGCCACGGTCCGCGGAGTGCTGCGTGGGCTCGCGCTCGTGCTGGCGACCCAGCCCGCCGACACCCCCGTGCTGCTGTCGCAGGTGCGGACGCTGCTGCGACCGCATCGCAGCAGCTCCGCGGCCAGGCCGTCGAGTTGTACGAGTCCACCCCGGGTGCGACGTTCCGCGGGATCGC
>CAXTTN010000063.1:0-5546 GCA_964247105.1 uncultured Pseudonocardia sp.
GGCCGTGTACCCCGGGACCTTCGCCCTCTCCACCCCCGACAAGCCCGCCGTGATCATGGCGGACACGGGGGACGCGCTGACCTACGCCGAGCTCGACGAGCGGTCGATCCGGCTCTCCCGCGCCCTGCACGACGCGGGCCTGCGCCCCGGGGACGACGTGGCGCTGCTGTCGGAGAACAGCCTGCGCTACTACGAGGTGTTCTGGGCCGCGCTGCGCAGCGGGCTCTACGTCACGGCGATCAACCAGCACCTGACCGCGTCGGAGGTCTCCTACATCGTCGACGACTGCGGGGCGAGGGCGCTCGTCGTCTCCTCGGCGCTCGCGGGGATCGCCAGGGACGTCGTCGCGACCACGCCGGGGGTGAAGCTGCGGCTGGCGATCGGCCACGGCGTCCCCGGCTACGGCGACTACGACGAGGCGCTGGCCGCCGCGTCGCCCGAGCCGCTGCCCGAGCAGCCGCGCGGCCGTGACCTGCTCTACTCCTCCGGCACCACCGGCCTCCCCAAGGGCGTGAAGGCGCCGCTGCCGGGCCAGGAGGTGCACGAGGCGGCGGATCCGCTGCTCGGCCTGTTCGGCCCGCGCTACGGCTTCGACGCCGACACCGTCTACCTCTCCCCCGCCCCGCTCTACCACGCCGCCCCGCTCCGCTTCGGCGGCATGATCCACTCGGTGGGCGGCACGGTGGTCGTCATGCCGCGGTTCGAGCCCGCGGCGGCACTGGCCGCCATCGAGCGGTACGGGGTGACGCACAGCCAGTGGGTGCCGACGATGTTCGTCCGGATGCTCAAGCTGCCCGACGGCGTGCGCACCGGGCACGACCTGTCGACGCACCGGGTCGCCGTGCACGCCGCCGCTCCGTGCCCCGTCGAGGTGAAGCAGCAGATGATCTCGTGGTGGGGGCCGATCCTGCAGGAGTACTACGCCGCCACCGAGGCCATCGGGCTCACCGTGATCGACTCGAACACCTGGCTGCGGCGCCCCGGCTCGGTGGGCCGGGCGATCCTCGGCGTGCTGCACGTCTGCGCCGACGACGGGACGGAGCTGCCCACCGGCGAGGTCGGGCTCATCTACTTCGAGCGCGAGGCGCTGCCGTTCGCCTACCACAACGACCCGGAGAAGACCGCGAGGGCGCAGCACCCGCAGCACCCGAACTGGGGCACGACGGGCGACGTCGGCTACGTCGACTCCGACGGCTTCCTGTACCTCACCGACCGCAAGGCCTTCATGATCATCTCCGGCGGCGTGAACATCTACCCGCAGGAGGTCGAGAACGCGCTCACCCTGCACCCGGCGGTGCTGGACCTGGCCGTGATCGGCGTCCCGGACGACGACCTCGGTGAGGTGGTGAGGGCGGTCGTGCAGCCCGCGCCCGGGGTGGCACCCGGGCCGGAGCTGGAGCGGGAGCTGCTGGACTTCCTGCACGGCCGCATCGCCCGGTACAAGGTGCCGCGCAGCTTCACGTTCGTGACCGAGCTGCCCCGCACCCCCACCGGGAAGCTGCAGAAGCACAGGATCCGCGAGAGCCACGGCGTGGCGTAGCGCGCATCAGGCCGTCCCCGTCCGGTGCAGGCCCAGCGCCTCGAACACCGGCTCGTCGGAGAACCGGAACGCGTCCAGCCCACCGGCGGCCTCGATCGTCACCGGCGCCCACGACGGGACGGCGAACAGGTCGCCCTTCGCCACCTCGTAGCGCTCCGATCCGACGGTCACCACCCCGGAGCCGTCGAACACCTGCCACACCGCCGAACCGGCGACCCGCACCGTCCGCGACCGCGCACCCGGCGCGAGCCGGTGCATCTCGGTGCGGATGGTGGAGAGGGCGTCGCGCGCGGTGGCCGGGTCGGTGAACCGCACGACGGCGTGCCCGGGCGAGACGACGCCCGGGTGCCCCTCGGCCTCCAGCTCGAGCTGCGCCGCGAGCGCCGCGTCGGTGTGCTCCCACCGGTAGGCCATCAGCGGGGACGCCTTCGGGCGCGGGGCACCCACCGGTGTGAGGCCCGGGTGGCCCCAGAGCCGCTCGTTGCGGGACACGGCCGGCGTCGCGGTGGTGGCCAGCACGTCGGGCCCGAACTCGAAGAACCCGGCGTCGAGCTGGCGCACCAGCGGGATGTCCAGCCCGTCGATCCACGCCATCGGATGGTCGGTGGTGTTGTGGTGCTCGTGCCAGTGCATGCCCGGCGTGAGCAGCAGGTCCCCGCGCCGCATCGCGACCGGGTCACCCTCCACGTTGGTCCAGACGCCCGCACCCTCGACGACGAACCGGAACGCCGTCTGCGCGTGCCGGTGCGCGGGCGCCTCCTCGCGCGGGCCGAGGTACTGGATGGCCGCCCACAGCGTCGGCGTGGCGTACGCGGTGCCCGGCAGGCCGGGGTTGGCCAGGGCGATCGCCCGACGCTCACCACCGCGGCCGACCGGCACCAACTCGCCGGCGCGCGCGGCCAGCGGGTACAGCGTGGACCAGCGCCACACCATCGGCACCGCCGACGGCTCCGGCGTCGACGGCATCAGCCCGGCCCGCTGCGTCCACAGTGGCGCCATGTGCGCCGCCGCGAAGTCCGCGTGGAGCCGGTCGAGGTCTCGCTGCTCCTGGTCGGAGAGAGTCACGGTCATGGAGCCGACGCTACGGGTGGTGCGCGATCGCGACCAGGTGTTCGGCGCCGTCGTGGTGGCGATCAGGCCCCGGGCGCGCTGATGGCGTTGTCGCGCGCCACCCCGGCGTAGAACCAGGCGCTGTCCTTGGGCGTGCGCGCCAGGGTCGCGTAGTCGACGTGCACCACGCCGAAGCGCTTCTCGTAGCCCCAGGCCCACTCGAAGTTGTCCAGCAGCGACCACACGCAGTACCCGACGACCGGCGCGCCCGCCTCGATCGCCGCGTGCACGGCCGCGAGGTGGTCGTGGATGTAGGCGACGCGCTCGGGATCGGCGACGCGGCCGTCCACCACCTCGTCGCCGGGGAACGCGGCGCCGTTCTCGGTGACCATCATGTCGAGCCCCGGGTGCTCGCGCGCCACCCGCAGCAGCAGCTCGGTCAGCCCGCGCGCGTCGATGCTCCAGCCCATCGCGGTCTTCGGGCCGTACTGGATCGGGAACTCGATGTCGTCGCACGCGATCCACGGGGTCGCCGCGCCGTCGCCGTGGCCGTCGGCGGTCTCCTTGGGCCGCTCGCGGGTCCAGTGCCGCACGACGGTCGGGCTGTAGTAGTTCACGCCCAGCACGTCGATCGGCGCCGAGATGATCTCCAGGTCGCCGGCGCGGACGGCACCCCAGTCCGTCACGGCCGCGGTGTCGGCGAGCACGTCGTCGGGGTAGCGGCCCGACAGGATCGGGTCGAGGAACACCCGGTTCGCCAGGCCGTCGACGCGGCGGGCGGCCTCCGCGTCGGCCGCGGACCCGGTCTCCGGGCACACCCACGCGAGGTTCAGCGTCACCGCGACCTTCGACGACGGCGCGGCCCGGCGGATCGCCGCCGTCGCGAGGCCGTGCGCGAGGTTGAGGTGGTGCACGGCGGCCAGCGCGGCGGCGTCCTCGGTGCGGCCCGGCGCGTGGACGCCGCTGGCGTAGCCGAGGTACGCGCTGCACCACGGCTCGTTCAGCGTGATGAACAGCGGCACCCGGTCCCCCAGCGCCGCCGCGACCACCTCGGCGTACTCCCCGAAGCGCTCGGCGGTGGCGCGGGAGGTCCAGCCGCCCGCGTCCTCGAGGGCCTGCGGCAGGTCCCAGTGGTAGAGCGTCACCGACGGGGAGATGCCCGCGCCGATCAGGGCGTCGACCAGCTCGGAGTAGAACGCCAGCCCCTCCTCGCTCACCGGGCCGAGCCCGTCGGCCGTGACCTGCGGGGTGATCCGCGGCCACGCCACCGAGAACCGGTAGGACGTCAGGCCCAGCTCGGCCATCAGCGCGACGTCGTCGCGGAAGCGGTGGTAGTGGTCGTCGGCGACGTCGCCGTGGTCGCCGCCGCGGATCCGGCCGGGGGTGTGGGAGAAGGTGTCCCAGATCGACGGCGTGCGACCGCCCGCCGTCACGGCGCCCTCGATCTGGTAGGCCGCCGTGGCGGCGCCCCACAGGAACCCCTGCGGGAAGTGCAGCGCGGCTCCGGTGTGCTCCTGCGCGATGGTGGTCATCATCTATCCCTTCACGGCGCCGGCGATGATGCCGCCGACGATCTGGCGGCCCAGCACGACGAACACGACCAGCACCGGCAGCGTGCCGACGAGCGTGCCCGCCATGATCACGGCGGTGTCCGGGACGTAGCCGCTGCCGAGGTTGTTGAGCGCCACCTGGACGGTGGGGTTGGTGGAGTTGAGGGTGATCACGGGCCAGAAGAAGTCGTTCCAGGCGGTCATGAACGTGAGCATCCCGAGCACGGCCATGCCGGGCCGGGCGATCGGCAGCACCACGCTCCAGAACGTCCGCAGCGCGGTGGCGCCGTCCATGCGGGCGGCCTCCAGCAGCTCGTCGGGCAGCGCCGTGCTCAGGTACTGGCGCATGAAGAACACGCCGAACGCCGCGACGAGCGAGGGCAGCACCACCGAGCTGAGCGACCCGGCCAGGCCGAGGTCGGCCATGATCGAGTACAGCGGCACGACGCTCAGGCTGGGCGGGATCATCATCGTGCCGAGCGTGACGCCGAACAGCAGGTCGCGGCCGCGGAAGCGGAGCTTCGCGAACGCGTAGCCGGCCAGCGTGCAGAACAGCGCGGTGCTGGCCGTGATGATCCCCGAGACGATCAGCGAGTTGAGCAGCGCCAGCCCGATGTTCTGCTGCTGCACGGCGGTGGCGACGTTCTTCCACAGGTCGGGGCCGGGCAGCAGCGGCGGCGGGAACCGGTTCGTCTCCGCCATGGGGCGGCTGGCGGCCACGAGCATGTAGTAGAACGGCGCGACGAACAGCAGGGCGACGAGCCCCAACACGGCGTAGGTCCCCGCGCCGGCGGAGCCGTGCGGTCGGCGGCGGCGCTCCCGAGTTGCAGCATGGTGGCTTTGCTCCAACCTCGTTGGAGTCAGGCCACCATGCTGCAACTCGGCGGGGGTGGCGGGGGCGGGGGCGGGGGCGCTCACTGCTCGGCTCCTCTTCTCAGCTTGGCCAGCCTCGTGTTCAGCAGGACCAGGCCGATGATCAGCACGAACGTCACCCAGGCGACCGTGGCCGCCCGGCCCAGCTGCCCGAACTGCCAGCCCTGCTGGTACATGAACAGGCCCAGCGTCTGGTACTGCCCCACCGGCCCGCCGTTGGCCTGGCCACCGCCGAACAGCAGCGGCTCGCCGAACAGCTGGCTGGCGCCGATGGTGGAGACGACGATCGTGAACAGGATCGTCGGGCGCAGCCCCGGCAGCGTGACGTGGCGGAACTGCTGCCACCGGCTGGCGCCGTCGAGCGCGGCGGCCTCGTAGAGATCCGACGAGATCGACTGCATGCCGGCCAGGTAGATCAGCGCGTTGTAGCCGGTCCAGCGCCAGATCACGATCACGGAGATCGCGATCTGGGCCGTCCAGTCACCGTTGCGCCAGTCCACCGGATCGACGCCGACCAGCCCCAGCAGCCCGTT
>CAXTTN010000063.1:5556-25973 GCA_964247105.1 uncultured Pseudonocardia sp.
CGGCCGAAGATCAGCGCGAACACCAGCGTCGCCGCGGCCACCGAGGTGGCGTAGGGCATCAGCATCGCGACGCGCAGGAACGTGCGGCCGCGCAGCCGGTAGTTGAGCAGGTGCGCCAGGCCCAGGGCCAGCATCAGCTGCGGCACCGTGGACAGGACGCCGATCGTGATCGTCTTCCACAGCGCGTTGTAGAAAGCGCCGTTGGTGAACAGCCAGGTGTAGTTGTCCAGCCCGATCCACGTCATCGCGCCGCCGAGCTTGTAGCGGTGCAGGCTGATGTACGCGGTGTAGACCAGCGGGAACAGCCCGAACGCCGCGAACACGACGAAGAACGGGGCGACGTAGACGTACGGTGCGGAGCGGCCTTCCCAGGCGTGCAGGCGCGAGCGCCACGGGAGTCGGGGCCCCGCCCCCGGGGGCTGCTGCTCCCCGGGGGCCGGACGGTCGAGTTGGACGGTCACGCCCGTCAGCCGACCTGGTTGCTGATCTTCGTACCGGCCGCGGTCCAGGCGTCGGCCGGGCTGGTCCCGCTGGTCTCGACCGACAGCAGCGCCTGGGTCAGCGCGCTCTTCACGACGCCGTCCTCCGGGCCGAGGATCTGCACCGGCGCGGCCTGGGCCGAGGTCGTGAAGATCTTGCCGATCGGCGCGCCGTTGAAGTACGGGTCCGTGGCGCTCTCGACCTTGGCGATGCCGCCGGTGGTCGACGGGAAGTTGCCGACCTTGCCGAACACGGTGGCCTGCTGCTCGGGCGCGGTGAGCCAGGCGATCAGCTCGGCGGCCTCGGTCTTGTGCTGGCTGACCGCGGGGATGCCCAGGTACGCGCCGCCCCAGTTGCCGCCGGCGCCGCCGGGCAGGGTGGTGATGTTCCACTTGTCGGCGCCCGCGTCGCCCGCCTTGCCCTTGATGTAGCCGACCATCCACGACGGGCAGGCGATGGTGGCGAAGCTGCCGGAGGAGAAGCCCTGGTCCCAGCCGGGGTCGACGAACTGCTCGAGCTTGGCCGTCAGGCCCTTCTGCCCGGCGCCCGCGGCCTGGTCGAACGCCGCCTTGACGGCCGGGTTCGTGGTGTAGACCAGCTTGCCCGAGCCGTCGTAGTAGATCTCCTTCTGCGTGGAGATGATCGCGTTGTAGAGCCCGCCCGCGGAGTCGTGCCACGCGCTGCCGGCCGGCGCGTTCGCCTTGTACTTCTCGCCCAGCGCGAGGAACGCGTCCCAGGTGGGCATCTGCGCGGCGAGCGCGGCCGGCTCGGTGGGCAGGCCGGCCTTCGCCAGCAGGTCGGTGCGGTAGCAGATGCCCATCGGGCCGATGTCGGTGCCGAGGCCGAGCACGGCGCCGTCCTTGGTGGTGGCGGCCGGCTCCTTCCAGCTGACGTAGCCGCCGATGGCGTCCTTGGCGGGGGTGTCGCGGAGGTCGGTCCACTTGTCGGCCTGGTTGGCGGTGACGTCGGAGATGCGGGCCACCTCGATGCCCTGCACGTCGGCGACCCCGCTGCCGGACGCGAGCCGCGTCTGGAGCGCGGGCCAGTACTTGTCCTCGCCCTGTGTCGACTCGTAGGAGATGGTGATGTTGGGGTGGCTGGCCTCGTACTGCTTGAACAGGCCGACCTCGTCGTAGCCGAAGGTGCCGAAGAGGCTGACCTTCAGCTCGACGGGCCCGCTCGCCGCAGCGGGGGTGGACGCCCCCGAGCCGCAGGCGGTGAGGGCGAGGGCCAGCGCCGCGGTCGTGGCGATGGCGGCGGACGTCTTCCGTGGGACGGGCATCAGATTTCCTCCAGGCTGGGCCGGATCGTCGTCGACCGGGCGAGAGCGTTCGCTGAGAGCGCTCTCACGCTGTGAGCAGCGTCTCGCGCCGCGGGTGCGATGTCAAGAGAGCGCTCTCACGGAGCAGTCACGACGAGGTCAGACGGTGCCGCGCACCACGATCTCGGTCGGGAGCACCAGGGGCTCCGGCACTTCGTGGGTGTCGGCGAACTCCAGCACCCGCGCGGCCAGCGCGTGGCCCATGTCCATCATCGGCTGCCGCACGGTGGTCAGCGGTGGGGTGGCGGCCGCGGCCAGCGCGATGTCGTCGAACCCGATCACCGCCAGGTCGTCGGGCACCCGCCGCCCGCGCTCGGCGGCCGCCTGTATCGCGCCGAGCGCCATGAGGTCGTTGGCCGCGAACACGCCGTCGACGTCGGGCGAGGCGTCGAGCAGGGCGTGCATCGCGCGGCGCCCGCCCTCGACGGAGAAGTCCGCGTGGGCGACCCCGGCGACCGCGGGCCCGGCCTCGGCGAGGAAGCCATCGTGGCGGTCGACCGAGGCACTCATGTCGAGCGGCCCGGTGATCGTGACCAGCCGCCTGCGGCCCCGGCCGGCCAGCAACCGCACGGCCGAGCGGGCGCCGCCGAGGTTGTCGGCGTCCACGTAGGTCACCGGCGGCGCGTCGTTGGCGAAGGGCCGCCCGGACAGGATCACGGGCACGCCCGCCTGCTGGAGCCGCTGCGGCAGCGGGTCGTCGCCGTGCAGCGACACGAACACCACGCCGTCGAGGTGGCCACCACGGGCGAACCGCTCGAACCGTTCGCGTTCGGCGTCGTCCGCGAGCACGGCGAACACGAGCTGGACGTCGTGCGCGGCCACCGCGGCGTGCGCGCCCCGCAGCACCGCCGCGAAGTAGGGGTCGGAGAAGAACCGGTCCTCGGGCTCGGCCACCACGAACGCGATCGAGTCGCTGCGCCGCGTCATCAGCGAGCGGGCCGCCCGGTTGGTGACGTAGGACAGCTCGGCGGCGGCCCGCAGCACGGCGTCGCGCGCCTGCTCCCCCACTTTCGGCGATCCCGCCAGCACCCGCCCCGCCGTGGCCCGGGAGACGCCGGCACGCGCGGCCACCGACTCCAGCGTCGGCGCGCTGCGGACGGGCCTGACCATGCGTGCCTCCTCCACTCCTCGTGCGGACTCTCCCACCACGACCCGTCCCCGCGCACGCGACACGGTCGGGATGCGGCCGCGGTCACCTTTCCGTCATCCGGAGGTGGTGGCGCTGCACGAGTCGACGGTCCCGGCTGCCGTCCTGCCCCCCGAGCCGCAGTTCGCGGGCTACGCGTTCGCCGAACTGGCGGTCGACGACGCGTCCGGCCCCTGAGTCAGGCGTAGGAGCGGAAGGCCGCCTCGAGGTTCGTGCCGTCGGGATCGAGGACGTAGGCGGCGTAGGGCCCGTAGTCGCGCGGCCCCGGCGTCCCGTTGTCCACGCCGCCGGCGGTGATCGCGGCGGCGTGGAACGCCTCGACGTGCTCGCGCGTCGGCGCCACGAAGCAGACGTGCGCCCCGGTGGTGGGCGCCTTGTCGGCGCTGAGGGCGAGGTTGGCGAAGCACACGAGGTTCGGCGTGTCGAGCAGGAGCGGGATCCCCAGCGGCTCCAGCGCCGCGAGGTAGAACGCGCGACTGCGCGCCAGGTCGGCCACCCGCAGGTGGACGTGGTCGAAGATCGGTCGGCTCCAGTCCCAGCTGGTCGCATCGGTCATGGTCCGTACCGTAGCATCACAGGTTATGGGTGTGACGAATCCGCGGTGGCGCTTCGTCGGACGGCCCTGCCTCGACCTCGCCATGACCGGCGGCCGCGGCGAGTGGGCGCACTACGAGCGGCTGAACGCTCCGTCCGACCTGCGGGACTGGCTCGCGGAGAGCCCGCTGCAGCTGCCGGGCGTCGTGGTCGACGACACCGGGCTGCACGCGGCGGTCGACCTCCGCGACGCCGTCCAGCGCATCACGTTCGCCCTGCTCGCCGGCCGGGCGCCCGACGCCGGGCCGGTCTCCGTCGTCAACGCGTTCGCGGCCGCGCCGCCGCTCGCCCGCGCCCTCGACGCGGCGACGCTGCGGCTGTCGGTCACGACGCCGGTGCCGGTGCCGTCGGTGCTGTCCGAGCTCGCCCGCGACGCGCTCGACCTGGCCGCCGATCCGCTGGCCCGGGGCCGCGTCCGGCAGTGCGGGAGCCCGGACTGCGAGCTGCTGTTCTTCGACGACTCGCGGCCGGGCAACCGGCGCTGGTGCTCGCAGGGCCGCTGCGGCGACCGCGCCCGCGCCCGCGCCTACCGCGCCCGCCGGGCCGAGCGGTGACGCCCCGCGCCGGGGACCTGGCCGCGCTCGGGCAGCTGAGCGTGGTCGGCTTCGACGACATCTTCGGCGCCGACTTCTGCCACCCCCCGCTCACCACCGTCGACCTGCTGCTGGGCACCCGCACCGACGTCCGGGTCGTGCTGCCGACCGACCTGATGGTGCGCGACTCGACCGGGCCCCGCCCGTGAACCGGCGCCTCGCCCTGCTGGTGGCCGGGGCGTTCTTCATGGAGATCCTCGACGGCACGGTGATCGCGCCCGCCGCGCCGCACATCGCGGCCGATCTCGGCGTCGCGCCGGTGAGCATCAACGTGGCGATCACCGCGTACGTGCTGACGCTCGCCGTGCTGATCCCGATCAGCGGCTGGCTGGCCGACCGCTACGGCGCGCGGCGCGTGTTCGTCACTGCCATCGCGGTCTTCACCCTCGCGTCGGCGGGGTGCGTGCTGGCCCAGGACCTCCCGATGCTCACGGCCACCCGGGTGCTCCAGGGCGCGGGCGGCGCGATGATGGTGCCGGTCGGGCGGCTGGTGGTGCTGCGCACCACGGCCAAGTCCGACCTGGTCAGGGCGATCGCGTACCTGACGTGGCCGGCGCTGGTCGCGCCCGTGGTCGCCCCGGCGCTGGGGGGCGTGCTCAGCACGTACGCGTCGTGGCGGTGGATCTTCGTGGTCAACGTCCCGCTGGGGGTCGCCGGGCTGCTGCTGGCGCGGCGGCTCGTCCCGGACGTCCGGGCCGACGAGCCCCGCGGCCTCGACGGGCGCGGGTTCGCGCTCACGGCCGTCGGGGTCGCGGCGCTGGTCGTCGGGATGGAGGGCCTGGCCGCCGCGGACCCCGAGTGGCCGGTGGTCGCGATCGGGCTCGGGGTCGCCGCCGTGGCCCTCACGGCGGCGGTCCTGCACCTGCTGCGCGTGCCGCGCCCGCTGGTGGACCTGCGCGTGCTGAGCGTCGCCACGTTCCGGGTGACGGCGCTGAGCGGGTCGGTGTTCCGGGCGGTGATCACCGCGATCCCGTTCCTGCTGCCGCTGCTGTTCCAGGTCGGCTTCGGGTGGAGCGCCGCCCGGGCGGGGCTGGTGGTGATCGCGCTGTTCCTCGGCAACGTGGCGATCAAGCCCGCGACGACGCCGCTGATGCGCCGCTTCGGGATCCGGACGGTGCTGCTCGGCGCGATCGCCGCGTCGGGGCTGAGCCTGCTCGGCATCGCGGCCCTCACGCCGTCGACGCCCCTGCCGGTGCTGCTGGGGCTGCTCGTGGCGAGCGGCGTGTTCCGGTCGATCGGGTTCACCTCCTACAACAGCGTGGCGTTCGCCGACGTCGAGCCCGCCCGGATGACGCCGGCCACCACGCTGCTCTCGACGTCGCAGGAGCTGGGCGCCGGGCTCGGCGTGGCGGTCGGGGCGCTGCTGGTGCGCCTGGGCGACCCCGTCGCCGTCGCGGCCGGGCCCGCCGGCCCGTTCCGCGTCGCGTTCGTGGCGCTGGCCGTGATCCTGCTGATCCCCGCGACGGCGGCGGTGCGCCTGTCCCGCACGGCAGGCGACACGGTGACGGGCCGCGTCTGACACCCACCCCGACGCGGCCGGGAGGGCCGCCGGACGGCATCGCGCGGGCTCGATGCGGTGGGTGTCAGGTGAAGGTGATCTCGCCGGTGATCGACGGGGCCCGGCCCGGCGCTCCGGCGCTGAGGGCGCCCTCCCCCGAGCCTGCCGCCTCGATCGGCGTCCCGGTGAAGACGGGGGTGCGCAGGCGGTAGCAGAAGGTCGCCACCCGGCGGTCGGGGGCGAACCGGCGCGGCAGCTCCAGGAGCAGCAGGGCCAGCAGCGGGCCGTGCACGACCAGGTCCGGGTAGCCCTCCACGCCCGTGACGTAGGGGTGGTCGTAGTGGATGCGGTGGGTGTTGTAGGTCAGGGCGCTGAAGCGGAACAGCAGCGCGGCGTCCGGTTCCAGCCGGAGCTGCCACTCGCCGCCGGGCGCGGGGGCCGCGGCGGGCGGCGGCAGCGTCCGTGTCGTGCCCGCGGGCTGGCTGCGGTAGGCGTAGTCCTGCTCCTCGACGAGGGCGAGCATGCCGTCGCCGCGGCGGTACTCGTGGCGCTCGGTGACCAGCACCATCGCCCCGGTGCGGCCCGTCTTGGGGGTGACGCCGGCCAGCGACGACCGGCGCGTGACGGCGTCGCCGACCCGCAACGGCTCCCGCGCCTCCAGCCGCCCGCCCGCAAACATGCGGCGCCGGTCGGGCAGCGGCGGCAGGAACGCCCCGTGCGCGGGGTGGCCGTCCTCGCCCAGCTCGGCCTGGGCGGGGTGGGCGAGCAGGTGGAACCCGTGCCACATCGGCGGCAGCGGGTCGCCCGGCCCCGCGACCGGGGACGGCTGGTCGAGCAGCCCCGCGAACGCCGCGGACGGCCACGCGTCGACGGTCCCGGAGGTCTCGACGGGCGCCCAGCTGCTGAGGTGATCCACACCCCGATCATGGCCGATCGGGCGCGTGAGGTCGCAGTCAGAGCTGTTCGATCTTGGCCGAACAGCTCTCAGCGCGATCTCACGCCGAAGTCAGCTCCGAACGAGCAGCGCTACGCACTCGAAGTGGTGGGTCATCGGGAACGCGTCGAACGCCCGCAGCTGTGCCAGCTCGTAACCCCGCCCGGCGAACAGGGCCAGGTCGCGGGCCAGCGCGGCCGGGTCGCAGGCCACGTGCACGATCCGCTGCGGAGCGCGGGCGCACAGAGCCTCCACCAGCTCGCGGCCCAGGCCCTTGCGGGGCGGGTCGGCCACGATCACGTCGGGCTGCCCGTCCAGGGCGCCGACCAGCCGCTCGACGCGCCCGACCCGCCACCCGACCTGCGGGAGGTCGGCCAGCGCCGCCCGGCCGTCGGCCACGGCCTGCCGCGACGACTCGACCACGGTCACGCCCCCGTCCGGCCCGACCTGCCCGGCCAGCACGGCCGCGAACAGCCCCACGCCGCCGTAGAGATCCCAGGCCACGCCGCCGCGCGGCGCGTCGGCCCACTCCCCCACCACGGCCGCCAACGTGTCCGGCAGCGCGGGGTGGACCTGCCAGAACACCCCGGGCGACAGGTGCCACTCGCGGCCGGCCGCCCGTTGCACGACGGGACCGGCCGCGACGTGCACGACGTCGTCGGCGTCGGAGACGACCTCCACGTCGCTGCCGGGGTCGAAGTGGTCCGCCAGCACCGGGAGCAGGCTGCCGGGCGGTGCGAGCGGGCAGTCGGCGATCGGGAGCACGTCGTGGCTGCGGTGGGCGCGCAGGCCGGCGCGGCCCGTCTCGTCCACGGCCAGCCGGACGCGGCGCCGCCATCCCAGGGGCCCGCCCGGCAGCTCCTCCACGACGACGTCACGCGAGATCCCGGCCAGCCGCTGCAGCTGCTCGGCGAGCACCGCGGCCTTGAGCGACCGCTGCGCCGCCGGGTCGACGTGCTGCAGGTCGCAGCCGCCACACCCGCCCGCGCGCGCCCAGGCGCACGGCGCCGGAACGCGGTCGGGCGAGGGCGTCAGCACCGCGACGGCGTCGGCCCGGCAGTACGAGCCGCCGGTGTCCTCGTCCACCACGGCGCGCACGCGCTCGCCGGGCAGCGCGTGCCGGACGAACACGACCCGGCCCTCGTACCGGGCGACGCAGTGGCCGCCGTGGGCGATCGGGCCGACGTCGAGGTCGAGGATGCGGTCGGTCCAGGACGCCGTGCCCGCGCGGGTCACTTGCGCACCGCCGCGGGCGACGGCGCGGCCGGCTTGTTGTCGTCGGCCGGGCCGACCTCGTAGCCGCGCCGCGTCGAGCCGGGCGGCGTCTCCGGGCGCCGCGCCTTCACCCGCTCCGACGACGCCAGCTGCCACGGCACGCTGGTGACCATCACACCCGGCTGGAACAGCAGCCGGCCCTTGAGCCGCAGGGCGCTCTGGTTGTGCAGGACCTGCTCCCACCAGTGGCCCACGACGTACTCGGGGATGAACACCGTCACCACGTCCCGGGGGCTCTTGGTGCGGATCCGCTTGACGTAGTCGAGCACCGGCTTGGTGATCTCCCGGTAGGGCGACTCCACGACCTTGAGCGGGACGGGCAGCTTGCGCTTCTCCCACTCGCGCATGAGCTTCTTCGTGTCCGCGTCGTCGACGTTGACGGTGAGTCCTTCCAGGACGTCGGGCCGGGTCGCGCGGGCGTAGGCGATCGCGCGCAGGGCGGGCTTGTGGAGGGTGGAGACGAGCACGATCGCGTGGTTGCGCGAGGGCAGCACGCCGTCGATGTCGCCCGCGACCAGCTCCGCGGACACGCGGTCGTAGTGCTTCTGGATGGCCTTCATCAGGACGAAGAACCCGGCCATGGCCGCGATCGCGATCCAGGCCCCGAGCAGGAACTTCGTGATCAGCACCGTGATGAGCACGACCCCGGTCATGATCGCGCCGAAGCCGTTGATCGACTGCGAGCGGCGCATCCGGCGCCGCGCGCCCGCGTCCTGCTCCGTGCGCAGCAGCCGCCGCCAGTGCAGCACCATGCCCGACTGGCTCAGCGTGAACGACACGAACACGCCCACGGTGTAGAGCGGGATCAGGCGCGTGACCTCGGCCTGGAAGCCCACCACCAGCACCACGGCGAACCCCGCGAGGATGAGGATGCCGTTGGAGAACGCCAGCCGGTCGCCGCGCGTGTGCAGCTGGCGGGGCAGGTAGCGGTCCTGGGCGAGGATGGAGCCGAGCACCGGGAAGCCGTTGAACGCGGTGTTGGCGGCCAGCGCCAGGATCAGCGCCGTCATGACGACGACGAAGTAGAAGCCGGGCCGGAAGTCGGCGAACACGGCGTCGGCGAGCTGGGCCACCATCGTCTGCTGGACGTAGCCCGCCGGGGCGTTCGGGAACTGGGTGGCCGGGTCCTCGGCGATCTTGGCCCCGGTGAGCTGGGCCAGCGCGATGAGGCCCATGAACATGCTGACGGAGATCACGCCGAGCAGCAGCAGCGTGGTGGCCGCGTTGCGCGACTTGGGCTTCTGGAACGCCGGCACGCCGTTGCTGATGGCCTCGACGCCGGTCAGCGCCGCCGCGCCCTGGGTGAACGACCGCAGCACCAGGAGCACCAGCGCGAGACCGGTGAAGGAGTCGCCCTCGGTGATCAGCTGCAGGTCGGCGCTGGCGGCCTGGATCGGGTCGCCGAGGATCAGGATGCGGGTCAGCCCCCAGATGATCATCGTGACGACGCCCAGCATGAACGCGTAGACCGGCACGGCGAACGCGGCGCCCGACTCCCGGATGCCGCGCAGGTTCACGGCCGTCAGCAGCGCGATCGCGATCACGGCGAAGAACACCTTGTGGTCGGCGACGAACGGGATCAGCGCCCCGATGTTGGCCGCCGCCGCCGAGATCGACACCGCGACCGTCAGCGTGTAGTCCACCAGCAGCGCGCTCGCCACCGTCAGGCCGGCGTTGCGGCCGAGGTTGACCGTCGCCACCTCGTAGTCGCCGCCGCCCGACGGGTACGCGTGCACGTTCTGGCGGTAGCTCGTCACCACGGTCAGCAGCACGATCACGATCGCGACACCGATCCACGGCGCCAGCGCGTAGAACGCCACGCCGCCCACCGAGAGGGTGAGGAAGATCTCCTCGGGGGCGTAGGCGACCGACGACATGGCGTCCGAGGCGAAGACGGGCAGCGCGATGCGCTTGGGCAACAGGTTGTGGGACAGGCGGTCGCTGCGCTGCGGCCGCCCGACGATGAGGCGCTTCACCGCGACGCCGAGCTTGGGCACGGGCGGAAGCGTAGGCGGTGCGCGCCCCGCCGCGCGCCCGGCGCTGCGATAGGTTCGCACCGATCACGGGGAGGACCGGCGTGTACGTCGTCATCATGGGGTGCGGGCGGGTCGGCTCGTCGCTGGCCGCCGGACTGGAGCGGCTCGGCCACGACGTGGCCGTGATCGACAAGGACGCCCAGGCGTTCCGCAGGCTGGGCCCGGAGTTCAAGGGCAAGCAGGTGGTGGGGCAGGGCTTCCACCGCGACGTGCTCGTCGAGGCCGGGATCGAGCGCGCCCAGGCCTTCGCCGCGGTCTCCAGCGGCGACAACTCCAACATCATCTCCGCGCGGGTGGTCCGCGAGTCGTTCGGGATCGAGCTGGTGGTCGCCCGCATCTACGACGCCAAGCGCGCCGCGGTCTACGAGCGCCTCGGCATCCCGACCGTCGCCACGGTGCCGTGGAGCACCGACCGGCTGCTGCGGATGCTCCTGCCCGACGGCGTGGCCTCGGCCTGGCGCGAGCCCACCGGCACCGTCGCGATCCTGCCGCTGCCGGTGCACACCGACTGGGTGGGACGGCCGGTGAAGGAGCTGGAGGCCGCCACGGGGGCCCGGGTGGCCTTCATCGTGCGGTTCGGCACCGGCGTGCTGCCGAAACCCGACACGTCCGTCCAGGCCGAGGACACCGTCTACGTCGCCGCGGTGTCGGGCACCGTCAGCGACGTCACGGCCGCGGCCGCCGCACCGCCCGTGGAGGGTTGATCATGAGGGTCGCGATCGCGGGTGCGGGCGCCGTCGGGCGGTCCATCGCGCTGGAGCTGGTGGAGAACGACCACGAGGTGATGCTGATCGAGCGCGAGCTCGGCCAGATCGAGCCCGAGGCCGTCGAGCAGGCCGAGTGGGTGCACGCCGACGCGTGCGAGCTGGCCTCGCTGGAGGAGGCCGGCCTGGAGAGCTGCGACGTCGTGATCGCGGCCACCGGCGACGACAAGGTGAACCTCGTGGTGTCGCTGCTCGCGAAGACCGAGTTCGCGGTGCGCCGGGTGGTCGCCCGGGTGAACGACCCCCGCAACGAGTGGCTGTTCGACGACAACTGGGGCGTCGACGTGGCCGTGTCCACCCCGCGGCTGCTCGCGGCGCTGGTGGAGGAGGCCGTGGCGGTCGGCGACCTCGTGCGGCTGCTGACCTTCCGGCAGGGTCAGGCCAACCTCGTCGAGGTCACGCTCACCGCCGACACGCCGCTGGCGGGGCAGCCGGTGCGGTCGTTGAAGCTGCCCGTCGACTCCGCGCTGGTCGCGATCCTCAGAGGCGGACGGGTGATCGTCCCGCAGTCCGACGACGCGCTGGAGCCCGGCGACGAGCTCCTCTTCGTGGCGACGACGGCGGTGGAGGAGGACATCCGAGCAGCCCTGGGCTACTGACCCCCGGGCACGCGGCCCCCCTGTACGAGTGGCACTTTCGTACGAACCTAGGCGACGAGAGTGCCGTTCGTACCGGGAGGGGCGGGGGTCAGGCGGCGGGGCGGGGGGCTCGCCGGGCGCGGCTGACGGCCCAGATCGTGCCGAGCAGGGCCACGCCGACCAGCGGGTAGCCCATCGCGAGCCGGGCGATGCCCAGCCACGTGGCCTGGTCGGCCTGGTAGAGCAGGCCCTGCACCACCAGGCGGGCGAGGAACACGACCGTCCAGAGCAGGCTGGCGTAGGTGTAGGCCCGCATCAGGCGGGGATCCCGGCGCCAGGACTGGCCGTCGCCGTTGATGCCGTGCCAGACGACGCCGGCCAGCGGCCAGCGGACCAGCACCGACACGAGGAACGCCAGCGCCAGCACCGCGCTGTAGATCAGTCCGGGGAGGTAGAAGCCGCGGGCCTCGCCGGTGCGGTAGGCGATGAACGCGGCCACCCCGACCCCGATCAGCCCGGACACCGCCGGCTGCAGCGCCTGCTTGCGGACGATCCGCCAGACCGCGATCGCCACGCCCGCCACCAGCGCCGCGATGAGCGCAGGCTGCAGGGAGGTGACGATGTTGACCACGACGAACACCGCCACCGGGATGGACGACGCGACGATGCCCGGCACGCCCCCCATCTGCTCGAGCAGCGTGGGCATCCGGCGCTCTTCCGCGCCTTCCGGTGAGGAGGTCACGCTGCTCCAACGATCATTGGGCCTGACAGATCTCGTAGAACGGGTTGTAGAGCACCTTGCGCCCGTCGCGGACGGCGAGGCGGCCCCGCACCCGCATCGTACGACCCGGCTCGATGCCCGCGATGCGGCGGCGGCCCAACCAGATCAGCGTGATGCCCTCGGTGCCGTCGAACAGCTCAGCCTCCAGGGAGGCGGCGGCGTCCTGCGGGCAGAACTCCACGCTGCGCAGCCGGCCGAGCACCGTGACCTCCTGGCCACAGGCACATTCCGCCGCGGGCTGGGCGCCCGACTTCTCGGAATCCTGGGAGAGGTCGTCGGCGTCGAGCACGTCCACGTCGCTGGTGAGCTTGCGCAGCATGCGGCGGAAGGTGCCGCCCTCGGTGCCGCCCATGACGATCTCCCTGAACTCCGCGGGCCCGCGATGGGCCGCTAACCTCACCAGCGTAACCCGGCCGAAACCTCGTCTGCTGCCTCGAAACGCGACGGATCACACCGAACGGTGCAGGGCCCTGCCCACCCGGGCCGTCGTCCTGCCCGGATCCGGGTCCGACGAGGTGTTCGTCCGGGCCGCGTTCGCCGGGCCGCTGGCGGCGCTGGGGATCGTGCTCACGGCGCCGGCCGTGCGGGCCGGGCCGGGCGTCGTCGCGGGCTACCGGGCCGCGCTCGACGCCGCCCTCGACGCCACGCCCGACGGGCTGCTGGTCGGCGGGATCTCGCTGGGAGCGCACGTCGCCGCCGCGTGGGCGGCGGAGCGGCCCGACGCCCGGCTGGGCGGCCTGCTGCTCGCGTTGCCGGCCTGGACCGGGACCCCCGGCGGCGCGCCCGCCGCGCTGGCCGCGCGGGTCACGGCGGCGCTCGTCCGCGCCGAGGGCGTGGCGGGCGCCCTGGAGGCGGCACGGGCCGGATCGCCGCCCTGGCTCGCCACCGAGCTGGGACGGGCGTGGTCCCGTCACGGCGACGGGCTGGCGGCGGCGTTGGAGGCCGCCGCCGCGACCCCGGCCCCGGACGAGGCGGCGCTGCGGTCGTTGACGCCGGCGGCCGGGATCGCCGCGCTGGTCGACGACCCGGTGCACCCGCTGGCGGAGGCCCGGCGCTGGCGCGGCCTGCTCCCCCGCGCCGACCTGGTCACCTCGACGTTGGCGGTGTTCGGGTCGGACCCCGCCGTGCTGGGCCGGGCCGCCGTCCTGGCCTGGCTGCGGGCGGCCACCCGTGGCACGGGTGCCGTCACTCGCGCCGGCGGTGGCGGCCCGCATGACGGATCGGGGGCAGCGGCACGGTGACCGAGCCGTCGGCCTCCCGGCCGCCGTAGACCACCGTCGGGGACTCGGGGGCACCGGCCCCCCGGCTGCGGAAGGCCACGGTCGGGGAATCGGGGGCCGCGTGCCGGCCGCGGCGGAGCACCGGTGGCGCGCCGTCGGCAGGCGGCCCGGCGGGGTACGGCGCCGCGGAAGGGGGCTCGGTGAACGGCGGCCCGCCGGCCGGCGGGCCGCTGAACAGCAGCCCGCTGAACGGCGGCCCGCTGACCGGCGACCCGCTGACCGGCAGGACGGGCTCGGGCGCGCGGCGACGGCCCCCCGCGAGCGGGGGCGGGCCGGGCGGCTGGTGACGCGGCCCGGGGCGGACGAGGTCCGCAGGGTGCCCGACCGGGGGCCGTACCGGGTCGGGTGCCCGGTGCGGGCCGCCGCCGCGCTCGGGCCACCCGGCCCGCAGCCCGTTCGGTGGGAGGGGTTCCGGGGCGCGGCGCCGCCCGGCCGGAGCGGGGGTCGCCCACGGCGAGGGTGGCGTGGGGGGACCGGGAGGACGGGGCGGGAGCGGGCGGTCGTGACGACGGTCCGCGTAGGCGGGTGCCCCGTTCGGCGCGGCGCCGTGTACCGCGGCGACGGCGGGCCACGCGTCCGGCCCCGCGGGCTCGGGCCCACCGAGCCGCTCCGCGCGACCGCGCTCCTCCGGGATCGGACGCACGCCGTTCGGCTCCGGGATCGGACGCACGCCGTTCGGCGGGAGGGCGGGCGGCTGGGCCGGAACGGGCTCGGCGGCCCGGTCCTCGGCGGCCGCGGGCCGCACCGCCCGCACGACGATGGTGGGCACGACCGGGGCGGCCCCGTCCGCCTCGTCGGGGCCGGCCGGGGCCTCCAGCGGCAGGACGGTACGAACCGGGTAGGGCGACCGGCCCCGCACCACGATGGTGCCCCGCACCATCCGGCGCAGCTCCTCCAGGAGCGGCTCGGCGTCGCGGGTGGGCCCGGTGGCCACGCCGTAGAGCATCCAGCGGGCCCCGTCCACCCCGACGAACACCGAGGTGGCGGCCCCGCTGGTGGCGTGCAGCTCACGGCCCCACTCACCCTGGTACGAGCGGACCCGGGCCCCGCCCTCGCGCAGCGAGGCGTCGATCTCCTTCGCGAGGTCGGGCCACAGCCGCGACGACTTGGGCGCGGCCAGCGCGCTCACCGACAGCCGCCCCTCGGGCAGCGAGATGTGCACGGCCTGCATGCGGCCGTTCTCGGCCGGTTCGAGCGCGATGGTGCCGCGCTCGGGCACCGGGACGCGGACGGCCCCGAAGTCGACGAGGCCGGGAGCCTCGAGGCGCTGCGGACCGATGTCGTCGGCGTCGTGCGGGCCCCCGCGCTCGGGGGCGAGCGTCGCCTGGCGCTGCGGCGCCACTAGCGTGCCCACAGCTGCACGTGACCGCCCGTCGACCCGTGCCCGCCCGCGCCGCGCTCCGACGGCGGCAGCTCCGCGACCTCGACGAACCGGGCCTCCTCGACGCGCTGCACCACCAGCTGCGCGATGCGGTCGCCGCGGCGGAGCACGATGTCGTCGCGGGGGTCGAGGTTGACCAGGCAGACCAGGATCTCGCCGCGGTACCCCGCGTCGACGGTGCCCGGCGCGTTGACGACCGACAGGCCGGTTCGCGCGGCGAGGCCCGACCGGGGGTGCACGAACCCGGCGAACCCGGGCGGCAGCGCGACGGCCACGCCGGTGCCGACGAGGGCCCGCTCACCGGGGGCCAGCACGACGTCGGCGGTGCAGTGCAGGTCGGCCCCGGCGTCACCCGGACGCGCGTACGCGGGGACGGGCAGGCCCGGGTCGAGCCGGGTGAGGAGCACCGAGACGGGCGTCTCGCGCAGGGGAGCTGCAGGGCCGGACACGACGGGCGAGGCTACTCTCGGTTGTCGTGAGCGAGCAGCCATCAACCGCGCCCGGCGCGACGTCCGGCACCTCCGGGTTCGACGAGCGGTTGTCCGTGCCGTGGTGGTGGTACCTGCTCGCCGTCGGGGTGGGGGTGCTGCTCGGCGCCGAGATCCACATGGGTTATCCCGGCGTGCGGTCGTGGATCGGGTACGCCACGCTGATCCCCCTGTTCGTCGCCGCCCTGTACTGGCTCGGGCGCACCCGCGTGCTCGTCGCCGACGGGCAGCTGAGCGTCGGGGCGGCGAGCGTGCCGCTGCGCCACGTCGGGCGGGTCGAGGTGGTGCCGAGGTCCGGCAAGCAGGAGGCGATAGGCCCGCAGCTGGACCCGACGGCCCACGTCATGCACCGCGGCTGGGTCGGCCCCCTGGTGCGGGTGGAGATCACCGACCCGGACGACCCGACGCCCTACTGGATCTTCAGCTGCCGCCGGCCGGAGGGGCTGGTGGCGGTTCTGAAGTGATCGGGCCGAAGTGAACAGAAGGCCCCGGACCAGCCGGTCCGGGGCCTCGGTTCTTCTCGCGGATCAGGCCGCGCAGTCGCGGCAGATGTACTGCGTGCCGTTCGTCTCGGCCAGCCGGCTGCGGTGGTGGACCAGGAAGCAGCTGGCGCAGGTGAACTCGTCGGCCTGCTTCGGGAGCACCTTGACGGTGAGCTCCTCACCGGACAGATCGGCGCCGGGGAGCTCGAAGCTCTCCGCCGTGTCCGTCTCGTCGACGTCCACCACCGACGACTGGGCCTCGTTCCGGCGGGCCTTCAGCTCGTCGAGTGAGTCCTCGGCCAGGTCGTCGGTCTCGTTGCGACGTGGAGCGTCGTAGTCGGTCGCCATCGTTCCCACCCTCTTGACATGCGCGTGTGTCGTCGTCGTGCCGCTGGACAACGTCACAGCGGCGGTGTTTGTGCCCGGCATCCGAGTGACGCAGGTCTCATCCGGTTGCGCGTCCGCTCCCCCTGGGGCGCGCAGAGGGTAGCTCAACCCCCTGTGGCGCGCCCGGCAGCCCGTCGGCCCGCGCACCGACCACTAAGGTGCCCACCGTGGCTGCACCTCCCGAATCCCCCTCCACCGCCCCTGCCGGCGCCGATCCGGTCGCCGTCGGGGCCTGGTTGGCGGAGCGGCTGGGGGATCCGGGGTGGCACGAGGCGACCCTGTCGCCCATCGGGGCCGGGCGGTCGAACCTGACCTACCGCGTCGACAGCGCGGCGGGGTCGGTGGTGCTGCGCAGGCCCCCGGTCGGCGAGGTGGCCGCCACCGCCCACGACATGGGCCGCGAGCGGCGCGTGATCTCCGCGCTGGCCGGCACCCCGGTGCCGGTCCCCCGCGTGCTGGCCGCGTCCGACGGCGGGCCCCCCGTCGGTGCGCCGTGCTTCGTCATGGAGCTCGTGGACGGCGTCGTCCCGCTCGGCGAGCTGCCCGACGGGTGGGCCACGAGCGGGCCCGACCGGCGCCGGATGGGCGACGCGCTGGTCGCCGTGCTGGCCGACCTGCACGCCGTCGACCCCGACGCGGTCGGCCTGGGCGACTTCGGCCGTCCCGAGGGGTTCATGGCCCGTCAGGTGCGGCGGTGGAGCACGCAGTGGGCGCAGGCACGGGACGCCTCGCCTGCCGACGGCGCCGCCGCGGCCGCGCTCACCGACCTCGCCGAGCTCCTGGCGGCCACGGTGCCCGCCACCCAGCGGCACGCGATCGTGCACGGTGACTACCGCATCGACAACTGCCTGTTCGACGCGGGCGACCCCGGCCGGATGGCCGCGGTGCTGGACTGGGAGATGTCCACGCTCGGCGACCCGATGGCCGACCTCGGGCTGCTGCTCGTCTACTGGGCGCAGGCCGACGAGCCGCCCGTGTGGCGCGCCGCGCAGTACCTGCCCACCCCGACACGCCTGACGGGCTTCCCGACGCGCGCCGAGCTCGCCACGGCCTACGCGGAGCGATCGGGCCTGGACCTCACCCCGCTGCCCTGGTACGTGGCGTTCGGCGCGTTCAAGCTCGCGGTCGTCCTGGACGGCATCCTCGCCCGCGTGCGCGCCGGCATGGTGCCGGCGTCGATGGCGGTCGGGCTGGAGGGCAGCGCCGCCCCGCTCGTGACGCTGGGCCGGCACGTGCTGGAAACGGGTGCGCTGTGATGCCCGCCGACGTGCTCGTTCCCGCGGAGGCGACATCGTGAGCCGCAACCGTCCCTACCAGCGCCGACGCCGGACCCCCGTCCTCACGGTGGTGATCGTGCTCGCCGTCGTCGCGATCGCGACCTGGACGACCGTGCTGGTCAACGCGAGCGCCGGGGCGGGCAGCGGGTCCTGCCCGGCGCCCGCGGCCGGGCCCCCGCCGGGCACGGCGCTGCCGTCCGGCGCGCTCGCCGCCGTGGCGCCGATCCCGGCGTCGGCGGTGAAGGTGCGGGTGCTCAACGCGGGCGGGCAGCGCGGGCAGGCGAACCTCGTGGGCGCGCAGTTCGGCGACCTCGGCTTCGCCCAGGCGGCGCCGCCGGACAACGACCCGTTCTTCCCCAGGGGCGACATGTCCTGCCGGGGCCAGATCCGGTTCGGCGCGGCCGGGCAGGGCGCGGCGAGCACCGTGTCGCTGGTGCTGCCGTGCGTCCAGCTGATCCGTGACGCGCGCGCCGACGACTCGGTCGACGTCGCGGTCGGCACCTCGTTCGGCGACGTGAACCCGGGCAAGGCGGCCCGCGACGCGCTCGAACAGCTGGCCGCGCCCGCCACGGGCGACACGGGGTCGGGCAACGCCGATCCGGCCGGCGGGTCGGCCGCCCCGGCCGCCCCCGCCGTGGACCAGGCCACCCTCACCGCCGCCCGCGACGCGACCTGCGGCTGACGCCTGCTCAGACGCCGGCCGAACCGTGCGCGCGGGCCAGCACGGCCAGCTGCTGCGCGATGCCCGGCGCCGCCGCGAACAGCGCGTCGGCGCCGAGGCCGTCCTCGGGCGGGAGGCTGCCGGTGGGGCCGGGCGTGCGCACCACCGCCCCCGCCTCGGACGCGATGAGCGCGGCCGCCGCCCAGTCCCACCAGGCGCAGCCGTGCTCCAGGTAGGCGTCCACCCAGCCGGCTGCCACCGCGCACAGGTCCAGCGCCGCGGATCCGGTGCGCCGCACGTCCCGCACGTGCGGCAGCATGCCGCCGATCATCGCGACCTGCCGGATCCGGCGCTCCGCGCGGTAGGAGAACCCGGTTCCCAGCAGCGACAGCGCGGGATCCGAGACGACCGACGCGCGCAGCGGCCGCCCGTCGCAGGTCGCCCCCTCCCCCGCCGCGGCGCTCCACACCCGCCCCGACGACGGCTCGACGACGGCGCCCGCCAGCGAGCGGCCGTCGCGCACCGCGGCGAGGGACACGGCGTACCAGGGCATGCCGTAGAGGAAGTTGACCGTGCCGTCGATGGGGTCGACGACCCAGCTGACGCCCGGCCCGATCGCGGACCCGCCGTGTTCCTCGCCCATCACGGTGTCGCCGGGGCGCAGCCGCGCGAGCCGTTCGCGCACCAGCGTCTCGACGGCGTGGTCGGACGCGGTGACGACGTCGGTCGGCGTGCTCTTCGTGGACACGCCGTCACCCGGCTCGCCGTCCCACGGGCGCGGCAGCCCGCGCAGGTACTCGGCGGCTTCCCGCGCAACCTGCTCGGCGATCCGCCGCAGCTCACGGGGGTCGTCGGCGCCGCTGGGACGCATCGCGTCGAGGGTGGTGTCACTGGGCTCGGTCACGCCGGACATCCGACCACAGAGTGCCCCGGTCGGGGTGCTGCGGGACCATCGGATGACGCGCGGGGGCAGCAAGGCGCAGACACCCCGGAACGCGCAGTTACAATGGCGACGTACCCCACTCCGGCACCGCCTCCGACCTCCCCGTCGGACGACGATCCGGCAGGGACTTCGAACCGAACTCGACAGATGGCCGGGTCAGCGCATTCCGTCCGGCTCCTGGCAGAGCGCACCGTAGCGAGAGGGCCTAGTGGCAGCCGCAGACTCCGCAAGCCGCACCGACATGACCGTCGACCCGTCGACCGTCGTACCCGCCCGACCCCGTACGCGGTCGGCCGGCTCGGCGACGAAGGCCGCCACCAAGGCGGTCCCCCGGGCCCGCGCCGCCGCCACCAAGGGCGGCCCGGCGAAGAAGGCAGCCCCGGGTGCCGATGGCGACGAGCCCACCGACCTCGACGGCGCCGACGTCGACCTGGAGGGTGCGCCCGAGGTCGGTGACCTCGAGGAGGTCGACGTCGAGCTGGAGACCGACCTGGTCGTCGAGGTCGCCGCCGAGGTCGTCGTCGTGGACGACGACGACGAGGAGGACGAGGACGACGACGAGGAGGTCGCCAACACCGGCGCCAACCGTCGCAGCCCCTCGCAGCGCGAGCGCTCCTCCACGCCGCAGAAGTCCGGCGACTTCGTGTGGGACGAGGAGGAGTCCGAGGCGCTGCGGCAGGCCCGCAAGGACGCCGAGCTCACCGCGTCCGCCGATTCCGTCCGCGCGTACCTCAAGCAGATCGGCAAGGTCGCGCTGCTCAACGCGGAGGAGGAGGTCGAGCTCGCCAAGCGGATCGAGGCCGGCCTCTACGCCGCGGAGCGGATGCGCCGCTCGATCGACGCCGGCGAGAAGGTGTCCCCGCAGCTGCGGCGCGACCTGCGCTGGATCGTCCGCGACGGCGAGCGCGCCAAGAACCACCTGCTGGAGGCCAACCTCCGGCTCGTCGTCTCGCTGGCCAAGCGCTACACCGGCCGCGGCATGGCGTTCCTGGACCTGATCCAGGAGGGCAACCTGGGCCTGATCCGCGCCGTCGAGAAGTTCGACTACACCAAGGGCTACAAGTTCTCCACGTACGCCACCTGGTGGATCCGGCAGGCCATCACCCGCGCCATGGCCGACCAGGCCCGCACCATCCGCATCCCGGTGCACATGGTCGAGGTCATCAACAAGCTGGGTCGCATCCAGCGCGAGCTGCTCCAGGACCTGGGCCGTGAGCCCACGCCGGAGGAGCTGGCCAAGGAGATGGACATCACCCCGGAGAAGGTGCTGGAGATCCAGCAGTACGCCCGGGAGCCGATCTCGCTCGACCAGACCATCGGCGACGAGGGCGACAGCCAGCTCGGCGATTTCATCGAGGATTCCGAGGCCGTCGTCGCGGTCGACGCGGTGAGCTTCACGCTGCTGCAGGACCAGCTCCAGTCGGTCCTGGCCACGCTGAGCGAGCGCGAGGCGGGCGTGGTGCGGCTGCGGTTCGGCCTCACCGACGGCCAGCCCCGCACGCTCGACGAGATCGGCC
>CAXTTN010000064.1:0-1164 GCA_964247105.1 uncultured Pseudonocardia sp.
CGCCTCTTCACCGGCTACGGGTTCCATCGGGTGTTCCACCGGCCCGCGAGCTTCCAGGCGGTGTTCGACGCGCTCGGGCAGGATATCGGGCATGGCGTTCCCGAATAGCGGAGCATGCATCGGTGACATCACCGGGGAACGGGAGGCGCTGCTCGGGCACCACGGGCTGGACCCCGCTGCGGCGGGTGTCCACCTCGCGACGCTCGGCCGCGAACGCTTCGCCTCGCTGGCGTACCGGCGGAAGGGCGAGCGGCCCCTCATCCAGCCGCGCGGCGGGTTCCCGTCGATCGCCAAGCAGCGGTTGCTGACGGAGGCGTTCGACCGCGCCGGCGCCGACTTCATCCCGCTGACCATCGACAGCCACACCCGGCACAACGCGTACTCGACCGCGTCGGCACTGCTCGCGGCCGGGCTGGAGCAGGACCGCGACCTCCTCAACGGGTACCCGCTGGTCAGCCACGGGGTCGAGGCGACGCGCGGGCTGTTCGACGGCATCGAGCGGCCGGTCAGCCTCCGCCACGGCACGCCGGACGCGCGGCTGCTCGTCGAGATCGCGCTGGCGGCGGGCATCACCGAGATCGAGGGCGGCGGCCTGAGCTACACGCTCCCCTACTCCCGCGGCTTCCC
This sequence comes from uncultured Pseudonocardia sp., assembly GCA_964247105.1. Classification (GTDB taxonomy): domain Bacteria; phylum Actinomycetota; class Actinomycetes; order Mycobacteriales; family Pseudonocardiaceae; genus Pseudonocardia. Next base: position 628 of record CAXTTN010000064.1, read on the forward strand.
GCTCGGGCGCGCGCTGGCGTACTGGCAGTACGTCGACCGCCTGTCCGCGCTCGCCGGACCGCCCGACGCGCCGGTCCACCGCGAGTCGTTCGGGCCGCTGACCGCCACGCTCGTGCCGCCCGTCACCATGATCGTCGTGCAGCTCTGCGAGCTGCTGCTCGCCGCGGAGCAGGGCGTCCGGTCGTTCGCGGTCAGCTTCGGGCAGACCGGCAGCATCGAGCAGGACCTCGCGATCGCGGCCCTCCTGCGGTCGAGGTCCGCCCAGCTGCTGGCGCGCTTCGGGTTCGACGACGTCCGGGTGGGTCTGGTCTACCACCAGTGGATGGGCGCGTTCCCCGTCGAGCCGTCGCGGGCCTGGCAGCTGATCGCCGTGTCGGCGGCCATCAGCAGGCTCGCCGGGGCGGACAAGGTGGTGATCAAGACGCCGGACGAGGCCGTCGGGATCCCGAGCGTCGACAGCAACGTCGCCGCCGTCCACGCCGTCCGCTACGTGCTGGAGATGTTCCCGGGGGTGGCCGCGCCCGCCACCGAGGTGGT
>CAXTTN010000064.1:1174-6955 GCA_964247105.1 uncultured Pseudonocardia sp.
TGATCGGCAGCGAGGTCGACGGTGTGATGGAGCACCTCTTCGCGCAACCGGCGTCCTCGCTGCTGTCGGCGGTGCAGCTGGCGGTGCGCACGGGCGCGATCGACGTGCCGTTCGCGCCGCACGAGGAGAACGCCGGACGGCTGATCGCCGGACGCGGACCCGACCGGCGGATCCGGGTCGTCGAGCCGGCGGGCCTACCGATCTCGGGCGCCGACCTGCGCCGCGAGCAGCGCCTGCTCGGCGACCGGGGGCCCGGCGCCGGCCCGCTGTGGGAGCGGCTGCTGCGCGACATCCGGATCCTGACGTGACCGGTGAGGGCGCCACCTTGCTCGTCGACGTCGGCAGCACCGTGGTCAAGCTGTGCGTCCACCGGGAGGGCACCGGCCTCGGGGCCGTCGAGTTCGTCCCCCGCGAGCCGCACACCGCGCCGGGTGAGCAGGTCCGCGCGCTCGTCGCGCGCCACCGGCCGTCCGCGTCCGCGGGCGTGCGGATCTGCAGCTCGGCCAACGGCGGTGTCCGCGTGGGGGTGCTCGGGCTGAGCCTGCGGCACAGCACGGCGGCCGCCGTCCGCGCCGCCGTCGCGGCCGGCGGCAACGTCGTCTACCAGCGCCTGCTGGGCGGCGGCCCCGAGCCCGCCCCGCTGCCGCCGGTCGACCTCCTGGTGCTGGTCGGGGGCGTCGACGGCGCCGACGTGCGCCACCTGCGCCACGCGCTGGAGCACACGAAGCTCGCCGACGCGCCCCACGAGCTGCTGGTCTGGGCCGGCGCGGACGCCCCGGACGTCGTGGCGGGGCTGCCGGTGGACCACGTCGTCGCGAACGTGCTCGACGAGCGCCTCCGGCCGTCGATGGCGGGCCTGACCGACCTGATCCACCACGTCTACGTGGAGGACCTGGTCGACCGCAAGGGCCTGCGCCCGCTGGCGGGGATCGCCGACACCCCGATCTGGCCGACCCCGGCCGTCGTCGAGCTGGCGGCCGAGGGGTTGATCGGCGGGCGGCCCCGGCCGGTCGCGACCCCGTTCGTCGTCGTCGACGTCGGCGGGGCGACGACCGACGCGCTGTACTGCACGGAGCTGCGCGCGCCGGGTCCGCTCCGGGTCGCGCCCGGCGAGTCGATCACCCGGCAGGTGTTCACCGATCTGGGCGTCGCGGCCTCGCTGCCCGCCCTGCGCCGCCTGCTGGCCACCGAGCCCGAGCTGTTCGAGCTGACCGCCGCGGTCGCGCCGGAGCGCGCGCGGTCGCTCCACCACGGCCTCTCCGAGGGCGCCGAGGGCTCGCTCGACCCCCCGGCCGGCTTCCTCGCGTGCCTCTACCTGGCCGTGCGACGGCTCACCTCCGGGGTGAACCCGCCGGTCGAGGCGAGCCGGATCGCGGGCTTCGTGATCACCGGCGGCGCCCGGGGCGGAACCGGTGAGCCCGCCGTCCGCCGCGTGATCGCCGCCGCCGCGGGCCTCGGGGACGCGCGCTTCGACGTCCACCTCGACCGCGACTACACGCTGTGGGCCACCGGGCTGCTCGCCGTGCCGTCCGATCCTCGCTGAACCGTTACGGTCGACCCGTGGCGCACCACGACCTCGCCGATCTCCCGAACCTGCGGCAGGTGCTCGACGCCGAGCTCGCCGCCGGGCCCGACGCCGGCGTGGCCGCCACCATCGTCGGTCCGGGCACCCGCCACGACATCGCGGTCGGGGGCAACGGCCTCGGCGGGGCGCTCACCCCGGAGTCGGTCGTGCCGTGGAGCTGCTCGTCCAAGCCGGTCGGGGCCATCGCGTTCGCCGCGGCGTGGGACCGCGGGAAACTGCGGCCCGACGATCTCGTCGCCGAGCACCTCCCCGAGTTCGCGGTGGACGGCAAGGACGGCATCCGGGTCCGTGACCTGCTCACCCACACCACGGGGATCCCGGACCCCCTCCTGCAGCTCGACACGCAGGGCGGCGAGCTGCCGCCGTGGGAGCAGCTGGAGCCGCTGGTGTGGGCGGTGATCACCGCGGCCCGGCCCGCCCACGCGCCCGGGTCAGCGATGGACTACAGCCCGCTCTCCAACTGGTTCGTGCTCGATCGCTTGCTCGCCGCGGTGGAGGGCACCGAGCCCGGGGCCAGCTACCGCGCGACGATGGAACGGTTCGGGCTGCGGGCGACGCTCGGCGTCGACCCGGCGCTCGACCCGGCGCACCGGGTCCGCTGCGTCGCCACGCCCGACGAGACCGACGGCCTGGAGCGGATGCTGGTGGCCGCCCGGCTGCCGATGCCGGGCACCGGCGTGTGGGGCACCGTGTCCGACCTCGGCGCGGTGGGCGAGGTGCTGCTGGGCTGCGCCGCGGACGAGGATCCGGTGCTGGCCCCGTCGACGGTCGAGGCGATCACGGCCACGCACTGGGTCAGCGCGTCCCGCAAGGAGCTCTCGACCGCCGACTTCGACTACGGGCTGGGCTTCATGACCCTGACCCGCCTGTTCGGCACGCAGTGCTCGTTCCGCACCTACGGGCACGCGGGCGGCAACAACTCGACGCTCATGGTGGACCCGCGGGCGGGCGTCGTCATCGCGGTGTACTGGAACCGCAGGCTGTCCGACGTCCGGGCGGTGGTGCGGCGGGTCGCCCTCGTCGACGCCGTCTACCGCGACCTGGGGCTGACCGGCGGTGCCTGATCACCCGGGCCTGATCACCCGGGCCTGATCACCCGGGCCTGATCACCCGGGCCTGATCACTCGCCGGACATCCGGAAGATCGTCGTGGACAGCTGCCGCGCGAGGTCCAGGTGGGCGTCGCGCGGGACCGCGGCGGGATCGGCGCCCGGCCAGAAGCACTCCACGTACCCCTCGCGGTCGAGGTAGTTGGCCTGCGAGGCGCTGGACTGCGCACCGGCCACGGCGAAGACCTCGTACCCGCGCACCGCGGGATCCACCGGGCCCGACGGGCGGATCTCGGCGATCCGCCCGGGTGGGGCCTTGAGCACGGCGATCGCGGCCAGCCCGGTGGCGCTGGGCGCGGGCAGCGGCGTCGTGAGCCGCTCGAGGTAGGAGCGGACGTGCAGCTCGTAGGTCGAGATCCCGTAGGCGCTCTCGACGAGGTCGGGGATGCCGTCGCCGGCGGTGCGGGCGCCCACCTCCATGATCTGCGGGGGCGCGTCGCCCTCCAGCCGCACCTCGACGTGGGCGACGCCGTGGTCGAGCCCGACGGCGGCGCAGGCGCGCACCGCGATGTCGCACACATCGGCGCGCGCGGAATGGACGCTGGGCACGCGGTGCCCGATCTCGGCGAAATAGGGCCGCGGGCCCAGGGACTTGTCGGTGACCGCGAGCACGGAACGGTCGTCGTGGTGGTTGAGCACCTCGACCGAGACCTCGTCGGCCAGCGTGCAGAACTCCTCGACCTGGATCGCGCGGTTGGACACGGTGAACACGGCGGAGTTGACGTCGATGATCCGCTTGACGTACGCGAAGGCGTCGGCGGCCTCGGACCGGTCGGTAACGAGCCGCACGCCCAGGCTGCCCCCGAACGCGGACGGCTTGATGATGGCGGGCAGGCCGAACTCGTCGAACGCGGCGAGCACCTCGTCCACGCCGTCGACCTGCCGGTACCGCGGGGTGGCGACCCCGGCGGCCAGCAGGCGGTCCTTCATCCGGTTCTTGTTGATCGAGGAATCCTCGACCGCCTCGCGGGTGAGGTAAGGAAGCCCGTAGTGGTTCGCGATCGCCCAGCCGGGAACCAGTCCGGGATCGAAGAAGGGAACCACGCCCTCCGGGGTCATCCCGGTCTCGGCCTCGAATTCGAGCACCGCTTTCAAGGAATCCGCGGCGTCGCTGAAATCGGCGATCAGGACCCGGTCGAAGAACTTCGCCGCGCGTGCGTTCACCGTTCGCGCAATGGTCACCACGGGCCCGTCGTACACGCGGAGTGCGGCGACGACGGCCCGTTCCCGCAGGGCCATCGTCGCACCGAAGACGAGGAGGTAACGGTCATTCCCACCCTGTACCGAAGCCACGATCTCTACTGTAGAGCACCCTTGGTCACGGGCCCGGAGTTGTGCCAAGCTGGTGCTTCCGGATCGGAGGGGAAGCCGGTGCAGGACAGGCGAATCGCAACACTCACCACACTGGACGAGGCGTTCCTGCAGGACCCGCACGACCTGCTGGCGCGGATGCGCGGGGAGGGCGCGGTGCGGGAGGTCGTCCTGCCCCGCGGGATCAAGGTCTGGCTCGTGACGCGCTACGACGACGTCCGCGCCGTGCTCACCGACCCGAGCATCAGCAAGGACATCCTGCGGGCGGTCCCGCTGCTCGAACGGCACACGACCACCGACGAGCCCCAGTCCTACGAGGCCGAGCTGGCCCTGGCCGGGCACATGCTCAACACCGACCCGCCCGACCACAACCGGCTGCGCACCCTGGTCAACAAGGCGTTCACCGTGCGCCGGGTGGAACAGCTGCGCGGCCGGGTCGAGCAGGCCGCCGACGAGCTGCTGGACGCGATGGACGGCCACGACGAGGTCGACCTGCTCCCGGCGTACGCGTTCCCGCTGCCGACCACGGTGATCTGCCAGCTCCTGGGCGTCCCGGACGGCGACCAGGACGAGTTCCGGGACGTCTCGGTCACGATGACCTCGGCGTCGCGGCACGAGGAGATGGCGGCGGCCGCCGTGGCGATGGCGGACTACCTGGAGCGGCTGGTCGAGTCGAAGCGGGAGCAGCCCGCCGACGACATGCTGTCCGCGCTCGTGCACGCCAGCGAGGGCGGCGACCGGCTGAGCGTGCCGGAGCTGCGGTCGATGGCCTTCCTGCTGCTGGTGGCCGGGCACGAGACCACCGTCAACCTCATCGCCAACTCCGTGGCGACGCTGCTGCAGGAGCCCGAGCAGCTGGCCGCGCTGCGGGCCGATCCCGCGCTGCTGCCCGGGGCCGTCGAGGAGTTCCTGCGGCACGAGGGCCCGCTCAACATCGCGACCTACCGCTACACGACCCGGCCGCTGCGGCTCGGCGACGTGACCATCCCGACCGGCGAGTTCGTCATGGTCTCGCTGGCGTCGGCGAACCGGGACAGCACGCGGTTCCCCGACGCCGACCGGCTCGACGTCACCCGGCACGCGGCCGGGCACCTCGCGTTCGGCCACGGCATCCACTACTGCGTGGGCGCCCCGCTGGCCCGGATGGAGGGCGAGATCGCGATCGGCAAGCTCCTGGCCCGGTTCCCGGACCTCGCGGCGGCCGGGGATCCCGCGGAGCTGAGGTGGCGCCCCAGCACGCTCATGCGGGGCCTGGAGGAGCTCCCGGTCCGGCTGCGGTGAGCCCGGTGCCCGAGGAGACCGACTGGTTCGCCGATCCGCTCGGCGGTCTGAAGGACGACCGGTGGGACGAGGCCGCCGGCGGCCGGTTCTACTCGTCGGCGTTCTGGCTGCGGCTGTGCGCGCTGGAAGGCGGCGGCGCCTGCGGCGGGGTGCACGTCGAGCTGCCCGGCGGCGGTCTTGCGGCCGTGCCGGTGATGGCGGCCGGGGACGACCCGCACCCCAACCTCCGCTGGGGCGACCTGCTCGCGGCCCGCGGCCTGCCGAGCCCGCCCGCGCGTGGCCTGCTCGTCGGCCAGCTCCGCGGCTACCTGGCCCACCTGCTGGCCACCCCGGGCGCCGACCCGCAGGAGGTGGCGGCCCGGCTGCTCGACGCGGTGCGGGCCGCCCGGCCGCCCGTCGCGGGCGACGCCCCGGCCCGGGTCGCGCTCTACCTGACCACCCCCGACGTCGTCGCCCTGCGGGCGGCGGGCGTGCGGGCGCTGCCGGTCGCGCTGCC
>CAXTTN010000064.1:6965-25696 GCA_964247105.1 uncultured Pseudonocardia sp.
GCGCGCCACCGACGGCGCCTTGCCATTCACGAGTCGGGCCGGTCGCGCTGCCGGCCGACTCCCTGATCGAGATCCCGCCCGGCGGCCGGGACGCGTGGTTGGCGTCGCTGGGCTCCCACCGGGCGCGCCGCGTCCGCAGCGAGGCCCGCCGCTTCGCCGCGGCCGGTTACCGGGTCACCCAGCACACGCTCGCCGAGGTGTACGCGGACGTGGCGCGGCTGGCCTTCCGCACCGAGCAGCGCTACGGCAGGGCCGAGTCGGTCGACCCGTACCTGGCGGGCTTCCGGCTCCAGGGCGAGAACGCGGGCGACCGGGCGCGGGTGCTGCTCTGCTCCCCCGACGACGGGCCCGCCGTCGGCTGCTGCCTCTACTACCGCGACGGCGACACGGTCTACCTGCGGGCGGTCGGCTTCGACTACGAGCGGCTGCGGGGCGCGGCGGAGTACGCGACGCTCACCTACTACGAGCCGGCCGGGCTGCCCGGTGTCCGGTGGCTGCATCCGGGCATCGAGACGCCGGAGGGCAAGGCCCTGCGCGGCGCGCGGCTGCGGCCGCTGTGGCTGCTCGACCTCTCCGAGGACAGCGCGTTGGTCGGCCACGAGGCCGAGATCCGCGCTCACAACGCGGCGCACCGGGAGCGGCTCGCGGCCATCTCGCCCGCCGTGGCCGCGGCCATGCCACCCGAGCAGTGGGAGACCTACGTCTGATGCACCAGATCTTCACCGTGCACGCGCTGGTGCACGACGCGGCCGAGCGGTTCGGGGCGGCGCCCGCGGTGGGCGACGGCACCACCACCCTGAGCTTCACCGAGCTGCGCGACACCGCCGTGCAACGGGCCGCGGCGCTGCGGGCGGCCGGGGTCGCCCGCGGGGACCGGGTCGGCATCTGCATGGCGAAGTCGGTCGACCAGGCCACGGCGATCCTGGGGGTCCTGCTCGCCGACGCGGTGATCGTCCCGGTCCTGCCCGCGCTCAAGACCGACAACATCCGCCACATCGTCACCGACGCCGGGATGCGGGTGGCGATCACGGACGAGGCCAGGACGGGCGAGCTGCGCGAGGCCGCGCCCGGCCTGCCCCTGCTGTCGGTCGGCGATCTCGTCGCGCACCCGACCGGCCCCGCCGCGCCCGGCCGGGCCATCAGCGAAGACCTGGCCGCGATCATCTACTCCTCGGGATCCACCGGGCGTCCCAAGGGCATCATGGTGACCCACCGCAACCTGTGGCACGGGGCGAACATCACCGCGCGCTACCTCGGGACCCGCGCCACCGACCGGATCGGCTCGGTGCTGTCGCTGAACTTCGACTACGGGCTCAACCAGCTCTGGCAGTCCCTGCTCACCGGGGCCCGGCTGTACCTGCACGAGCTGGTCTTCCCGAGGAACCTGTTCCAGTTCCTGGCCGCGGAGCGGATCACGGTCCTGCCGGTGATGCCCGTGATCATCACCCGCATGTTCGACCCGCGGTTGCTGCGGCGCCCGCCTGCGGAGGACCTGTCGTCGGTCCGGTGCGTCAGCTCGTCGGGCGGCGCGGTCTCCACGGCGATGATCGACAGGATCACCGCGACGTTCCCGGCGGCCCGGCTCTACCTGATGTACGGGCTCACCGAGGCCTTCCGGTCCACGTTCCTGGAGCCCGACCAGGTCCGCGTCCGCCCGCACTCCATCGGCCGGGCGATCCCCGACGTCGAGCTGCTGGTCCTCGACGACGAGCTGCGGGAGGTCCCCGCGGGGCACCGCGGCGAGCTGGTGCACCGCGGCGGGTGCGTCTCCCGGGGTTACTGGAACGCGCCCGAGGAGACCGCGCGGCGGTTCCGCACCCTGCCGCAGTTCCCCGGCGAGGTGGTGGTGTTCAGCGGCGACATCGTGACCAGGGACGACGAGGGCTACCTCTACTTCGTCGGCCGCCGCGACGCGATGATGAAGACCTCCGGGTTCCGGGTGAGCCCCACCGAGGTCGAGGAGGTGGTGCTCCGCTTCCCCGGCATCGAGGCGTGCGTCGCGTTCGGCGTGCCGAACATCGAGATCGGCGACGACATCGCCGTGGCCTACACCGCGACGGCCGCCGTCGACGAGCAGGCGCTCCGCTCGTTCCTGAAGGACGCGCTGCCCTCGCACATGGTCCCCCGGTTCATCGTCGCCGAGGAGGCGTTCCCCTCGACCGGGAACCAGGGGAAGATCGACCGCCGGGCCGTCGAACAGGCGGTGCTGCTTCGGCTGGGGGTCCCCCCTGCGTGAGCGGGCGCGGGATCTCGCCGTCGGCTGGCTGCCGGCCGAGGGGCCCGCGCGCCGGCTGCTCGTCGTGGCGTTCGTCGACGCCCTGGGCACGGGCGCGTTCCTCACCGGTTCCGCGCTCTTCTTCACCGGCGACCTCGGCCTGAGCCCCCAGCAGGTCGGCCTCGGCCTCTCGGTGGCCAGCGCCGTCGGCTTCCTGTGCTCGGTGCCGATCGGACGGCTCTCCGACCGCGTGGGAGCCCGGGCCGCCCTGGTCGCCCTCGCGCTGTGGCGCGGGATGAGCTTCCTCGCCTACCCGTTCGTCGACGGCTTCGCCGCGTTCCTGGTGGTGGCCTGCCTGGTGGGGGTCGCGGAGTGGGCGACGCCGCCGATCCTGCAGAGCCTGGTCGGATCCCTGGTCGCGGACCGGTCCCGGGTACGGACGATGTCGGCGATGATGATGCTCCGCAACGTCGGGTTCACCCTCGCCGCGGGCGCGTCGGCCGCGGCGGTCGCCGTCGGCGGCGGTCCGGTCTACCGGGTGCTCGTGTTCGCCAACGCCGCGTCGTTCCTGGTCTCGGCGGTGATCCTGGTGCGGGTCCGGGCCGCCCGGCGTGATCCGGAGGCGCCGGAGCGGGATCCGGCCGCCGCGGGCCCGACCTGGCCCGGCGGCCGGTTCCTGGCCCTGACCGTGCTCAACGGCCTGCTCTTCCTGCACGCCGTCGTGCTCACCGTCGGCCTGCCGCTCTGGGTGGTCGGCGACATCTCCGCACCGGGCTCGCTGGTCGGGGTGATCGTCGTGACGAACACGCTGCTCGCGGTGGGGCTGCAGATGCGGCTGAGCCGCGGCGTGGACGGCACGCGGTCCGGGGCGTCGCGGCAGCGCCGCGCCGGGCTCGCCCTCGCGGTCTGCTGCGCGCTGGTGGCCGTGGCCGGTGCGACACCCCCGGCCGTGACGATCGCGCTCGCGCTGGCGGCCACGGCCGCGCTGACCGCCGGGGAGGTCTACCAGTCGGTCGGCGCCTGGGCGCTGTCCTACGCGCTGTCGCCCGAGGCGAGCCGCGGTTACCACCTGTCGGTGTACAACCTGGGGTCGACCGGCGCCATGATCCTGGGCCCCTGGCTCGTCACGGCGGTGGTCATGCCCGCCGGGCCGGCCGGCTGGATCGGCCTGGGGGTGGCCTTCGCCGCCACGGGCGCGCTCGTCCCGGTGGTCACGCGGCGCCTGCCCTCGACCGCCGTTCCACGGTAAACTGGCCGGACGGGGGGTGGCGCCATGACGGTGACGCAACGGAACTTCACGATGATCGACTTCCCGGCGCAGCGGTTCACGATGGGCACGGACGACCGCACCGGTCGCGAGCGTCCCGCGCACGAGGTCGAGATCGACGCCTTCGGCCTCGGGGACCGGTGCGTCAGCGCGGCGGACTTCCACGCCTTCCTGCGCGACGCGCCGCAGGACATCCACCACACGATGATCGACTGCATCGACCCGGGGTTCGTCGTGCACCGGGCGGACGGGTTCGCGCTGCGGCCGGGGTGCGACGACTACCCGATGATCCAGATCAGCTTCTGGGGCGCCGCCGCGTACTGCAACTGGCTGTCCCGCACGGCGGGGCTCCGGCCCGTCTACGACGTCGCCGCCCGCACCATGGACCTCGACCGGGACGGGTACCGGATGCCGACCGAGGCCGAGTGGGAGGCGGCCTGCCGCAGCGGCCACGACGACACCGCCGAGGCCCTCCCGGATCGCTGCAACACCGCCGACGCGGGGCCGGCCTGCCTCAAGCTCCGGGCGGGCGAGTCGCTGGCGGGCACCTTCCTCCCCGGGCATCCCGCGCCGGTCCCGGTCGCGGCGCTCCCGGCCGATGCGGCCGGCCTGTACGAGATGCTCGGCAACCTGCGGGAGTGGTGCAACGACCGCTTCGGGCCGTACCCGTCGGCGCCCGTGCGCAACCCGCGCGGGGCGGCCAAGGGCGCCTTCCGGGTGGTGCGCGGCGGTGCGTTCATCGACCCGGCGGCCGAGCTCGGACCCGCCGTGCGGATGGCCGCGTACGAGGACACCCGCTGCGAGGTCTACGGCTTCCGGGTGGCCCGCAGCCGATGACCGACCTCCCGGTGTTCGCCGACGTACCAGCGGGCCCGCTCCCGTCCGAACCACCCGCTGCGACCAGCGGTTTCCGGCTCGCCACGGTACCGACCACCGTCGGGCAGTACTGGCGCTACCTCGTCGACACCGGCCGGCACCGGGAGCCGGCCCCCCGGTTGCACGGCTTCCCGGCCGAGCCCGGCACCGGGCTGCGGGCCGGCGCGTCGGGCGGTGTCGTCGTCGACGAGGAGCAGGCGGACCTGCCCGCCACCGGCGTCACGTGGCACGGTGCCGTCGCCTACTGCGACTGGTTGACCGCGACGACCGGCGCCGCGTGCCGGCTGCCGTCGGCCGCCGAGTGGCGCTACGCGGCGGCCGGGCCCGATCGGCTGCGCTGGTCGCTCGGCGACGAGTTCGACCGCGCGGTCTACGCACCCGCGGCGGCGCTGCCCCGTCCGGTCGGGCGGACCCCCGCGAACGCGTTCGGGCTGCACGACATGACCGGCAACGTCTTCGAGTGGTGTACCGACCCGATCACCGCACCGGCGGAGGCGGGCGGCGCGGCCCTGGGATCACGGGTGATCAAGGGCGGCGCCTACACCGTCCGCAACCCGGAGAGCTTCGAGAACGCCACGGTGTTCTCCGCCGACGAGCTCAGCGCGCTGCCCTACGTCGGGTTCCGCGTGCTGTCCTCCTGATCAGGCGGCCCGGTACACCGAGACGTGCTTGGTGCTGCCCGCGTCGAACGGGCGGGCGTCCCAGTCGCCGTAGCGGTGGTCCAGCCGCAGCCCGGCGAGCTCCGCCATCAGGTCGAGCTCGCTCGGCCAGGCGTACCGGATGGCCAGCGGGCCGAGATCGGCCCGGCCGCCGGTGTAGTTCACCATCTGCGTGTTGATCCGCTGGGCCACCGGGTCGTGCACCGAGTACTCGACGATCAGCACGTCCTCGGACAGCTCCAGGATGTGCACCCGCTGGCCGCGGTCGAACCGTCCCGGATCGGGCACGAAGCACTCCAGCACCACGGCGCCGCCGGGCGCGAGGTGCCGGGCGGCGCTGCGCAGGGTGGCCACCTGCTCGGCCGGGGTGAGGGCGCAGAAGATCCCGTTGAACACCATGTAGACCAGGTCGAACCGGTCGGGCAGCGCCAGCGTCGTCCAGTCGGCCATGGTGACGGCGACGGCGTCGGCGCCCGGCTTGGCGCGCAGCTCCCGGACCATCGGCTCCGACACGTCGACGCCCTGCACGCGCAGCCCCGCCCGGGCCAGCGGGAGCGCGACCCGGCCGGTGCCGATGCCGAACTCCAGTGCCGAGCCGTCCGGCGCCAGCTCGGCCAGGAACTCGACCGCGGGTTCCGGGTAGGCGTCCCAGTGGATCGGGTCGTACACCTGTGCCCAGCGCTCGCCGTAGAATCCCGCGTCCTCGAAACCGGTCATGCGCTCTCCCTCGGGTGTGGTGGGTGGGTTCGGATCAGGCACGCAACCGGCGTACGGCGGGCAGCGACAGGAGCACGACGGTGCTGGCGATCTGCCAGATCGCGGCCGCCCACAGCACCGCGGCGGTGCCGGTGGCCTGCGCGACCGCGGCCGCGACCACGAGCCCGATCGGGCACAGCGCGTAGGAGAAGACCGCGTCCACCGAGCTCACCCGCGAGAGCAGCTCGCCGTCCACCTTCCGCTGCAACATGGTCGTCCACAGGACGTTGTAGATGGCCAGGCCGACGCCGCCGAGGAGGGCGGCGACGGCGGTGATCGGGGCGGCCACGAGCAGCGCCAGGCAGGCCGCGGGCAACGCCCACGCCGACCAGGCCGCCACGACGACCACGAGCGGGCGCGCCGGGCTCCAGCGCAGCATCAGCGGCGCGGCCACCACGGAACCGACGCCCTGCGCGGCCAGGATCAGGCCCCAGCTGCTCCCGCCGCCGAGGTGCTCGTCGGCCACGATCGGGCCGAGCACCAGGAACGGCGCGTAGACGATGGCGTTGAACAGCGCGCAGGTCACGCTGGTGATCCAGATCCAGGACTGGGCGCGCCACGCCCCGAACCCCGCCCTCAGATCGCCCAGTGGGGTCGACACGACGTCCCTGACCTGCGGCGGGATCCGCAGCGACACGACGGCGACCACGCTGATCGCGTACGTGGCGGCGTCGATGGCGAGCACCAGGCCGGGCCCGGCCAGCGCGACCAGCACCCCGGCCACCGCGGGCCCGCCCACGATGCCGACGTCGCGGGCCACGCCGATCAGCACGTTGGCCCGCTGCAGCTGCTCCTCCTCGACCAGGTCCGGGGTCAACCCCACGACCGCCGGGGTGAAGAACCCGTAGCAGGCGCTGTGCACCGCGTAGAGCACGAACATCATCCAGATCGACGGGTGCCCGAACAGCACCAGCGCCGCGAACGTGCCCTCGGCCAGGAAGCGCACCGAGTCGCTGACGATCATCACCCGGCGGCGCCCGAAACGGTCCGCGGCCACGCCGCCGGCGAGCATGCACACCACGGTGGCGGTGACCCCGCCGGCGATCACCACCCCGAGCTCGGTGGGCGTGCCCCCGGCGCCGAGCACGGCGAACGCGACCGCGACCGACTCCATCCCGGCGCCGAACAGCGAGATGACGTAGCCGAGGTAGAAGCGCAGGAAGTTGCGGTCGGCCAGCGGTCCGGGCGCGCTCTTCCCGGCGTCGACGCTCATGCCGGGGCCACGGCCGCGATCGCGGCGAACCAGCTGCTCTCGGCGGCGGCGGCCTCCGACAGGGTGCCGCCCAGCGTCGGGGGGCAGGCGCGGCCCGCCTCGACGCGGCGCCAGGCCAGGTAGCACATGGTCTGGGCGGTCTGCCAGAGCGCGACCACCGGCTCGGCGGCGGCGACCACATCCGCCGCACCGGCCGCGGCGCGGAACGGTCCTTCCCGCCACCACAGCGCGTGCGCCTGCCGGCTGCGGGAGATCAGCCAGACGGCGAGCGTGAGCCAGGCGAGCTCGTCCCGGCCCGGACCGCCGCCCGCGAACCCGGCCAGCGCGGAGGCGTCCCGGCCCGCCGCGGCGGCGGCGTGGTGCGCGGCCACGTTGGCGGCGGTCACCTCGGCCGCGAGGGCGGCGCGGTCCGGGAGACCGACCGGCTCCCCCTCGACGTGGAGCACCTCGAACCGGTCCGCGGCCGGCCGCAGGTCACGGGCGAGGTCCTCGGCGGGCACCCACCGCTCCCCGGGCTCGGCGGCGCCGTAGCGGGTGGTGTTGGTGTAGGCGTCCACCACATGCAGGGCGGCGCCGTCGACGCCGTCCACCACGAACGCGTGCTCGTGGTGCTCGTGACCGGCGTAGGGGTTCCACGCCACGGTGTAGGCGTCGGCGTGCACGAGCACGGGCACCCCCGCCCCGGCGCGCTCGCGCAGCAGCGCGACCAGCGCGGCACCGTCCGCGGCCCCGTGCCGGGCCAGGCGCAGCCCGGTGCTGCGGGCGATCCAGTCGTCGCGTGCCACGGGTGAGAGCCGCAGCGCGCCCATCGGCTCGACGTCGAGCGTGCACGGGCCGCCGAGCGCGGTGAGCACGTCCGCGACCCCGGCGTGCCGGAGCAGCACCTCGATGTTCGCCTCGACGCAGGGCAACACCCCGGCGAGCGGGCCCGGTCCGGCACCGGCGACGGTCACGTCCCGGCTCCTGTCGCCCGCCCGCCCGCGGCGCTCGCGGCGAACGCCGCGGCGAGGGTGCGCGGCGAGGCGAACGTGTGCGGGACGATCAGCTCCGGCGCCAGGACGATCCCCGAGGCCTCCTCGCACTGCGCCACCAGCTCGACGACGGCGATCGAGTCGATGCCGGCCGCGCCGCCGAGCAGCCGCGTGTCCGGGCCGCGGTGCACGTCGTCGACCAGCACGTCGGCCAGGCACTCCAGCACCAGCGGGAGCAGGGAGGCGGGTTCGGTCGTCACGGCTGCCCTCACACGGACGCGGCCAGTCGGGGGCGGTCCACCTTGCCGGTGCGGCCCAGCGGCAGTGCCGGCACGAGGTGGTACTCGGCCGGCCACATGTACCGCGGCAGCAACGCGGCCAGCCACCGGCGCAGCTCGCGCGCGGTGACGGTGCGGCCCTCGACCGGGACCACGAACGCGTGCAGGGCGGAGCCGATCGCGACGACCGCCGTCGCGGCCAGGTCCGGACAGGCGCCGAGGGCGTGCTCGACCTCCGCGGGCTCGACGAGGAAGCCGTGCGACTTGACGCGGGCGTCGAGGCGGCCCTGGAACCGGTACCGGCCGCCGCCGTCGCGGGAGGCCCGGTCCGCGGTGCGGTACCAGCGCCGGCCGTCCACCGTGACGAACGGGTCCGGCGGCGGCGCGGCGGTGGCCAGGTAGCCGTCGAACAGCGACGGGCCGCTGATCAGCAGCTCGCCGGCGCCCGGCCCCTCGACCAGCGCGCCGCGATCGTCGAGCAGGGCCAGGGAGGCCCCGCTGACCGGGCCGCCGATCGGCACCGGCTGCTCGCGGGGCCAGTCGGCGGGCACCGCGAAGTGCGCCACGACGTTGGACTCGATCGGGCCGTAGAGGTTGTGCAGACCCGCCGCGGGGGCGGCCGCACGGAGGATGTCCAGCTGCGGCGCGGGGAACGGCTCGCCGGCCAGCAGCAGCAACCGCAGCTCCGCGAACACCGGCGGTTCCCCGGCCGCGGCGAGCAGCGCGAGCAGCACCGAGGGCACCGTGTAGAGCACCGTGATCCGCTCGTCGCGCAGCCGCTGCGCGCTGGCCCGCGCGAACAGGGCCTCGTCGTCGTCGAGCAGCACCAGGGTGGCGCCGGAGCCCAGGCCGGCGAACAGGTCGAAGATCGACAGATCGAAGTACAGCGGCGCGTACACCCCGATCCGGTCGCCGGGACCCACGGCGAACGCCGAGCGCGCCCACTCCACGAACGCGAGCGCGTTGCCGTGGCCGACGGGCACGCCCTTCGGGACGCCGGTGGAGCCGGAGGTGAAGAACACGCAGGCCAGGTCACCCGGAACCGGCACGGTGCACGCAGGGTCGAGCACGGCCGGCTCGCCCCGATCCCCGTCCACGAGGTGGGTGCAGCCCGCGGCGGTGACGATGGTGTGCCGCCGGGCCTGCGGATCGGCCGGGTTCACCGGGACGTAGGCGCGGCCGGCCAGCAGCACGCCGAGGATCGCCGCGACGGTGGCCGGGGTCCGGTGGGCCACCACCGCGACCGGCGCGTTGCCGGGCAGCCGGTGCACCGCGTCGGCGAACCGGAAGGCGGCGCCCACCAGCTCGCGGTAGCTGGTGGTCCGGCCGTGGTGCGCGATCGCGGGATGCTCGCCCGCGACCTGCGCGCGCTCCACCACGGCGTCCGCGAGAGAGGGGCCGTTCACGACCGGCCGATGCCGATCAGTCCACGACTGCCGGCGAGCACCAGCCGTCCGTTGGCCTGCAGCAGCCGGTCGTTGTGGAACATCAGGGCGCACGACCGCAGGTCGCGCAGGGCGCGCTCCAGGCCGAGCGGGGAGCGCCTGCGGTAGCCGTCGCGCATGCCGACGAGCTCGACCAGCTGGTTCACCGCCGCGAACGCCAGCTCGGAACCGGCCAGCTTGAGGTTGTTCACCAGCACCGGGTCGACGAAGTCGGCGGGCCCACCCGCGCGGCGGGCGGCGCGCAGCTCGTCCGCCTCGGCGGCGACGCGCATGATCATCGACTCCAGCAGGTCCAGCTTCAACCGGACCTCGGCCAGCCGGGCGAACAGCACGTCGGAGTGCGGGCCGGGGCGGCCGACCGTGCGCTTGCGCAGCGCGTCGCGGACCCGGCCCGCCGCCCCCCGCGCCACTCCCAGCCAGCAGCTGGCCCAGCCGACGTGCCCGGCGGGCACCAGGGTCGTCTTGGCGATCTCCGAGAGGGGCGTGGCCAGCAACCGGGACGGCTCGACCAGCGCGTCGAGGTACATGGGCACGCTGTGCGTGCCGCGCATGCCCAGCGTGTCCCACTCGCCGCGTTCCTCGATCAGGCCGTCCTGCGGCGCCACGCACACCAGACGGGTCTCGTTGGTCGGCGCGTCCTCACTCGCGCGCATGCTGACCAGGTAGAACCCGGCGTTGGCCCCGCCCGTGACCACCGGCGCCTCGCGCCGGACGCGGATCCGGTCACCCTCGGCCAGCAGCGCGTCTCCCGTGGCGAAGATGTCGGCGCCCCCGGTCCGGTCCGTGGTGACCGAGCCGATGAGGCAGCCCTCGGCGGCGACCCGGGACAGCCACTCGGCGTGCGTGTCGGACGCGTGGTCGACCAGGGAGACCAGTTGCTGGCCGTGCATCGCCCACAACATCCCGGTGGACGCGCACTGCTCGCCGAGCACGGCGGCGATGGCGCCGTAGGTGGCGATCGAGGCGGCGTGGCCGCCCTGGTCCGAGGGCAGGAACACGGCCATCAGCCCGGCCTCGTGCAACGCGATGATGTTCTCGCCGGGGTACTGGGCCTCGGCGTCGACCTTGACGGCGTTCGCGGCGATCACATCGGCCGCCACCGAGCGGGCGCGCGCGACGAGTGCCGTGTCGACGACCATGCTCGGCTCCCCCCGGCCTGCCTGTCCTCTCCCAGCACGGTAACGACCGCCCCAGCACCCGGGCAAGGCCTCGCTGCTTCCGCGCTCCACGCGAGTACCCTCCTTCCCGTGGACTGCTTTGCCGACCCGCTCGGCGGGGTGGCCGACGGTCCGTGGGACGAGCTCGCCGGCGACCGGTTCTACTCGTCGGCGTTCTGGCTGCGGATCGTGGCGCTCGAGCCCGGCGCCACCTCCGGCGCCGTGCACGTGGAGCTGCCCGGCGGCGGCCGGGCCGCCGTGCCGGTGGCCGCGATACCCGACGCGTCCGGCCAGGAGAACCCGCACCTGCGCTGGCCGCAGCTGCTGACCGAGCGCGGCCTGCCCGGCCCCTCGGGCCCCGGGCTGCTGGTCGGCCAGCGCCGGGGTTACCTGGCGCACCTGCTGGCCACTCCGGGCGCCGATCCGGTCCGGGCCGCGGCGGCCCTCCTCGACGCCGTGCGGGCGCTGCCCTACCCGTCGCAGGTGGCGCTCTACCTGACGACGCCGGACGTGCTGGCGCTGCGCGAGGCCGGGGTGCGGACGGCGCCGGTCGCGCTGGCCGCCGACGCGCTGACCGAGATCCCCCCGGGCGGCTGGGAGGACTGGGTGGCCTCGGGCTCCAAGCACCAGCGCAGCCGCATGCGCAGCGAGATGCGCCGGTTCGCAGCGGCCGGATACCGCGTCGAGCACCGCTTCCTGCCCGAGGCCTACGCCGAGGTCGGCAGGCTGGCCGCGCGCACCGAGCAGCGCTACGGCATCGACGCCGACCCGGACGCCTACGTCGAGGGGTTCCGCAGGCAGGCCGAGCTGGCCGGTGCCCGCGGCGAGGTGCTGCTCTGCTCGGTCGGCGACGAACCGCCGGTGGGCTGCTGCTTCTACTACCGCGACGGCGACACGGTGTACGTCCGCGCGGTCGGCTTCGACTACGAGCGGCTGCGCGACGCGGCCGAGTACTTCGTCCTGGCCGGCTACCTGCCCGGGCAGCTGCCCGGCGTGCGGTGGCTGCACTCCGGGATCGGCAGCCCCGAGGCGAAGGCGCTGCGGATGGCACAGCTGCGGCCGCTGTGGCTGCTCGACCTCTCCGAGAACAGCCCGCTGCTGGGCCGTGACCACGATGTCCTCGCGCACAACGCCGCGTTCCGCACCGGGCTCGCGGAGCTCTCGCCCGTGGTGGCCGACGCGCTGACCGCCGACTGGAAGCCGTTCTGCTGATCGGGGAGGAGCGTCGGTGCCGGAACTGTTGCTGGTGGGTGTCGGCCTGATGGGCCGGCCCTACCTGGCCGCGGCGCGGCGGCTGGGCCTGCGGGTGCACGCCGTGGAGTCGCCCGACCGGGCCGAGGCGCTGGCCGGCGAGGTCGACCACCTGACGCCGGTCGGCGGGAGCAGCGACGAGCACTGGGCGGCGGCCGCGGCCGCCGCCGCCGCGGCCCGGCCGCCGGACGGCGTCGTCGCGTTCGCCGAGCCGCAGGTCCTGGGCGCCGCGCTGGTCGCGGACGCGTACTCGCTGCCCGGGCCGTCGCTGGCCGCCGCGCTGGTGTCGCGCAACAAGGCGCTGCAGCGCGGCCGGTTCGCCGCGGCGGGCATCCGCCAGCCCGAACACCTGATCGCCGGCGACCTCGCCGCGGGCGCGGACTGGGCGGCGTCCCGGTTCCCGGTGGTGGTCAAGCCGCTGACCGGAACCGCGAGCATCGGCGTGCGGCAGGTCTCCGACGCCGCGGGCTACGCCGAGTTGGTGCGCCTGCACGGCGACCGGGGGCCGCTGCTGGTGGAGCGGGCGGCGAGCGGGCCGGAGTACAGCTGGGAGGCACTGGTCCAGGGCGGGAAGGTCTGGGTGGACAACGTCACCGCCAAGGACACCACCGGACCGCCCGCGTTCATCGAGACGGGCCACCGCGTCGGGCAGGCCCTGCCCGAGGGCACCGCCGCCGCCGTGCGTGGCCTGGGCGCCGAGGTGCTCGCCGCGCTCGGCATGCGGGACGGCATCGTCCACCTGGAGTGCCGGGTGGAGGCGGAGGGCGCCACGCTGATGGAGATCGCGGTCCGGACCCCCGGCGACTTCATCATGGACCTGCTGTGCGACGCGTACGGGTTCGACTGGTTCGAGGCGGTGCTGCGGCTCGCGACGGGCATGCCCCTGCCCGAACCGCCCACCGGTCCGATCGGCTGCGGCACCGTGCGCTGCCTGACGCCGCGGCCCGGCGTCATCACCGCCGTCGACGGGCTGGAGGAGGTCCGGGCGCACCCGAACGTGGTGCGGGCGATCGTGCACTCCTCGGTCGGCGACGAGATCCCGCCCCTGCGCTCGTCGGAGGACCTGGGCGGCGCGCTGGTGCTCACCGCGCCGGACCGGGCCACCCTCGACGCGGCGATGGCGTTCGCCACGTCGACGCTGCGGATCGAGACCCGGCCCCGCTGACCGGGCGCCTACCGGCCGGCCGCGGGACGGATCTCCCGGACCGCCACCGGCACCCCTCCCCTGGGCCACATGGTGGCCACCCCGGTGGGCTGTACCGGCTCGCCGACCGTGGCCAGCTCGGTGCGCCGGGCCAGTTCGGCGATCAGCGCGCGCAGCTCCAGCTCGGCGAAGGTGAACCCGATGCAGTGCCGGTGCCCGCCACCGAACGGCACCCAGCTGTAGGGCACCGGCTCCCGGTAGCCCTCGACGGCGGGATCCCAGCGGTCCGGCCGGAACGCGAACGGCTGCGGCCACAGCTCCGGCATCCGGTGGGTGACGTACTGGGAGTACAGCACCTTGGTGCCCTTCGGCACGGTGTGCCCGGCGAACGAGAAGTCCTCCACCGCGGTCCGCCCGGTGAGGACGCCCGGGGTGTAGAGCCGCAGGATCTCCTTGATGGTCCGGCCCACGGTGTCCATCGCGTCCAGGTGCTCGTGGGTGATCACGTCGCCGCCGGCCACCGCGGCCACCTCGGCCCGCACCGCGGCGTACTCCTGCGGGTGGGTGAGCAGCGCGTGGATCGCCCAGCCCGCGGCGGAGCTGCTGGAGTCGTAGCCCGAGGCGATCAGGCTGATCACCTGGTCGCGCACCTCGATGTCGCTGAGCTTCTCGCCGCTGTGCGTGCAGGAGCCGACCAGCACGTCGAGCACGTCGCCCTGGTCGTCCGGCTTCGCCTTGCGCCGGGCGATCTCGGCGTCCACCAGCTTCACCACCCGGCCGCGGGCGATCATCGCGCGCCGGTACGCGGTGCCCGGCAGGTCGTGGTCGAACCGCAGGAACGGCGAGCGGTTGATGTAGTTGAGCGCGATCTGCAGGTCGTGCCCGATCTCGTCGGTGTGCTGCTTGAGCCGCTCACCGAACAGCGACCGGATGGCGATCCGGCGGATGCAGGAGCGCACGTCGGCGAACGCGTTGACCGTGCTCCCCGGCTCCCAGGAGTCGATCATGCGGTTGATCTCGTCCAGCATGATCGGCACGTAGCGGTGGAGGCGGCGGTGGGCGAACGCCGGCTGCACCAGCGAGCGGCGCCTGCGGTGCTCGTCGCCGTCGCTGACGACCATGGCGCACTCGCCGACGACCGGGATCAGCAGGCCCAGCACGTCGCGCAGCAGGAACTTCGGCTTCTTGGGCGAATCGGAGAGCAGCACCTGGTTGGCCTCGGCGCCGAACATCATCACGTACTTGGTGCTGCCGTAGCCGAACTCGCAGAGCGGCCCGTAGGTGCGGTGCAGGTCGAGGAGCGCGTCGTAGGGGTTGCCGAGCAGCCCCTTGAGGTAGCGCGCGTGCCCGAGCGGGCTGGGGCCCGGGATCCGGTCGGTCGTGGTCGGTGCGCTCACGGCGTGTGCTCCCCTGCTGCGACGGCGTCGAGCCCCAGATCCCGGTACAGGGCCCGCACGAGCGCGTAGCGCCGCCCCACGGTGCGGACGTCGTTCTGCCGGCCGTTCCAGTAGACCGCCACCACCAGGTCGAACGTCGGGTCGACCAGCAGGGTGGAGGTGTTGCCGCCGGCGTGCCCGTAGACCCGGTCCGAACAGCGGCGACCCATGACCAGCCGGCCGGTCATCACGCCGAGCCCGTAGGCGAAGTCGGTGTCCACCACGAAACGGTCGGGCGTGCCGGGCCAGCGCGTCGTGGTGAGCGCCTCGACCGCGGCGGGGCCGATCACCGGGGCGCCGCCGCCCAGCAGGACCTCCCCGACCACCCGCAGATCGCCGACCGTGCCCCACACCCCGACGCCCGGCAACGGCAGCGCGCTGGCCAGCTGCATCGCCTCCAGCCCGGCGCGCTGATCCGGCGCGGCGACGACCTCGACCCGCCGCTCCCCCGGCAGCGTCCAGTCCGCGCCGAGCGTGGCGGAGAGGCCGAGCCGTTCGAACAGCGACCGGTAGCTGTCACCGGGGGCGCCGCCGCCCAGCGCGTTCAGCACGCGGTCGAGGACGAACCAGTTGGTGACCGGGTTGTAGATCATGGCGGAGCCGGGCTCCGCAGTGGTCCCCGCGGCGCAGATCGTGGACCAGATCAGCGCGTCGACGTCGTCCCACGAGGTGATGTCGGCGCCGGCCGTGTCCACCGACGCCATCGGCTCCGGGATCCCGGTCGTGTGGGCGAGCAGGTCGCGCACCCGGACGAGGTCCTTGCCGCCGCCGGTGAACTCGGGCAGGACCTCGACCACCGGCGTCTCCGGATCCACCGCGCCGGCCTCCCACGCCGCGGCGAACGCGATCGCGCCCAGCGGCTTGGACGAGCACGTCCACGGAACGGTGGTCTCGGCGGCCAGCGGGGCGCCCGCACCGTTGTCCCCGGCCACCACGTCCACGACCTCGCCGCGGTAGGACACCGAGAGCACCGCGCCGGACTGGAGCCCGTGCTCGATCTCGGCGTGGAGCAGGTCGCGGGTGCCGGTGAGGCCGAGATCGGCGAGGACGGTCACGGGACCACCCAGGCGTGGACGTCGCGCGGCGTCGCGGTGTCCCAGCGGGCCGTGATCAACGCCTCGACATCGGCGCCGAACCGCCATCGGGCGGCGGCGTCGTCGATCCAGGCGAGCAGCGCGAAATCACCGGCGTCGAGCTCACCGAGCGGGGTGGCGGCCAGATCCTGCCCGCGCGCGTCCAACGGCTCCACGAACTCCTCGAACGTGGGGCGGGACCCGGTCACGACGGGGCGACCATCGACGCGACCGCGGCCTCCAGCGACCGGAGGGTGGCGAACGTCTCGCGCACGAGCAGCTCCTCGGGGAACTGGGTGCCGAAGGTGTCCTCGATGTCCAGCACGAGCTCGATGGCGACCATCGAATCCAGCCCGAGATCGGCCAGCGGGACCGAGTACCAGTCGGCTTCCTCGGGCACACGGCGCAGGTGCCGCGTCACCAGATCGGGTAGGACCTCGGCGACCGCTTCCACGGTCGAGCCGGCTCCGTCCATGTGCCTCTCCCCCGTCTGCACAGTGACTCCACCAGGCAATGTAGCGCACGGGCACCACTCGTCGGAAGCGTCGCCGATCACCCGCGCAGGTCGGTAGGCTGCGCGGAGTGACCGCCTGGAAGTCCGTGAGCCTCGTCGTGCCGCCGCACACGGAGAGCTTCGGGCTCGGTGGGAGCCTGGCCGCCGGGCGTTACCTGCAGCGGCTGTCGGAGTACCTGGTGGCCGCCGAGCGGATCGGCATCACCGGTGCGTTCGTCTACGACTTCCCGGTCGCCATGGATCCCTGGCTGGCCGCCTTCGACGTGCTGCTCAGCTCCACCGTGATGGAGCCGATCGTGGCGGTCCGCCCGCACCAGGAGAGCGCCGAGTCGGTCGGCCGCCGGGTGGTCGACCTCGGCTACCGGTTCGGCCGCCCCACCCACGTCAACATCGTCGCGGGCGCAACCCGACCCGCCCGCGCAGGTGATGGGGACACCGTCGAGGACAAGGTGGTCACGCGCCGCCGCCTGGGCCGGTTCGCCGCCGACCTGCGCGCGGAGATCGACCGGCGTGGCGGGCCGGAGGCGTCGCGCTCGCTGGTGGCCACGCCGTCGTCGTCGACGCCGGGGGTGGTGCCCTCGGACGTCGTCCTGATGATGGCGCGGCCCCGCGACACCCTGGCCGCGGACATCCGGCGGGTACGCGCCGAGCAGGGCGTGGAGCGCATCGCCATGCTGATCGGGCTGGTCGTCCGCGGCACCGAGGACGGTGCCTGGACGAGCGCGGCCCGGCTGTACCCGCACGACCGGCGCCAGGTGATCGCCGGCCGGATGTTCATGTCCCAGGTGGTGTCCACCGAGCACCGGGCCAGCTACGCGCTCGGCGAGCAACAGGACGTCCACGACGAACGCCTCTGGTACGGCGCGCCGACGCGCGGGATCGACGCGCCGAAGCTGGTCGGGTCGGCGGCACAGGTGCGCGCGTGGCTGGCCTCGTGCGCCGGGCTGGGCGTCACCGACCTGATCATCGACCTCGCGCCGGAGGTCGAGGAGTACGCGGAGATGGAACCGGCGCTCACGACCGGTCAGTGAACGTCGGACGGCGTGTGGCCGAGGTCGACCACGCAGAACCGGTTGCCGTCCGGGTCGGCGAGCACGACGAAGTCCGGTTGCGGCGGGTACAGATCCCAGTCCACGCGGCGGGCCCCCAGGCCGATCAACCGGTCGACCTCGGCGACCTGCTCGTCATGGTCGTCGACGACCAGGTCGAGATGGACCCGGGGGTGCCGCTCCGGCACCGAGGCGCTGAGCTGCAGGCCGATCGCCCGGCCGGAACCGTCGGCGTGGTAGAGCGTGCGCCAGGCCTCGCTCGCCCACTCGTCGGAGGCGACCAGGCCGAGCGCTCCGGTCCAGAACGCCACCGCGCGGTCCACGTCGGCGACGCCGAGCACCGTCATCCCGAGCCTGAGCACGAGCGGCAGCGTACGACAGGCCGCCTGGGATTCCACGGGCCCCAGTGGCAGTGATCCGGCCGGCCGAAGCGATGATCTCGCGTCCCGCGGCTCGGCGTCCCGACCGCGTCCCACGTCGGCCGGGTGCGGCGCGAACCGGTTCCGCGTGAGGTGGTGATCGCCGTCCTGGGCCGGGGAGCCGTGCTCAGCGCGGCTGGGCGTCCCGGGGTGCTGATCATGTCCGCAGTGGGCCGGGTGCGGCAGGATCAGCCGGCCGGGCTTCCCATCGCGGGGCACGTGCATCGCGGCTCCGCGTTCCGGCCCACGTGAGCGGCCCGGTTCGGGTACCCCTCGGGCGCGCAGGCGGAGCGCGGCCGAACCCGGCGACCTCGCGTTCCGCGGAACGCGCGAACGATCGGAATCGCGTCCCGCGGACGCTCCCGCCTCGCCGGGGCCTGGTCGGTCCAGCGCGTGCACGTTCCGGCGGAACGCACCGAGCCGGGCCGGGCCGGGCTATTCCGGGCCGAGCCAGGCCAGGCCGCGCCGCTGGGCCGTCCGCGGCTGTACCGGGCCGGGGAGGTCACGGGTCGCGGGTCGCTCAAGCTGCGGTTCGGACGCGGGGTAGGAGGCGTTCGAGTATGGGGTGGGGGTCGAGGCGTTCCCCGTTCCAGTGCGGGGTGAGGGTGTCGCGGGTGATGCGGAGTTGGGCTCGGGTGGCGAGTTCGATGAGGTTGTCGGTGGTGCCGTGCAGGGGTGGGCCTGTTGGGGGGACGGGGGTGCCGTCGGGGCGGGTGCTGCCGCCGGCGGAGCCGTCACCACGGGGGCGGCCGGGGCCGGTGTGGTGGGTGCCGGTGCGCCCGGGACCGCCGCCGATCTGGTGGACGCCTACGGCAACCCGACGTTGCAGACCGACGCGCTCGACCGGGTGACCCGGCACGTCTACGACGGCGACGGCAACCGCGTCGAGACCATCGCCCCGCGGCCGTTCGCCGCGCACGGCGAAGTCGGGCTGTCGGAGGGGGCAATCGAGGTCGAGCTGGACGGGTCGGCCGGCCAGTCCTTCGGCGCCTGGCTCGCCCCCGGCAT
>CAXTTN010000065.1:0-11443 GCA_964247105.1 uncultured Pseudonocardia sp.
ACGATCGCGGCGTACGCCTACAAGAAGTCGATCGGGCAGCCGTTCCTCTACCCGGACAACTCGCTCGGGCTGGTGGAGAACTTCCTGCGCATGACGTTCGGCTTCCCGGCCGAGCCCTACGAGGTCGACCCGGCGTTCGTCTCGGCCCTGGACACGCTGCTGATCCTGCACGCCGACCACGAGCAGAACTGTTCGACGTCCACGGTGCGCATGGTCGGCTCGTCGCACGCCAACCTCTTCGCCTCGATCTCGGCGGGCGTCAACGCCCTGTTCGGCCCGCTGCACGGCGGCGCCAACCAGGCCGTGCTGGAGATGCTGCAGAAGATCCAGAAGGAGGAGAACGGCGACGTCGAGGCCTACGTCAACCGGGTCAAGAACAAGGAGGACAAGGGCGCGCGGCTGATGGGCTTCGGGCACCGCGTCTACAAGAACTACGACCCGCGCGCGAAGATCGTCAAGCAGAACGCCGACGAGATCCTCAAGAAGCTCGGCGTCAGCGACCCGCTGCTCGACATCGCCATGGCGCTGGAGGAGAAGGCGCTGGCCGACGACTACTTCATCGAGCGCAAGCTCTACCCGAACGTCGACTTCTACACCGGCGTGATCTACCGGGCCATGGGCTTCCCGACGAAGATGTTCACGGTCCTGTTCGCGCTGGGCCGGCTGCCGGGCTGGATCGCGCACTGGCGCGAGATGATCGAGGACCCCACCACGAAGATCGGCCGCCCGCGCCAGCTCTACGTCGGCCCGGCCGAGCGCGAGTTCGTGCCGATGGACGGCCGCTGATCACGCCGGGGAAGCCGGGTACCGGGCCGGATCGGGCCGCGCGCAGCTCGTCCGCGTCGGCACGAACCGGCCCGTGGCGGCGGAGTCCAGCACCGCCTCCATGACGTCGACGGCGTGCAGCCCGAGGTCCGTGCCGACCAGCGGCGGGCGGCCCTCGCGCGCCGCCGCGACGAGCTCGACGAGGCCGGCGCCGCGCGCCGTGTGGGCCGGTTTCGGGTCCAGCGGCACGTCCGTCCAGCCCGTGGCCGGCCGGAACAGGCGCAGCCCGCCGTCGAAGGTCTCGGGGTCGGGCAGCACCATCGTGCCCTCGGCGCCCTGGATCTCGATCATCGGCAACGTCGACGCCACCGCGTCGAACGTGATCTGCAGGCTGACCGTGGGCCCGGCGTGCAGCTGCAGCACCGCGGCGACGTGGGTGGCGATCTCGGCGTCGAACGGCGTGCCGGCGAGCGGTCCGGAGCCGATCCGCCGCGTGGCGGTCGGGGTCCGCGCCGATGCCGCGACGCGTTCCACCGGCCCGAACAGCGCGAACAGCGCGTGCAGGAAGTAGGGCCCCATGTCGAAGAGCGGGCCCGCGCCCGGGCGGTAGAGGAACCGCGGATCCGGGTGCCACGCCTCGGGCGGGTCGTACATCCCCGCCGCCGACACCCCGACGACGGTGCCGACCGCGCCCTCGGCGAGCAGCCGGGCCGCGACCCGCACCGGTTCGGCGAGGAACGTGTCGGGCGCGCTCGTGACGCCGAGCCCCCGGCTCGCGGCCAGCTCGACCAGCGCGGTGGCGTCGTCGAGCGTGGTGGCCAGCGGCTTCTCGGAGTAGACGCGCTTGCCCGCCAGCAGCGCCGCGTGTGACGTGGCGGCGTGCGCTCCGGGCGGGGTGAGGTTGAGGACGACGTCGACATCGGGTGCGGCCAGCAGTTCGTCAACGGTGCTCGCCGCCATCTCCCACGCCGTGGCGGTGCTGCTGGCGCGGACGGCGTCGAGGTCGGCGCAGCGGGTCAGGCGCACCTCGTCGGAGGTGGCCAGCACGCGCAGGTAGGCCTCGGAGATGTCGCCGCAGCCCAGCAGGCCGATCCGGGCCCGCTGCTCGGGGAAGGTCCACATGCGGCCATGAGACGGCGGCGGCGCCGACTTATCAAGACTTCTTAACGCACTTCGTTCTTGACGGCCCCTACTTCCGCAATCAGTCTTCATATGTGTCCCACCCCACACCGATCCTCCGCGACGACGGCGCCGTCCTGTCGCCGGAGACCGGTGCGGTGCTGAGCCACCTGCGCTCGGCGGGGGAGGCCTCCCGCACGGATCTCGCCCGGCACTTCGGCCTGAGCCGGCCGACGGTCGAGGTGCGGCTGGCCCAGCTGCGCGAGCTGCGGCTGATCGAGGACGTCGGACGCGGCCGGTCGACCGGGGGGAGACCCCCCTCGGTCGTGCGGTTCGCGCCCGAGCGCGGCTCGGTGATCGGGGTCGACCTGGGCGCGTCCAGCCTCGACGTCGCCGTCACCGACCTCGACGGCCGCCCGCTGGCCCGCCGCGGCGCCGCGGCCGACGTGCGTGACGGGCCCGAACCGGTGCTGGAGCTCGTCCGCCGGCTGATCGACGATGTGCTCGCGGAGGATCCCGCGGCCCACGCCCGGCTGGTGGGGATCGGTGTGGGGCTGCCCGGGCCGGTCGAGTTCGGCTCCGGCCGCCCGGTCGCGCCGCCGATCATGCCGGGCTGGGACGGCTACCCCGTCCGCGACGCCCTGGCGCAGGCGTACGGGGTGCCGGTGCACGTCGACAACGACGTCAACGTCATGGCCGAGGGCGAGCGCTGGGCGGGCCGGGGGGCCGAGGTCGACCATTTCCTCTGGGTCAAGATCGGCAGCGGGATCGGCTGCGGCATCGTCGTCGACGGGCGGCTCTACCGCGGCAGCCAGGGCTGTGCGGGCGACATCGGCCACATCGCGGTCGGCGCGGACACCACGCCGTGCCGCTGCGGCCGGACCGGCTGCCTGGAGGCCGTCGCCGGGGGCTACGCGCTCGGCATCGCGGCCGGGGAGCTGGCGGCGAGCGGGCGCAGCCCGGTGTTGGCGGAGCTGCGCGCGGCCGGGCACGCGATCACGGCGGCCGACCTGCGCCCGGCCGTCGAGCGCGGGGACCACGTCGCCGTCGAGCTCGTCCGCTCCGCGGGGACGGCCATCGGTTCGGTGCTCGCGGGCGTCGTCAACTTCGCCAACCCGCAGCTGGTCGTGATCGGGGGCGGGGTCAGCGGGGTCGGTGACCTCCTGCTGGCCTCGATCCGGGAGGAGATCTACCGCCGGTCGCTCCCGCTCGCCACGCGCGACCTGATCGTCACCAGATCGGACCTCGGTGTCGACGCCGGGGTCGTCGGGGCCGCCGCAGTGGTCCTCGACCAGCTGTACCGGCTGGCACCCGCCCGCCGTAGGTAGCACTCCTCGCACGTCCCTCCGGGAACGGCCGACCGGCCGCACCCTCCATTCCGCGTACCCGCAGGAGAACTCCGATGCCCTCCCACCCCCGCCGCCCGCTCTGGCGGCTGTCCGTCGCCGCCCTCACCCTCCCGCTCGCCGTCCTCACCGCATGCGGCGGCGGAGCGGCGCCGACCACCACCCCGAGTGCCGCCGCGTCCGCCCCCGGCGTCGACCAGGCCGCCCGCGCGCTGCTCCCGAAACAGGTGACCGACGCCGGGAAGCTCGTCAACGCGATCAACGTGCCCAACCCGCCGATGGAGTTCCGCGACCCGGCGTCCAACGACCTCACCGGGCTCGACGTGGAGCTGACCGAGCAGATCGCCGCGAAGCTCGGGCTGGAGGCGTCGTTCACCGAGGTCGACTTCGCGCAGCTGCTGCCCAGCCTCAACACCGGCCGCGCCGACATCGTGCTGTCCGCGCTCTCGGACACCCCGGAGCGGCAGGCCTCCGCCGACTGGGTCGACTACTTCACCTCCGGCGACCGCTTCTACACCTCGACGGCGAACGCGGGCCGCCTCTCGGGCTACGCCGCGCTGTGCGGGGAGACGATCGCGGTGGCCACCGGCACGTCGTTCGTGCAGGACGTGCCGACGCTGTCGGCGCAGGTCTGCGCCGGGAAGAGCCCGATGCAGGTGCTCGCGATCGGCGCGCAGGGCACCGAGGGCATCCAGACGCAGATCAGCACCGGCCGCGCCGCGGCGGGCGTCACGGGCGCCGAGACCTACGGCCTGCTGACCACCACCACGCCCGGCCAGTGGACGGCCGTCGGCGACATCTTCGCGTCCGGGCCCTACGGCATCGCGGTCAAGAAGGGCAACGACGGCGTGCGCGGGGCCGTCACCGCGGCACTGAAGGGCATGATCTCCGACGGCAGCTACGCGGCGCTGCTCGCCAAGTACGGCCAGCAGAGCAGCGCCGTCACCGCGGTGACGATCAACCAGAAGCCGGTGCAGCCGTGAGCCCCGACATCGCCCTGCAGCTCTACACGATGCGCGAGCAGATGGCCGTGGACGCGGCCGCCTGCCTGCACCAGGTCGCCGAGGCCGGGTACGCGGCCGTCGAGTTCGCCGGGTTCGGCACGCTCGACGCCGCGGGCGCCCGCACGGTGCTCGACGAGACCGGCCTGGCGGCGGTCGGCGTGCACGTCGACTACGAGGACCTCGACGCCGACCTCCACCGGGTGATCGACGAGACCCGGGAGCTGGGCGCCGCATCGATCGTCGTCGCGCAGGCCCGCACGCAGGACTTCGCGTCCGCCGACGCCGTGTGCACCCTCGCCGCCACGTTCGACGGC
This sequence comes from uncultured Pseudonocardia sp., assembly GCA_964247105.1. Lineage (GTDB taxonomy): Bacteria > Actinomycetota > Actinomycetes > Mycobacteriales > Pseudonocardiaceae > Pseudonocardia. The sequence continues at coordinate 4,549 of CAXTTN010000065.1, forward strand.
TGGGGCGCCGCCTGCCGCGACGCCGGGCTCGCGTTCGGCTACCACGGCTACCACGACTTCGACCGCGAGTTCGCCCCGCACGGCGACAGCACCCGCTACGACCTGCTCGTGCGCTCCACCGACCCGGAGCTGGTGCGGGTCCAGCTCGACACGTTCTGGGTGCGCCACGTCGGCGACGACCCGGTCGCCGCCCTGCACCGCTACGCCGGGCGCGTCACGATGCTGCACTGCAAGGAGGCCGCCGCGTCGGGCTCGGGGGACGCGCCCGTCGGCGAGGGCCTGATCGACTGGCCCGCGGTGATCGCCGCGGCGGCGGCGACGGGTGTCGGGTGGCTCGTCGTCGAGCAGGAGGACGACCCGGCCAACGCCCCCCGCGACATCGCCACGAGCCGGGCCAACCTGGAGCGGTTCCGCTCCGGCGTCGCGGCCGGGTGAGCGCGGTGGCATCCCCGACGTCCCCGCCCGCGGTGCGGACCGAGCGCGCGCTCCACGAGATGGCCCGCCTGCCCGTCGCGCCGCTGCGCCATCCCGGGCGCTGGGTGGCGGCCATCGTCGTGCTCGCCGTGCTGGGCCTGCTGGTGCAGGCGTTCGCGACGTCCCAGATCGACTGGCCGGTGGTCGGCTCGTTCTTCACCGCGCCCGCCGTGCTGCGCGGCTTCGGCACCACGCTGCTGCTCACCGTGATCTCGATGGTGGTCGGGCTCGCGCTGGGCACGGTGTTCGCGATCGGGCGGCTCTCGGCCAACCCGGTGATCAGCAGCGTCGCCTGGCTCTACGTGTGGTTCTTCCGCGGCACGCCGGTGCTGCTGCAGGTGCTGCTGTGGTTCAACCTGGCGATCATCTTCCCGACGATCGGCGTCCCGGGCGTGTTCTCGGCGCGCACGATCGATGTCGTCACGCCGTTCCTGGCCGGGATCCTGGCCCTGGGCATCAACGAGGGCGCCTACCTCACGGAGATCATCCGGGCCGGCATCCTCTCGGTCGACGAGGGGCAGGACGAGGCGGCGACCGCGATGGGGCTGACCCGCTTCCAGGCGCTGCGCCACATCGTGCTGCCGCAGGCGCTGCGGGTGATCGTGCCGCCGGTGGGCAACGAGACGATCGGGATGCTCAAGACGTCCTCGCTCGTCGCGGTGATCTCGGTCGGGGAGCTGCTGGGGTCGGCGCAGCAGATCTACTTCGTCAACGGCAAGACCATGGAGCTGCTGGTGGTGGCGGGGATCTGGTACCTGGTCGCGACGTCGGTGCTGTCCACCGGCCAGTACGCGATCGAGCGGCGGCTCGGGCGGGGTCTGCGCGGCTCCCGCGCCGGGTTCGTCGAGCTGCTGGCCGGGCGCGCGTTCGGGGCGATCCGCGGGCGGGGTGCGAAGTGAGTCCCGTGGTGGAGGCCGTCGGCGTCGGCAAGGTCTACGGCGGCACGACCGTCCTCGACGACGTCTCGCTCACCGTCGACGAGGGCGAGGTCGTCTGCCTGATCGGGCCGTCGGGTGCGGGGAAGAGCACGTTCCTGCGCTGCGTCGACCACCTGGAGACGGTCGACGCGGGGCTGGTCCGCGTCGCGGGGGAGATCATCGGCTACCGCGAGCGGGGCGGCCGGCTGCGCGAGCTGCGGCCGCGCGAGATCGGGCGGCAGCGGCGCTGCATCGGGATGGTCTTCCAGCGTTTCAACCTCTACCCGCACATGACGGCGCTGGAGAACGTCGCGCACGCGCCGCGGCACGTCGCCGGGCGCAGCCGTGCGGAGGCGCTCGCCACCGCCGAGGCGCTGCTGACCCGCGTCGGGCTGGCCGAGCGGATGCTGGCCTACCCGGCGCAGCTCTCCGGGGGGCAGCAGCAGCGGGTGGCGATCGCCAGGGCCCTGGCGATGTCGCCGCGGGTGATGTTGTTCGACGAACCGACCTCCGCGCTGGATCCCGAGCTGGTCGGTGAGGTGCTGGACGTGATGAAGCAGCTCGCCGAGCAGGGCATGACGATGATCGTCGTGACGCACGAGATGGGGTTCGCGCGGGAGGTCGCCGACCGGGTGGTGTTCATGGCCGACGGCCGGGTCGTCGAGCAGGGTCCGCCCGAGCAGGTGCTGGGTGCCCCCACCGACCCGCGGACGCGGTCGTTCCTGGCGCGGGTGTTGGGGTGAGGGGGCGGGCCTACCGGACGGCCCGCTCCCGCCGCCACTGCGTCGGGGACGTGCCGAACCAGCGGTGCGCCGCCTTGCGCAGCGTCCGCTCGTCACTGTAGCCGGTGCCGCGGGCCACCTCCAGCACCGACAGCGTGCCGCGGGCGAGCAGCCGCTCGGCGCGGTCGCGGCGCACCGCGTCGACGACCGCCTCGTAGCTGGTGCCCATCTCCGCCAGCCGCCGGCGCAGCGTGCGCTCGCTGACCAGCAGCCGCCGCGCCTGCTCGGTGATCGGGGGCACGCGGGGCAGGTCGGCGGTCACCGCGACCTCCAGTGCCGCGAGCAGTTCCTGCTGCTCACGGCGGGTGGCGAGGGCTTCGTCGAGGAGTGTGACGGTCTCGGCCCAGGTCCAGGGGTCGGAACCGGGGAGCGGCTCCCGCACCCAGCTCCCGGCGAACTCCAGCTCGTCGTGCGGGCACCGGAACGCGACGCGCGGCCCCAGCGCCGCGTAGCGCGCGGCGTGCGGCGGGGGCGCCGACGACAGGCGCACCTGCCGGGGTACCACCGGCCGCCCGACCAGGACCCGGCACACCGACAGCGCGCTGGCCAGCGCCTCGTCGACGAGGAACACGCGAACCGGCTCCGCGACGTCCTCGGCGGCCTCGACGCGCAGCACCATGCCGCCCTCGGTCGGGCGGGCCGTCCAGCGGAGCATGGCGCCGGCGAGGTTCTGGTAGGCCACCGCGCGCGTCGTGCCCTCGACGAGGCTCGGCGCCGCCATCAGCAGCAGGCCGACCGTGCTCCACGCGGTGGCGTGCTGGCGCGCGCCGACGTCGAGGCCGAGGCCGGGGTCGCCGGTCAGCTCGACGGCCCCCGCGACGACGGCGGTGCCCTGCCGGTAGGAGATGCGCAGCTGCTCGGCGCCCAGCACGGCCGGCGGCAGGCCGGCCGCGGCGAGCACCGGCTGCAGGTCGAGGCCGCGGGCGGCCACCTCCAGCCCGAGGTAGCGCAGCGTGTTGGGCACGATCGTCGCGAGCGTGCTCGGCGTGCCGGGTGCGGCCACGGGACCTCCTGCTCGGTGCGGCCTCCAGAATAGCGGATCCCGGCGGCCGATCCCGTGGCCGCCCAGGTGTCGGTCCGTGGCCGCTCGCGGCCTGTCCGCCCGTCCTCGCCGCTGCCTACCGTGCCCCTGACCGGCGGAAAGCCGGAACACCCACCGGGAGGACGCCATGAGCACGTCCGGATCGCCAACCGCCACGCGGCGGACGCTCACCACGTCGCGGGTGGTGTTCCTCGTGATCGCCGCGGCCGCGCCGATGGTGGCGATGGTCGGCAACCTGCCGCTGTCGCTCGCCCGCGGCAACGGCGCGGGCACCCCGGCCGCCTACCTGGTCGCCGCGGTCGTGCTCGTCTGCTTCGCCGCGGGCTACGGTGCGATGAGCCGCCGCGTGGTGAACACCGGGGCGTTCTCCACCTACGTCGCCCGGTCGCTCGGGCGGCCCGCTGGCGTCGCGGCCTCCTACGTCGGCGTGGTCGCGTACGCCGCGCTGGCCGCGGGGCTGTCCGCCGCGTTCGGCTACTTCACCGGGCTGGTGCTCGGCGGCGGTGTGCCGTGGTGGGTGCTCTCGGCCGGAATGCTCGCGCTGGTCGCGGTGCTGGGGCACCGGTCGGCCGAGGTGTCGGCCCGGGTGCTCGGCGCGTTGATGCTGGCCGAGTTCCTGGTCCTGCTCGTGTTCGACGTCGCCACCGGTGTCCAGCGCGGCACCGACGCGCTGCCGGCGATCTCGTTCGCGCCCTCGGTGGCGCTGTCCGGCGTGGTCGGGATCTCGCTGATGCTCGCGTTCACCAGCTTCGTCGGGTTCGAGTCGGCCGCGCTGTACGGGGAGGAGACCCGCGATCCCGAGCGCAGCATCCCGCGCGCCACGTTCGTCGCGCTGGGTGTCATCGCCGTGTTCTACCTGCTCACCAGCTGGTTCGTGGTGGGCGCGGCCGGTGGCGCGGACGCTCCCGCGCTCGCGCGGCAGCAGCTCGGCGACCTGGTGTTCGGCCTGTTCGACGCCGCGGGCGGCCCGGTGCTGTCCAGCGCGGCGGCGGTGCTGCTCTGCACCAGCGTGCTCGCGTCCGGCCTGGCGCTGCACAACGCCGCGTCCCGGTACCTGTTCGCGGCCGGGCGGGAGCGTGTGGCTCCGGCCCGGGTCGGCGCCCTGCACCCGCGCCACCACAGCCCGCACGTGGCGAGCGCCGCGGTGGCCGGGGCGAGCGCCCTCGCCCTCGCCGCATTCGCGGTGACCGGGGCCGACCCCTACACCGGCGCCGCCGCGGTCCTTGTCGGCGTCGGCACGGTCGGGGTCGTGGCCCTGCAGGCTGCCGCCTCGCTCGCGGTGGTCGTCTTCTTCCGCGGCCGGGCGGACCGGACGTGGTGGGCGGGCACGGTCGCCCCGATGATCGGGTTCGCCGGGCTGACCGTCGCGCTCGCGCTCGTCGTGACCCAGTTCGGGACGCTCACCGGCTCCGACTCGCCGTGGATCGGCGCCTCACCGGTGCTGCTGGTGCTGGCGGCCGTCGCCGGGGCTCTGGTGGCGCTGCGGCTGCGACGGACCCGGCCCGCGGCGTACCAGGCGATCGCGACGTCGCGGCTGCGCGGGCGCACCGCGGTCGAGACCGAGCCCGTGTCCTACCGGCGCCGGTACTGCATCGTCGGCGGCGGTCCGTCCGGATTGATCATGGCCCGCGCGCTGCGCCTGGAGGGTGTGCCCTTCGACTGGTTCGAGCGCCACACAGCGCTCGGCGGCATCTGGGACGCCGACAACCCCGGCTCGCCCATGTACGACAGCGCGCACTTCATCAGCTCCCGCTACACCAGCGGCTTCTACGGCGCGCCGATGCCCACCGACTACCCGGACTACCCGACCTGGCGCCAGATCCGCGACTACATCCGCGCGACGGCTGAGGAGTTCGGGCTGGCCGACGCCGTGACGCTCGGGGTGGAGGTGCGGCAGGCGGAGCCGCTGCCCGGGGACCGCTGGCGGGTGTCGCTCTCGACCGGTGAGGTCCGCGACTACGACGGGCTGATCGCCTGTCCCGGCGTCACCTGGCACCCTGCCGTGCCCGAGCTCCCCGGCCAGGACGGGTTCACCGGCGAGGTCCGGCACTCCGTGACGTTCCGCTCCGCCCTGGAGTTCCGGGGCCGCCGCGTGCTGGTCGTCGGGGCGGGCAACTCCGGCGTCGACATCGCCTGCGACGCCGCCCGCAACGCCGACACCGCGTTCCTGTCGGTCCGGCGCGGCTACCGCTTCGTGCCCAAGCACGTGTTCGGACTGCCCACCGACGCCGTGCTGCTCGGCGCGCTCGCCCCACCCAAGGGCGCCCCGCTGCCCGCGCACCCCAACGACCTCGTGGACATGCTCGTCGGCGACCTCACCCGCCTCGGCCTGCCCGCCCCCGACCACGACGTCCTGACCAGCCACCCGATCATGAACACGCAGGTGCTGCACCACCTCGCGCACGGCGACCTGGTGGCGAAGCCGGACGTCGCCCGGCTCACCGCTGACGGCGTCGAGTTCGTCGACGGCACGCTCGAGCGGGTGGACCTGGTGCTGCTCGCGACCGGTTACACCTACCGCCTGCCGTTCCTCGACCCGGACCTGCTGACCTGGAACCAGGGCCACCCCGACCTGTACCTCAACGTCTTCTCCCGCGAGCACGACAGCCTCTACGCCCTCGGGCTCATCGAGTTCGCCGATGCCGCCTACCAGCGGTTCGACGAGATGGCCCAGCTGATCGTGACCGACATCCGGGCGCGGGAGACCGGACGCGGGCGCGACGAGATGCGGCGCCTCAAGGCCGAGGACGCCCCCGACCTGCGCGGCGGCATCGCCTACCTGGACAGCCCGCGCCACGTCAGCTACGTCGACAGCGCCACCTACCAGGCCTACCTCGCGGAGCTGCGTGACCGCTTCGGCCGTCCCGACCCGGGCGAGCACACCTACGACCGGCTGCGGGTCCGGAGCACCGGCGAGGTGGGGCGGGTCACGGTCCCGGCATGACCGGCCCGGGCGTCGAAGCGGAACTGCGCCGCGAGGGCCCGCGTGGCGAGCGCATGCGGCACGAGCCGCAGGCCGGCGTCGCGGGCCCGGGCGAGCGGACCGGACAGGGTGAGCAGCCGGTTGGTGCGCACGGCCTGGCGCATCAACGCGGTGGTCCGGGGCCGGCGGACGGCGTCGTAGCGGGCCAGCGCGGCGTCGATGTCGGCGTCGACGCCGGTGGTGGTGTCGAGCACGGCCGCGAGCGCCACCGCGTCCTCGAACGCCTGGCAGGCGCCCTGCCCGAGGTCGGGCGTCATCGCGTGGGCGGCGTCGCCGAGCAGCGCGACGCGGCCGGCGGCGAGCGCGGGCAGCGGCCGGGCCAGGCGCACCGTCTCGGTGACGTGCACGTCCTCGGCCGCGGTCGCGTCGAGCAGGGCCGTCACGCTCGGGTGCCAGCCGGCGCGCCACGTGCGCAGCCACCCGAGCCGGGCGCTGGGATCGTGCGGGGCGACGGCGCCGCGCCACGTGGCGTACCAGTAGACGCGGCCGTCGGCCATGGGCATGGCGCCGAAGCGGTCGCCGGTGCGGTGGTCGAGCAGCTCGCCCGGGGCGAGCGGGACGTCCGTGGCCGGTGCGATCGCACGCGCGGCGAACTCCCCGGACCGTTCGACGCCCGGGTGCTCCGGGAACAGCTCGGCCCGCAGGCGGCTCCGGGCCCCGTCGGCGACGACCACCACGTCGGCACCGTCGCACTCCC
>CAXTTN010000065.1:11453-15255 GCA_964247105.1 uncultured Pseudonocardia sp.
CCCGCAGCGCGCTCACCGGGCGTCCGGTGTGGACGGTGCCGGCGGCGAGCGACCCGGCCAGCAGGCCGTGCAGGTGCCGGCGGGCCATCACGGCGAACGGTGCGCCCGCACGGGCCTGCACGGCGGCCTGGTCGGTGGCGAGCAGCGGGCGGCCGTGGCGGTCGCGCAGGCCGCCGCCGGTGCCGAGCGGGGCGGCGTTCTCGCGGGCTTCGGCGCCGAGCCCGAGCGCGTCGAGTGCGAGGACGCCGTTGGGCATCAGGCCGATGCCGGCCCCGTTCTCGCGCGGCTCGGCCGCCCGTTCCAGCACCGTGACGTGGTGCCCGGCCCGCTGCAGCGCGACCGCCGCCGCGAGCCCGCCGAGCCCGGCCCCGACCACCAGTACGTCCATCGCACGCCTCCTCTACGGTTGTAGAGACCGTAGCACCAGCCACTACAGATGTAGAGGGTCAGATGGTCGACCGCCGCACCGAGATCCTCGACGCCGCGCTGCACGTGCTCGCCGACCAGGGCATGCGCGGTCTCACCCACCGCGCGGTCGACGCCGTCGCGGGCATCCCGCAGGGCAGCGCGTCGTACTACTTCCGCAGCCGGTCCGCGCTGGTCACCGGCTGTGTGGAGCGGCTGCTGGAACTGGATCTCGCTGCGGACTTCCCGGGCGGGCCGGGGACGCTGCCCGACGCGCTGGTCCGGGCCGGCGTCGCCATGGCCACCGCCGGCCGCCACCGCACCCTGGCCCGCTACGAGCTGAGCCTCGCCGCCGTCCGCGACCCGCCGCTGCGGGCGGCCCTCGTGGCGGGCGGCGACACGATCCGCGCGCTGGGCGCGGGCGCGCTGGCCCGGCTCGGCGCCGCCGACCCCTCCGCGGCGGCGGCCGAGCTGGCCGCGGTGCTCGACGGGCTCGTCCTCACGTCCCTGGTCCGCGGCCCGGCGGACCCCGTGGAGCTGGCCGCCTGGCTCCGCGGGCCCCTGGAGCGTGCAGTCGCGGCACTGGTCAGCCCGCCGGGAGGAGCTCGATGATCACCTGACGGTTCCGGGCGGCGAGAACGGGATCCAGCTGCCCGGACGCGTCGCGGTCCGGCACGAAACCGGGGAAGTCGCTGCCGAGGCCGTGCACCTCGACCCGCTCGGCCGGGACCCCGGCCTGCCGGAGGAGGCCCGCCACCACCGTGGCGCGGTCGACGCTGAGCGCGAGCCGCCCGGCCGGGTCCCCGGCCGACGAGGTCGTCCCGGTGAGCACCGCGCGCAGGCCCCCCTTCAGCAGGCGTTGCGCGAACGGGGCCAGCGCGGCGGCGGCCTGCCCGGGATCGCGGAGCACGGCCTGGTCGGCCACGAAACCGACGGCCGCGTCCGGCAGCGACACCGGCCCGTCCACGGGTTCGGGATCGGCCACCGGCACCGGCGTGACGGGCGGAACCCCCTGGGCGGCCCGCGTCGCGACGGGAGCCGCGACGACGCGGACCGTCGCCCCCGCCCGCCGGAGCACGGCCGTCCACAGCGCGATCAGCGCGGCCCGGCGCGGGGGCGGCAGCGGGTCCTGGGGCGCCACGGTGTCGCCCGCGCCCACCAGCACCACGTCGATCCCGGTGAGGACGGGCAGCCCACCCCGCGCGGCCAGCTCGGCGGCCACGGCCGCCGGGTCGGCGCTGAGCAGGGCGCCGCCCTGGTCCTGGAACCGCAGCGCGCCCGCGGTCTGCAGCAGGCTGTCGAGAACGACGATCGTCCGCGGGCCCGGCCGGCCGTCGAGCGACCGGCCGGCCAGGTCCAGCGCGCCGAGCAGGTCGGCCTCCGGCTCCTCGGCGCGGAGCGTGGTGAGCAAACGCTCCGCCTCCTCGTGCAGGGCGCTCTCCGCCCCGGTGCGGACGAGGTCGTTGTCGCCGGTCGCCGTGAGGTCCAGTCGACCCGCCACCGACGGCCGCCCGTCCACGGTGACGAACGTCCAGCCCGCACCGCGCGCGAGATCGGCGGTGAACAGGCGCTCCAGCTCCTCGTTCCAGGACGGGACGGGGGAGCCGGTGCGCGCGGCCCCCACCACGACCGTGCCGGTCTGCACCGGCGCGGCCGCGGCGGGCTCGCCGCAGGCCGTGAGCCCGACACCCAGCGCGAGCAGCCCGGCGAGGAGGCCACGGCGGTTCATGCCGCCGTCCCGTCCGTGGGGCTCCCGAGCGCCGGGCGCACCGGGTCCGGCAGCCCGAGCTGCTCCACCGACGCCCGCCGGCGCCCGAGCGTGTGCACGTACCGGTCCTTCAGCTCGGCGGCCAGCGCCCGGCACTCGTCCGACAGCGGGACGAAGCGCGCTCCGACCTCGCGCAGTGCGTCGCGTTCCCGCAGGGCGCGCTCGGTCGCCCGCTCCGCGGCGGCGCGCAGGTCGCTCCGGGCGCCGCCCGACCGACGCGAGTCGTCGACGGCTCGGTGCCAGGCCGACACGTACGGGTTGTGGCGATGGGCGCTGCGCAGGAGGACGGCGAGCCCGACCGCCATCGCCACGACGGTCCACCCGAGCGTGAGCACCTGCGGCCCGACCCCGGCCGCCGTGAGCAGCGCGGGATGCCCCTGCTGGGGAAGCAGCAGGTACGCGGTGCGGATGATCGCGACGAACACGACGGCCGCCGCCCACAGCAGCGCCCCGGCGAGCATCAGCGCCAGCGGCCAGCCCCTCCACCGGTGCGTGCGCCGCGCGGTGGTCACCATCGTGCCCAGCTGCTTGGGCAACAGCACCGTCACGAGCACGACTGCCGCGGCGAGCAGCGCCGTCTCGACCGGGGTGGTGCCCATCAGCCGGAACGCCAGGTAGTTGAGCCCGACCTCGGCCACCGCCGCCGCGAGGTAGACCAGCAGGTCCACGGCCTTGCGCCGGCGCCGGTTCTCGCTCATCCGGTCGCTGTCGGACCAGTCGCCGCCGTCGTCGCCGGGCTTCTCGCCACGCAGCACCGCCTCGATGTCGGCCTGCCGCCGCCTGGCCGTCGCGGCGTCGTCGTCGGCGCGGGCCCGGCGCTCGTCGGCGGCGGCCTCCGCCGCGTCGGCCTCCCGGATCCGGGCCCGCGCCACGGCCTCGGATTCGGCGCGGGCGGCGTCGATCCGTGCCAGCCGCTGCTCGGCCCAGCGGTCGACCTCGCGGTGTACCGGCCACGGCGGCGCCTCGGCCGGGGCAACGTCCGACCAGTCGGACTGGCTGTCGCGCAGCGCCTGCAGCTCGATCTCGCGGAGCAGCTGGCGGCGGTCGAGATCGGGAAGCTCAGAGGTCGGCACGGCCGCCCACCTCCCCGAAATCGATGTGGTGCTTCGTCGTGCGTGCGATCCCCCCGAGAATGCTGATCTTCATCGCTCGTCCTTCCCCCGTCGTTAGCCTCGGGGTGAATCCCCGTAGTACTTGTTACGACAGGTGGTACTGTAAGGCCTGTCACACTTGTTGGAGAAGTCGGTTGTGTAACAACTGGCGTGGCTACGGCGACAGCCTCGATCAGCGAGTACGTTCTCGATCAGCCAGGCCACGCGAGTAGGAGAGGGTCGTGCCCAGCCCGAAGCACGCGCAGCTCACCGACGCGCTGCGGCAGCGCATCTCCGACGGCGCCTACGCGGACGGTCGGATGCCGAGCGAGGCTCAGCTCGTCGCGCAGTTCGCGGTTTCCCGGACCACCGTCCGCGCGGCGCTCCTCGCGCTCCAGAACGAGGGCCTGCTCCGCGCCGAGTCCGGCGTCGGCTACTTCGTCCGGCAGCTCACCCACTTCAGCCACCGCCCGCAGGACGACTTCCGCCGGGGCTCGGTCTTCGCCGAGGCGGACTCCTTTACGCTCGCGGCGAAGGG
>CAXTTN010000065.1:15265-25461 GCA_964247105.1 uncultured Pseudonocardia sp.
GGACGCGACCCCCATCAGCGCATCGAGGTCACGATCGTGCCGGCGCCCGAGGACGTGCAGCGGCGTCTCGGGGTCGAGGAGGACGAGTTCGTCGTCCTCCGGCGGCGGCTCCGGTTCGTCGACGGCGAGCCGTTCCAGATCAACGACAGCTACTACCCGCGCGACGTCGCCGAGGGCACCGCCGTCATGCGGACGGCCGACATCCCCCGCGGGGCCAACCAGGTGCTGGCCGAGCACGGCTTCGAGCAGGTGCGCGCCCTCGACGAGATCTGGGTGCGCATGCCGAGGCCGGACGAGGTCGACCGGCTGAACATCCTGCCCGGCACGCCGGTGGCCGAGCACATCATCACCGGCTTCACCGCCGACAACCGGGCCGTGCGCATGGTCCGCACGATCCTGCCGGGCGACCGCAACGTCATCACCTTCGAACGCACCCACCCCGACCACGAGGTCGTTGACTCACCGTGACGCACGGCCGGACCGCCTACCGCATCCGTCGGGCCCACGAGCGGGACATCCCCTCGGTCATGAGCCTGCTCGACGAGGCCGGCCGGTGGCTGGCGGCCAAGGGCCTCGACCAGTGGCAGGGCAACCGCGACCGGCGCCTGACCCATGTCCGGACCGATGTGGACGGTGGGTCGCTGTACGTGGTCGAACACGGGTGCCATGTCGTGGCCACCATCACCGTCGACGACTTCGCCGACGCCGACTTCTGGACCGACGACGACGACGTCAGGTCCGGCCTCTACGCCCACCGGATGGCGGTCTCCCGCCTCGCGGCCGGGGCGGGGCTGGGGTCGGCCATGCTCGACTGGGCGGGCGGGCAGGTGCTCGCCTGCGGCCGGACGGTCCTCAGGCTCGACGCCTGGGTGACCAACGGCGCGCTGCACGTCTACTACAAGAACCTCGGCTTCGAGCACGTCCGAACCGTGGACCTGGACCACCGCGGCAGCGGCATGCTGTTCGAGCGGCCGGCCACGACCCGGATGGGGCTGGGGCCCGCCCTGGTCGATGCCACCCTGATCGGCCCCCGCTAGCGTCGAGCCGTGACCGACTCCGCCGTCGTCTGGTTCCGCCGCGACCTGCGCGTGGCCGACCAGCCGACGTTCCTCGCCGCCGCGCAGGCCGCGCCGCGCTCGCTGGCGCTGTTCGTCCTGGACCCGGCCCTGACGAAGCCCTCCGGCGCCGCCCGCCTGACGTTCCTGTACCGCTCCCTGCGCTCCCTGGACGCCGCGCTGGGCGGGAAGCTGCTGGTGGTCGAGGGTGACCCGGCCGACCTGGTGCCGCGGATCGCGGCGGACATCGGCGCCGGCTCCGTGCACGTCGCCGCCGACTTCGGCCCCTACGGCCGCGCCCGCGACGAGGCCGTCGAGAAGGCCCTGGTCGACGACGGGCGCGCGCTCGTGCGCACCGGCTCGCCCTACGCGGTGGCGCCGGGCCGCGTCCGCAAGGCCGACGGCGACCCGTTCAAGGTCTTCACCCCGTTCCGCCGCGCCTGGGCGGAGCACGGCTGGCGCGGCCCCGCCGCCACCGACGCATCCACCGTGGACTGGCTGGAGCCGGGTCCGGGAGTCGCGATCCCGTCCGATGTGGAGGTCGACGCCGAGCTCCCGGACGCGGGCGAGGCCGCGGCGCTGCAGCGGTGGCGGGCCTTCCTCGACGGCGACGTCGGCGACTACAAGGAGGCCCGCGACCGGCCGGACCGGCCCGGAACGTCGCGCATGTCGGTCTACCTCAAGTACGGCCTGATCCACCCGCGCACGATGCTGGCCGATCTCGCCTCGGAGCGTTCTGAATCCGCCGAGACGTTCCGCACCGAGATCGCCTGGCGCGAGTTCTACGCCGACATCCTCCACCAGCGCCCCGATTCCGCCCGCGGCAACTACGACCGCTCCTTCGACGCGCTCCCGGTCGACGAGCGCCGCGACCTGTTCGACCGGTGGGCCGAGGGACGCACCGGCTTCCCCATCGTCGACGCCGGGATGCGCCAGCTGCGCGAGCAGGCCTGGATGCACAACCGCGTGCGGATGATCGTCGCGAGCTTCCTGGTGAAGGACCTGCACCTGCCGTGGTGGTGGGGCGCGCGGCACTTCATGCGCCTGCTCGTCGACGGCGACCTGGCCTCCAACCAGCACGGATGGCAGTGGACGGCCGGGAGCGGCACCGACGCGTCGCCGTACTTCCGCGTGTTCAACCCGATCACGCAGGGCGAGCGCTTCGACCCCGACGGCGCGTACGTGCGCCGTTTCGTCCCGGAGCTGCGGGGTGTGGCGGGGAAGGCGGCCCACCAGCCGTGGGCCCTGCCGGGTGGGGTGCCCGAGGGCTACCCGGAGCCGATGGTCGACCACAAGGCCGAGCGGCTCGACGCGCTGGCGCGCTACGAGCGGGTGAAGGCGGCCCGCGGCTGATGTCCCGCTACGCTTCGGTGCTCGCCGAGTGAGGGGTGATCCGTTGGCCGCACGATCGAGACGCCGCCGGCTGCTGTTCGCGGTGCTGCTGGTGGGCGGGGCCGCCTGGTACCTGCGCTCCCGCCTGACGGAGGTCCGGGAGCCGTGGTCGTCGATCCCGACGCCGGGCGAGCCCGAGCCGCCGTCCCCGTCGCTGGTGTCCGCGGCGTGGGCCGAACCCGAACCCGAACCGGCGCCGCCGCCCTCACCCACGCCGCGGCCCGCCCCCGACGACGAGCCGCGCTCGCTCTTCACCCCGGCCGCCACGGTGTCGAGCGGGATGCCGGCCGAGCCCGACGGCTCCGCCCCCGGCCCGGAGTACACGATCAAGGGCAACGCCGAGTCGATGCTGTTCCACACGCCCGAGAGCCCGTACTACGAGCGCACCAGGGCCGAGGTGTGGTTCCGCGACGCGGACGAGGCCCGCGCCGCCGGGTTCACCGAGTGGCTGCCGAAGAGGCGCGCCGCGAACTGACCGGACGCCACCTCGCAGGGCCCGGCGTCACGTCGCAGGCCCCGCGGGCACTGCGGGGTGCGCCCCGCGACGTCGCCGGACCAGCAACCAGGCCGCGACGACGGTCTGCCCGACCAGCCACGCCGCGCCCACGCCGGTGAGCCCCCACATCGGCGCCAGCAGCCACGACAGCGCGATGACGATCACCGCGATGGCCGTCGGGATGCCGAACAGAGCCGCCATGTCGCGCTGCACCCGGGCCGTCGAGAGCACCGACTGCGTGACGATGTTGGGCAGCGCGGAGAGGGCGCACAGCGCGAGCGCGCCCGTGCCCGTCGCGGCGTAGTACGGCCCGAAGATCGACAGGATCGGGTGGGCGCCGATCGACAGGATCGCCACGGCCGGCACGGTCAGCATCAGCGCCCGCTTCTGCGTGGCCTTCCGGGCCTGCTCGGCACTCGCCGGATCGCCCGCGCCGTGCGCCACCATCGACTGCGTCATGCCGATGACCACGAGATACAGCGCCATCGCCATCGTCCACACGATCTGGTACGTGGCCGCGAACCCCGCGCCGAGACGCGTCAGCACCAGCAGCGGCAGCCCGTAGATCGCGGCCTGCCAGAACACCGAGCCCGCGTAGTCGGTGCCCGCGAACCGCGCGATCCCGGCCACGGTGATCGGCTCGACCACCGCGGGCTTCGCGGCGTGCCGGGGGAGCAGCACGGTGAACACCCACACGCTGATCACCAGCACGGCCACGGCCGTGGCGACGACCCAGGACACGGCGATGCCGCCGGGGATCACCACGAACGCCGCGAGCACCAGCAGACCGGCTTTGAGCAGCGCGAACAGCAGGTTCTCCACCGGCACGACCATGGCCCGGCCGAGCCCGGTGAGCAGGTTGTCCTGCACGTCGAACATCGCCATCAGGGGCGTGCCCACCGCGAAGAAGGCGACGAGCGCGCCGAGCCCGGCCACCGCGACCATGTCCGGCGCCCAGATCGGGGCGCCGAGCGCGAACAGCACGCCGATGACCACCGCCGACGTGACGGCGGCGGCGTACGCGCCGGCCACCAGCTTCGGCGCGCGCGGCCCGGCGACCGGCACGAACCGCAGCAGCGCGTTCTGCATGTTGAGGTGGGCGATGCCGCCGAGCATCGACAGCGTGGCCAGCGCCGCGGAGTTCACGCCCGCCACCTCGGGGGTGAACAGGCGCGCGACCAGCACCCAGTAGAGCAGGCCGACCGCGGAGGTCAGCGCCGAGGACAGGACGAGCGCGAGCCCGTCACGGTGGACCGGGGCCGTCCACCCGGCGAGGCTCTCCCGCACCGACGTCACGACGCCGCCTCCGCATCGTTCTGAGCGCATCGCGCGGGCTCGTTGCGGTCATGGAGCCGTTCTGAGCGCATCGCGCGGGCTCGTTGCGGTTCTGCCGTCATGACGCCAGCACCTGCGGGGCGAGCGGCGGCACGCCCAGGATCAGGTCCGACGCGCGCTCGGCCAGCATCATCGTCGGCGCGTGGGTGGCGCCGTTGGGGCAGTACGGCATGACGGACGCGTCGACGACCCGCAGCCCCGCCACGCCGTGCACGCCCATCGTCGCGGGGTCGACGACGTCGTCCTCGCCGGTGCCCATCCGGCAGGTCGACGTGGGGTGCAGCCCGGTCTGGCCGGTGCGGGCGACCCAGTCGAGGATCTCGTCGTCGGTCTTGACGTGCTCGCCGGGCAGCGTCTCGCCGCCCTCGTACGGGTCGAACGCGGCCTGCGCGAGCACGTCGCGGGCCAGCCCGATCGCCGTGGGCCAGAACTCGCGGTCGGCGTCGGTGGACAGGTAGTTGAACAGGATCGACGGCTGCGCGGCCGGATCCGTCGAGCGGATCAGGACGTGGCCGCGGGCCTCCAGCCGCATGGCCGCGACGAGCAGCTGGTAGCCGTGCTCGACCAGCGGCATGTCCGGGTCGAAGCGCATCGCGATGGGGGCGAAGCCGAGCATCACGTCGGGGTAGGGCTGGTGCTCGTCGCTCCGGATGAACGCGCCGCCCTCGAACAGGTTGGTGGCGCCCGGCCCGTTGCCCCCCGCGATCCAGGACGCGACGATGCCCGGCCAGTTGGCCTTCCTGCGCAGCTCGTTCATCGACACCGGCTGGGTGCTCGAGTGCTGCAGGTGCACGCCGAGGTGGTCCTGCAGGTCGCGGCCGACGCCGGGGAGGTGCGCCTTCACCTCGACGCCCAGCGCCGCCAGGTGCGCGGCGTCCCCGATGCCCGACAGCTGCAGCAGCTGCGGCGAGTTGATCGCGCCGCCGGCCAGCACCACCTCGCCCGCGCGCACCACCTGCTCGGCTCCGAACCGCTTGCGGTAGCGCACGCCGGTGGCCCGGCCGCCGCGCACGTCGACACAGCCGACCAGCGCGTTGCAGCGCACGGTGAGGTTCTTCCGGGACAGCACGGGATGCACGAACGCCCGTGCCGCCGACATGCGGCGGCCGTGGTGGATCGTGCGGTCGTAGGTGGCGAAGCCCTCGGCGACCGGGCCGTTGATGTCGTCGACGACGGGGTGGCCGGCCTGGCGTCCGGCCTCGAAGAACGCGTGGAACAGCGGGTTCGTGGCGGGCCCGCGTTCGAGGTGCTGCGGGCCGCCGTGGCCGCGCCACGCACCCGTCTCGCTCGGGTCGGACGCCTCCAGGCGGCGGAAGTAGGGCAGGCAGTGCGCGTAGTCCCAGTCGGCCATGCCGGGGTCGGCGGCCCAGCGGTCGAAGTCCAGCGGGTTGCCGCGCTGGTACACCATCGCGTTGATGCTGCTGGAGCCGCCGAGCAGCTTGCCCCGCGGATGGGCCATCCGCCGGTCGTGCATGAGCGGCTCGGGCTCGGAGGTGAAGCACCAGTCGTAGAAGCGGTTGCCGACCGGGAAGCCCAGCGCGGCGGGCATGTGCACGATGAGGTCCCAGAGGTGGTCCGGCCGGCCGGCCTCCAGCAGGAGCACCCGGTTCGACGGGTCGGCGCTCAGGCGGTTGGCGAGCACGCACCCGGCCGACCCGGCGCCGACGATCACCACATCGAAGTACTCGCTCATCGCCCAATCGTCCCCGATCCCCGCGGGCCGGCGTCAGCCAGGTCACCGCGTCGACATCGCGTCGTGACACGCACGGGCGAGACTGCCGCGGTGGAGAACGGGCGATCCGGGCACGTCGTGGTCTGCGGGGTGGACGGGACGGCGCTGCGGACGGTCGAGCAGCTGCTGGCGGCGGGGGCGGACGTCGTGGTCGTCGACCCGTCCGGGGGCGCCGACGTGGCGGCCGAGCGCCTGCTCGCCCAGTGGAAGGTGCCGCGGGTGGCGGGCCGGGTGCGGGAGGCGCTGCTCGACGCCGGGCTCGACCTCGCCGCCGCCGTCGTGTGCCTGCTGGAGGACGACCTGCGCGCCATGGAGACCGCACTGCTGGTGCGCCGCCTGCGGCCCGACGTGCGGCTCGTCGTCCGGATGGGCAACGGCGGCGTCGGGCGGGCGCTCGCCGAGGTGACGGGCGAGGGGAGCGTGCTGGACGTGGCCGCGCTCTCGGCGCCCGCGGTCGTCGAGGCGTGTCTGGGCCGCACGACACACGCCGTCGAGCTGGCCGGGCGGCAGTTCCTCGTCGCCGAGCTCGTGGCCGGGAGCAACGCCACGCTGCGCGAGCTGTACGGGGAGCTCGCGCCGCTGGCCGTCGCGTCCGAGGGCGAGGAGCCGGTCGTGTGCCCGGGCCGGGACCACGCCGTGCGGGTGGGGGACCGGATCACCGCGGTGGGGACGCCGGAGCAGTTCGGGGCGACCGGCGTGGTGGAGCTGCTCCGCCCGCAGGCCCCGGTGCAGCACACCGCGGGCGCGCGGTCGGCCGGGGCCGCGCGGGCGGCGGAGCGCGCCGAGACCGGGGGACAGGTCGGCCTGCGGGCATGGATCCGCTCCGTCACCGCCGAGGCCGACCGCCCGCTGCGCGTGACGCTGACGGTGCTCGCGCTGGCCATCGTGGTGTCGATCGTCGTGCTGCAGGTCGGGTACGTGAAGGAGGACGGCAGCCACATGAGCCTCGTCGACGCCGTGTACTTCACGGTCGAGACGATCGCGACCGTCGGCTACGGCGACTTCTCCTTCGCCGCCCAGCCCACCTGGCTGCGGATCTGGGCGATCGGCCTCATGGGCGGCGGCGCGGTCCTCGCCGCCATCATCTTCTCGCTGGTCACGCAGCTGCTGGTGAGCCGGCGGCTGGAGCAGTCGTTCGGCAGGCGCCGGGTCGGCACGATGCGGGGGCACGTGATCGTCGTCGGGCTGGGCTCGGTGGCGCTGGAGGTGGTGGAGGGCCTGGTCGCGGCCGGGACGCGCGTCGTCGTCATCGACCGGGACGAGGCGGGCCGCCACCACGGCCGGGCCCGCGAGCTCGACGTGCCCATCGTGATCGGGGACGCCACCGACACCTCGGTGCTGGCCTCGGCCAACGTCGACGCGGCCACCGCGGTCGCCGTGCTGACCAGCGACGACCTCGTCAACGTCGAGACCGGCCTCGTCGTGCGCGACCGGCTCGGCGACCGGCTCGGCGACCGCTGGCGCGAGGTGCCCGTGGTGCTGCGGGTGTTCGACCGGGAGCTGGCCGCGGGCATCGAGGACGGCTTCGGCTTCCGCTACGTCCGCTCGACGGCGGCGCTCGCGGCGCCCTGGTTCGTGGGCGCCGCGCTGGGCCTCGACGTGCTGGGCACGTTCTACGTCGACCACACGCCGTTCCTGGTCGGCCGGCTCTCGGTGGCGTCCGGGGGCGGGCTGGAGGGGCTCGCGATGGCCGACCTCTCGGAACGGACGCGGGTGGTGGCGATCCACCGCGCGGGCACCGGCGAGCTGGAGCACCCGCCGCGGCGGGGGACCCGGTTCGGCGCCGGCGACGACGCCTACCTGGTGGGGCCCTACGAGGAGCTCATGCAGGTGCTGCGGCGCGACGCCGTCTGAGCAGCAGCTCCCCGCTCGACATGAACGTGGTGGTAGTTCGATCGTGCCCGAACAGCCACCGCGTTCACTTCGGCCGTTCAGCCCTGTGAACAGGCAGCCGGGAGGGTCCACGCCGATGGCGCGTCAGGACCCCGACTCGGGCGTCGAGATGCCGTAGCCGCGGATCTTGCGGTAGATCGTGGCCCGGGACATGCCCAGGTGCCGGGCCGCCTCGGCCTTGTTGCCGTTGTTGTCCAGCAGCGCGTCGACGATCGCGTCGCACTCGATCGCCTCCAGCGGCGTGAGCACGCGGCGGGTGATGGCGCGGGTCTCCGGCGGGAGGTCGGAGGGCTGCAGCACCCCCGCCCGGCGCTTCGAGACGGTCTTGCGCAGCACCTGGTAGAGCTGCTCGACGTTGCCCGGCCAGCGGTTGCGCATGAGCACCCGCATGGCCTCCGGCGAGCAGGTCAGCTCGGAGCCGCGGGTGAGCCGCGCGATGAGGTGCGGCACCAGCTCGGCGACGTCCTCGACGTGGTGGCGCAGCGGCGGCACCTCGACCGTGCGGGGGAAGAACTCCAGCAGGTCGTCGCCGGGCATCCCGCCCGGCTCGGTGGTGACGACGACCCAGGGCCGATCGGGGTCGGTGGAGTCGCGGTGGGGTTCGAGCGCGTCGGCGAGGACCTGCCGGGCGGTCTCGCCGAGCCGGTCGACGTGGGCGATGACGAGCGTGCCGCCCTCGGTCTCCAGCTCCTCGGAGATCTCGGCGACCCAGGCGGGGGAGTAGTCGTCGGCGTCCATGACCCGCAGGTGGGCGGCGGGGGTGCGCATCTGGTGGGTGGCGCGGGCGATGGTCCTGCGGCCGGTGCCCGGCTCACCCTCCAGCACGATCCACTCGCGACTCTGGAAGTGCCGGTCGACGGCCTGGCAACACTTCGTCCACAGCAGACCGGAGCCGACGGCGGTGGGCAGGGCCGAGGCCGGTGCCACCGCGGTGGGCTTGGAGCGCGCGGCGATGTCGGGGGCGGCGAGCTGCACCTGGAGCACCCCGCCGGACTCGCCCTGCTCGATCCAGCTCGGCCGCACCTGGACGCGGGCGACGGCGCCGCTGGGCAGATCCACCAGCAGCAGGCGGCGTCCCGAGTTCATCGCCTCGGTGGCGCCCGCGACGAGCGTGACCTGATCGGCGGGGTCGATCAGCTCGCGGGCGCGGTCGTTGGTCATCACCAGGTCCGGGCTGATCGCGAACACGGCGCCGCGGTTGCGCCGGCACGCGGCCAGGTAGTCGTGCAGCAGGGCGAGCTCGCGCGGGCCGGACTGGTCGAGCAGTGCCGTCTCGATCTGCCGCGCGATGCGTTCCACGGCGGTGGACATGAAGCGCCCGGCGTCGGGCCGCCAGCAGGTCAGGTCGATGACGCCCATCAGCTTGCCGCTGATCGGGTGCCAGATCGGCGCGCCGGCGCAGGCCAGGTCCGCGAGCCCCTCGACGTAGTGCTCGTGGCCGAACACCTGCACCGGCCCGCGGCCCTCGAGGGCCGTGCCGATGCCGTTGGTGCCGATGAACTTCTCGGCGTAGCTGAAACCGGGCGCGAGCCAGACCTTGTCCAGGTGCTGGTTGAGCTGGCTGTCGCCGGTGCGGCGTTCGAGGACCACGCCGTCGGCGTCGGTGAGGATGACGCTCACCGGCTCGCCCGCGAGGTCGTCCGCGACGTCGGCGAGGACCGGGGCCGCGGCGCGGACCAGCGGCGTGTCGGGCTCGGGGTGGAACTCGCACGACAGCTCGACGCTGTCGATGTCGACGTCCCACTCCCGCGAGCGCGTCCACGACGCCAGGATCGTGTCGCGCACGGCACCGTCCTCGACCTTGTCGTCGACGAGGAACGAGGTGCGGGCGCGGACGAGGACGTCGGCGGACCTGTCGGCCCGTCGGCGGGATGGCTGGTGGTGCGGCCGGACCAACCGGTTGCCCTCCTCGGCGCAGCGCGCGTTCCGCGTCGGTGCGGAACGAACTTGCTTCCGACGGTACAGGTTCGGTGGCCGCTCGCACAGGCTGAGCTGGGCACGGAGCCGGGAGCGACAGCGGGACAGAATCTCATAATGAGACCTCGGCCCGAGCATGGGGGAGGTGTGATTCCCGGCACGAGACAAGCGCTCCGAAGACCGGCCCCGCGCGCCGGACGACGAGGTGTGAGTTTCGGGTCCACCTCCGCTGCCGGCGCCAACCCGCGCAAGGAACCGGTTCCAGCGGACGGGGGCAGACCACGAGGGACGCGACACGCCACCGCGCGGCGTGACGGGAACCTCGGCCCACCACCACGTGAGGAGATGACGTGAGTCGGCAGAGTTTGGCCAAGGC
>CAXTTN010000066.1:0-14902 GCA_964247105.1 uncultured Pseudonocardia sp.
CGCGCGGGTCGACGAAGTAGCTGGTGCCGTAGAAGTCGTTGTCGCCGTACTCCTCGACACCGACGCGGTTGCTCGCGGCCACGAAGTACCCGTTCGCGACGGCGGCCGCGGGCTGCTCCAGCTTCCACAGGTGCGACGAGAGCCCGCGGCTGGTGGCCGACGGGTTGAACACGATCTGCGCACCGGCCAGGCCCAGCGCCCGCCAGCCCTCCGGGAAGTGCCGGTCGTAGCAGATGTAGACGGCGATGGTGCCGAACGAGGTCTCGAACACCGGCCAGCCGAGGTTGCCCGGCCGGAAGTAGAACTTCTCCCAGAAGCCCTTGACCTGCGGGATGTGGTGCTTGCGGTACTTCCCGAGCACCGTGCCGTCGGCGTCGATCACGGCGGCGGTGTTGTAGTAGCTCCCGGCGCTCTCGATCTCGAAGACGGGCACGACGAGCACCATCCCGGTCTCGCGGGCGAGCGCCTGCATGCGCTCCACCGTGGGGCCGTCCGGGACCGGCTCCGCCCAGCGGTAGTGCTCGGCCTCCTGCACCTGGCAGAAGTACGGGGCGTTGAACACCTCCTGGAAGCCCATCACCTGGGCCCCCTGCTCGGCGGCCGCGCGCGCGTAGGACTCGTGCACCTCGATCATGGACGTGGTGTCGCCGGTCCACTTGGCCTGCAGGATCGCCGCTCGCACAGAACCACCACTCATGTCGTGCCCTTCGGAGTATCCGGTAGAAGGCACACCTTCGAACGCCGGCGGTGATCACGCAAGCCCCCACCCGCGCCGGACACCTCCCCGTCACACACGGGCCGAGGCCGGACGATCCCGGAACCCGGTGCCCTGGTCAGGCGCAAGGCAACTGCCGAGCTGCTCGGATCGGCAGTGGGGGTGTCGATCCGGCTCGGTGTGTGCTGTGGCGGTGGATCGGTCGCCTCTATGGTCAGGCTTCCAGCGTGGCGCCTGGGCCAACCGTCATCGCTCGAAAGGATGCGCGTGATGCCGTCCTCGGAGATGATCACCAACCCCTACGACACCCGGGGGGCCGGAGCACGGCTCCTCCCTCTCGGTGTCGCGGGTCCGCGCTCGGTGGCGGCGGTTCTGGGGTCGCTGGCCGCTGTGACCGTAGCGGGCATCGTCGGTGCACCCGGTGCTTCGGCGGACGAGTCCGGTGACGTGTCGTTGCCGGACTTCTCGGTGCCTGCGGGGTCGACGTTCGCCACCGCCGCTGGTGCCGACAACGGGTTCGCGGGCTCGGCGGGCGGTGATGCCGGGGGCTTCACCCTCTCGACCTCCACGGCAGACGGCGCAAACCCGGTCCACACGACGCTGCCGGATCTGAGCGACCTCGGCTCGTGGAGCACCGAGTCGATCGTCGCCCAGTCGCAGACTCCGAACGATTCGACCCCCGCACCGCAGGTGGTCCCGTCGCCGGACGTCCAGTTCGCTCCCACGGAGTCCGCAACGTCCGCGTCGGATCCGACTCGAGTCGCGACCCCGTCCTCCGCCATCTCGGACTCAACCTCCCGGCCCGTACCGATACCGCATGCGGCCTCGTCCTCGAAGGTCGCGGGTTATCAGCCACCGCCGCCGATCGTCGGGGTTGGCAGCCTGACCAGCTTGCGTGCGGACGACATCAAGCCGAATGACGTCCACCTCTCGCCCGGCTGGGACTTGTCGAAGGAGTTCGACCCTCAGTACGCCCAGGTTCCGCTCCTGGCCGGGTTGGACCCGAACAAGGTCAACGGATTCCTGACCACGGTGCACTCCGGGGTCACCGATGACAGCCAGTTCCGGTGCGTCGTCGAAAGCTGCCTGGCCGCGTTGCGTGATCTGTCACTCAGTGCCACGACGCCGAGTGCGGAGCAGCTGAGCGCGTTGTTCCCCCTCGCCACCCCCGAGGAACTGCGAGATGCACGGTTCACGAACAGCAACGGTTTCACGAACGTCGAGACCGGTTGTTTTCTGGTCTGCCGGAACGGTGACGTCCATGTGGCCGGTCCGCTCATCGTCTCGCAGTCGAACTCGGTGGCGGGTGCTGGTTCCATGTTCAGTCCCATGCTCGAGCGCGGGGACTTTGACAATTGTTCTCACGTTGAGTTCATACATACCCATCCGTTGCAGATTTATTGCGGTGACCATTCGCCCTCCGCGTATTCCACCGCAGGCCTCTCGGAAGATGACATCGACGCCATGAAATGGAGCGATCAGGAACTCCGGCGTGTCGGATCCGGCGCCCAGGCCGGTGTCTCGTCGGCGTGTCTGCTCACCGGAACAACTTGCTATGCCACGCTGGGTCAGAACGGCGAGCTGGTCGGTGAATGGCGTCCCGGTCCTGGCGGGCTGCTGACCACGGAACCGCTCGGCGGTGCTCCCGCGCGCTTCCCGACGACCGTGACGGGGCCGCATCAGGACGACCCGAGCCTGGCTCGGCTCTACAAGACGATGAACGACACGATGCGGGAGCCGTTGGTCGGTTTCGGCCGGGCGCGTTCGTTCGTTGACGACGCGGTGTTCCGTGCGAGGTTGGCTCTGTCGCCGCAGCGGGCTCCGCTGCCGTCCCCGGAGGTGGCGGCGGTCGATTCCGATGGGCGTGAGCGGGAGGTTGCACCGCCGTCGGCGGAATCGTCGTCGGGGAGTGCGGAGACCGGTAGCGGTTCGTCGGCGGGTGGTGTGGTGTTCGAGCCGCCGCCGGTGGACCATGAGTTGTCGAAGATCCTCGGCCCGAACGCGGGGCAGCTCCTGCCGGAGGTTCCGGTGCCGTCGCCGGTTCTGACGCCTCCGGATCAGGAGGGGCGGTATGTGCCGCCGTCGACTCCGCCGGAGGAGCGGGTGGTGTTGCCGGCGCCGAGTGGTTTCCCCGGTCGGGACGAATCGCTGGCGAATGTGGTGGGCGACGGTGTGTTCCGGACTCCGGTGGGAACGAACGATGTCGAGTATCGCGACGGCAGTGCGCGGGCTCGTGGGGGGTCGACCGACGGGGGGTCGTTGACGACGCCGGAGGGTCTGAGTGCGCCGGT
Source organism: uncultured Pseudonocardia sp. (assembly GCA_964247105.1). Classification (GTDB taxonomy): domain Bacteria; phylum Actinomycetota; class Actinomycetes; order Mycobacteriales; family Pseudonocardiaceae; genus Pseudonocardia. The sequence goes on from CAXTTN010000066.1 coordinate 3,007, forward strand.
GACGATCGGGGCGGACGGGAAGGGGCGCGCGACGGTGACGTCGGCCGGTGGGGCGACGGAGGGGACGCCGTCGCCGAACCTGCTGCAGCAGGGCGTGCAGACGGCCACGAAGCTCTACCGGCAGGCCGACGCAGCTGGACGCGAGACCCTGCGAACCACCATCAAGAGCTCCCGACCTCTCGACGACACCGTCGGGTTCGGCGTCACCCGCCACCAGGTCGAGTTCGCGGACGGCGGCCGCGGGATCTACGACGCCGATGGCAACCTGCTCACCGTCGAGCAGGGCGATCCACCCCAGCACGTCCCCGGCTGGCAGCTGTCCGGGCTCGGCGGCGACCTCCCGCTTGTGCCCGGCAGCAACCTCGCACCGGGCGGCAGCGTCATCCCGCGCGGAGGCATGATCCCCGCCCCTTGACCCGATCTGGGTGATCAACGGTGAGCGAGCTCTCCCAGTCCCCCATGGTGATGCCCTCCTCGCGAGCCGTCGCCCCGTTCCCGGAGATGATTACCAACCCCTACGACATCCGGGTGGCCGGAGCGCGCGGCTCCGCCCTCGCTGTGTCGCGGGCCTGCGCTCGGGGCGTCCGCTCTGGGGTCGCCGGCCGCTGTGACCGCTGCGGCGACGGTGGATTCGCCTTCTGGCGCGTGTCCCGGCCCCGAGGAGGAGCAGGCTGATCCGAGCCGCTCGTGCGGTGGCGGGTGGGCCCGGTCTGCGGTGCACTGGGCGATAGGTTTGCGCGACACAGCGCAGCACGACCCGGGAGTTCGTTGATGGCGAGTATCGAAGAGGTCCGGGCCGGCATCGCGCTGGCCAACGACAAGGCCTCCGAGAGCCTCGGAGCCCTGCAGCAGGCGCATTCGGCACTGGAGCAGGCCCAGGGGATGATGTTGCGCGTTTCCGAGGGTAGCGGGCAGTCGGACGTGTCGGAGGCCAACGGGCTGCTGGCCCAGGCGGTCGGGAGCGTCCTCGAGGTGCAGCAGGCCGTGGCCGCCGCCATCCAGGCCGCCGAGGGTGTCGCGGGCCGGCTGTGAGAAGCGTTCTGTGACGGGTTCGCTCGACGAGGTTCGCGCCACCCTGCACGCCGTGCTCGACCTGCTCACCAGGGCCCAACAGCAGGTCGGCGCCGCGCGCGTGCAGATCGACGACGCCGTGGGGGTGCTGTCGGTGCTCGGGGAGCGGCACGCGGAGCCGTTGCCGCCGGCGGAGCTGCTCAGGGCCGCGGAAAGGGTGCACGACGTGCTCGGGCTCATCGGTTCCGGCGCGCAGCTCGTGGCCGACGTCGGCGCGAGGCTCTGATTCCGGTGGTCCCGTTCATCGGGGGTCGGCGCCGTCGCATCCGGGCCGCCTACGACGCCCTGTGCGATGCCATCGCCGCAGCGTGCGGTGCCTCGGACGCCGCACGGGAGTCCGCGCGCCGAGCCCACCTCGACGCGCTCGCGGAGCTGTGGCTGCGCGAGCGCGGGATCGATGCGGCCGAGGCCGACCCGCAGCTGCGGCCGCTGGTGCACAGCCCAGGCCTGGCGCACGTGGTGCGGCGCATCGACGAGGACCGTGACGCGTCGACACGCCCGACCGACACCGCCCTGCCCGAGCTGACCGAGCTGGTCGAGGGGGCCGCACCAGGGCCCGCGGGGGAGCCTGCGGCCAGCTGGCTCGGCACGGTCGGCGGGACGACGCTCACCGGCCCGGTCCCGGAGCTGTGGCGGATCGGCGCGGGGCGGCTCGGCGCCACGGCGCGGCCGTTCCCGGTGGCGGTGCCGCTGCTCGACGAGGCGCACCTGCAGGTCAGCTCGCGTCCCGGCAGCCGGGAGTCCGCCCTCGCCATGGTCGAGGGGTTGGTGGTGCGGGTGATGAGCACGTTCCAGCCCGGTTCGGTGCTGGTGCACGTGTGGGACGTCGGGCAGCTCACCGGCCCGCTGCCGGGCCTGCACCCGCTGACCCGCACCGGCCTGCTCACCGTGCACGACCCCAGCGGGTTGGCGCTGCTGCTGGAGGACCTCTCGGACTGGATCCGGCGGGTTCACACGCGGGTGCTCGTGGGCGGGCACCCGTCGCTGCGGGCCCTGTCGGCGTCGGGCGCCCCGCGCACCGAGCCGTGGCTCGTGGCGGTGCTCGTCGGCAACCGGCAGGCCCTGCGCGAGGAGGACCACCGCCAGCTCCAGCGGGTCGCGGCGGGCGGCCTGGCGTGCGGCGTCCAGCTCGTGCTGGTGGACGTGCCGGTGTCGGTCGGCGCGTCCGTCGAGACCGTCGACCTCGACGACGGTGGCGGCGTCCGCACGTCGATGACCGGCCGCTACGTCGCCGTGGAGCTCGATCCCGCGCTGGACGCCGGCGAGGTGTCGGCGGCCTGCCACGGGATCGCCGACGCCCACGAGTCCTGGCGCAGCCGCATCGGCACCTTCGCGGACCTGCTGCCGACCGAGTGGGGCACCGAGGATTCCACCACCGGGCTGCGCTTCCCCATCGGGTTCACCGACGGCAGGCCGGTCACGATGACGCTGGGCGACTCGTCGCCGCACGCGCTGGTCGGCGGGCCGAGCGGCTCGGGCAAGACCAACCTGCTGCTCGCGATGATCGGGGCCCTGACCACCCGGTACCCGCCCGACGAGCTGGAGTTGTACCTCCTCGACTTCAAGGAGGGGGTGTCGTTCGCCCAGTTCGCGCCCGGCCGCCTCGACCCCAGCTGGCTGCCGCACGCGCGGCTCGTCGGCGTCAACATCAACACCGACCGCGAGTTCGGGCTGGCCCTGCTGCAGTTCCTCGCCGACGAGATGCGCCGCCGCGCGGCCGCCGCTAAGGAGCACGAGGTCAGCAAGATCGAGGACCTGCGCGCGGTGGACCCCGACGGGCACTGGCCGCGCATCGTCGCGGTGATCGACGAGTTCCAGTACCTGTTCTCCGACCGGGACGCCGTCACGAGGGCCGCCATCGGGCTGTTGGAGGACGTCGCGCGCCGCGGTCGTTCCCAGGGCATCCACCTCGTGCTGGCCAGCCAGGACGTGTCCGGGATCGCGGCGTTCTGGGGCCGGCCGGCGATCTTCGAGCAGTTCGTCCTGCGGATCGCGCTGCCGCGGGCCCGCCGGGTGCTCGACGAGCAGAACGCCGCCGCGATGGACCTCCCGCGCTGGCACGCGGTGCTCAACCACGAGTCCGGGATGCGGCACGGCAACGAGATCGTCCGGCTCCCCAACGCCAGTGTCCGGGGCAGCGTCGACGACGTGCAGCGGGAGCTGCTCGAGCGCTACGGCGCCGCCCGGTCGCAGCCCCGGCTGTTCGACGGCAGCCGCGCCCCGCGCCTGGCCGACCTGCTCGGTGACGTGCCGGTCGACGGGCCGCCGCTGCTGGTGGTGGGGCAGACCATCGATGTGGCCGGTAGCCCGGCGACCGCCGCGCTGCCGGACGTCCCGGGCCGCAACCTCGGGGTGCTGGGCGCAGGCAACCGCGACGCGGTCCGGGTCCTCGACGCCGCCGCCTCGTCGCTGGCGGGGCGGTACCCGGCGGGCGGGCTGGACGTCGTGATCGCGCCGCTGGTGGCCGACACCGTGGGGTCGGCGCAGCGGCTCGCCCACCGCTTCACCGCGGCCGGGCACACCCCGCAGGTGGTGCGGCTGGAGGGGATTCGGGAACGGGTGGAGACGCTGGCCGCCGACGTGACCGCCCGGCTGGCCGGCGAGAACCGCAGGCCGGTGCTGGTGGTGCTCTACGCCGCGGACGCGGCCGACACCGCGCTCGACCGAGCCGGCACGGACGCCCTGCGGAAGGTCATCCACTTCGGACCCGAGGTCGGCGTGCACGTGCTCGGCTGGTGGCGCAGCGTGCCCCGGCTCAAGGCCCTGCTGATGATGGGGGCCGCCGTGGACGACCTGGGTGCCTGGGTGGCGCTCGACGTCCAGGGGGCGGAGCTGCAGTCGCTGCTGCCCGGGATGCTGCTCACCTGGTCGCCCCGGCCCGGCCGCGGGCTGTTCTTCGACCGCAGCCAGCACGCCGCGCCCGCGGTCGTCATCGTCCCCGCTCCGGCGGAGGAGGGCTGATGGACGCCGCCCGTCGCTACAAGGCCCGCATCGCCGAGGTCACGGGGGGTCTCGACGCCCGGGCCGACCGCAACGCCGAGCGGGTCAGGGAGCTGGACGCGCAGGTCGAGGCGCTGGGCCGGCGGCTGCGCGAGGCCAGCGACCGGCACCTGCTCACCCGCCTGTGCGTGGAGCTGGCCTGGGAGAGCGCCCTCGATGCGCTCTGGGTGGAGTCGTGGATCACCATGCGCCCGTTCCCCGCGCCCGACACCTGGGCGAAGGCGTCCGACCTGGACGCGCTGCTCGTCGCGGTGGAGCAGCGGGCGGCCGAGCTGCGGGCCGAGGTGCAGGGCAGGCGGCGGCGCGCCTGAGCACCGGATCGAGACGGCCGCTTCCCCGGGAGCCGCGCTACTCCGGGTCGGCGTCGTCGCGGGCGAGGAAGGACGCCAGCCGCTCCACGGCGTCCTCGAACGTCGGGTTGAGGTCCACGAAGGCGCGCAGGCGGTCGGCGAGCCACTCGACGGCCACCTGCTCCTCGCCCCGGCGCTCGACCAGCTCCTCGATGCCGCGGTCGGTGAAGTACACCGCTACTCCGCAAAGGCCGCGTCGATCAGCGCCGCCTGCTCCACCTCGTGCACCTTCGACGAGCCCGCCGCCGGGGCGGCCATGCGCCGCCGGGAGATGCGCTTGAGCCCCACGAGCCGGGGCAGCTTCTCCGGCAGGATCAGCCCGAGGAACGGCCACGGGCCCTGGTTGCCCGGCTCCTCCTGCACCCAGCGGATGTCCTCGGCGTTGGGGTAGCGGTCCAGGACGGCCGCGATCTGGCGGTCGGGCACGGGGTAGAGCTGCTCGATCCGCACGATGGCCGTGTCGTCGATCCCGCCGCGCTTCTCGCGCGCCGCCGCCAGCTCCCAGTAGATCTTGCCGCTGCACAGCAGGACCTTGCGGACACCGGGCGCCGCGCCGTCGGACCCGCGGAACTGCGGGTCGTCGATCACCGAGCGGAACCGCCCGCCGGTGAAATCGGCCACCGGGCTCACCACCTGCTTGGCGCGCAGCATCCACTTGGGCGTGAACACCACCAGCGGCCTGCGCACCCCGTCCATGGCGTGGCGGCGCAGCAGGTGGAAGTAGTTGGCGGGCTCCGACGGCACCGCGACGGTCATCGAGCCCTCCGCGCACAGCTGCAGGAAGCGCTCGATCCGGCCGGAGCTGTGATCGGGGCCCTGCCCCTCCAGGCCGTGCGGCAGCAGCAGCACGACGTCGGAGGTCTGGCCCCACTTGGCCTCACCGGACGAGATGAACTCGTCGATGATCGACTGGGCGCCGTTGACGAAATCGCCGAACTGCGCCTCCCAGGCCACGAACGCCTCCGGGTTGGCCACCGAGTAGCCGTACTCGAACCCGACGGCCGCGAACTCCGACAGCGCCGAGTCGTAGGGCAGGAAGCGCTCCTGGTTCTCCGAGAGGTTGCGCAGCGGGTAGTACTCGGCGCCGGTCTTCCGGTCGATGATCACCGAGTGCCGCTGGACGAAGGTGCCGCGGCGGGTGTCCTGGCCCGACAGCCGCACGAGCCGGCCGTCCATCACGAGCGAGCCCAGGGCCAGCAGCTCGGCGAACGCCCAGTCGACGCCCCCCTCGCGCGACATCTTGTGGCGCCGCTCGATCACCGGCTTGACGCGCTGGTGCACGGTGAAGCCCTCGGGCAGCTCGACGTGCGCGTCACCGATGCGGTGGATGACCTCCAGCGGGACCGAGGTGTCGAGGTCGGTGGGCACGAGCTGCTCGTGCTCGACCGACGGGCTGATCCGCACCGGGGTCTTCTCCAGCTCGCGGACCTCGTTGAACACGTGCTCCAGCTGGTTGGAGAAGTCCTTGAGCGCGTGCTCGGCCTCGTCCATGGAGATGTCGCCGCGCCCGATCAGCGACTCGGTGTAGATCTTGCGGACGCTCCGCTTGGCGTCGATCACGTCGTACATCGAGGGCTGCGTCATCGACGGGTCGTCGCCCTCGTTGTGGCCGCGGCGGCGGTAGCAGATCATGTCGATGACGACGTCGTTGTGCCAGCGCTCGCGGTACTCGACGGCGAGCTTGGCCACCCAGACGCAGGCCTCGGGGTCGTCGCCGTTCACGTGGAAGACCGGCGCCCCGATCATCTTCGCGACGTCGGTGCAGTACTGCGACGACCGCGAGTGCTCGGGCGCGGTGGTGAACCCGACCTGGTTGTTGACGACGACGTGCACGGTGCCGCCGGTGCGGTAACCGCGCAGCAGCGCGAGGTTGAGCGTCTCGGCCACCACGCCCTGCCCGGCGAACGCCGCGTCGCCGTGCATCATCAGCGGCAGCACGGTGTAGCCGCCCTCGTGGCCCTTGTCGAGCAGGTCCTGCTTGGCGCGGACGATGCCCTCCAGCACCGGGTCCACGGCTTCGAGGTGGCTCGGGTTGGAGGCCAGCGACACGACCGTCTCGCCGTCGCCGAACATCCGGAAGTACTTGCCCTCGGCGCCCAGGTGGTACTTGACGTCGCCGGAGCCGTGGGCCTGGCCGGGGTCGAGGTTGCCCTCGAACTCGCGGAAGATCTGGCTGATCGGCTTGCCGACGATGTTGGCGAGCACGTTGAGCCGGCCCCGGTGCGGCATGCCGATGACGACCTCGTCGAGCTCGTGCTCGGCGGCCTTGTCCAGCACGGCGTCCATCAGCGGGATGACGGTCTCGCCGCCCTCCAGCGAGAACCGCTTCTGCCCGACGTACTTGGTCTGCAGGAACGTCTCGAACGCCTCGGCCGCGTTGAGCTTGCTCAGGATGTACTTCTGCTCGGCCGGGTTGGGCTTCTGGTGCGGCACCTCGATCCGCTCCTGCAGCCAGGCGCGCTGGGCGGGCTCTGCGATGTGCATGTACTCGGTGCCGATGGTGCGGCAGTAGGAGTCGCGCAGCAGGCCCAGCACGTCGCGCATCTTCATGCGCTGCTGGCCGCCGAAGCCGCCGACGGCGAACTCGCGGTCGAGGTCCCACAGCGTCAGGCCGTGGGAGAGCACGTCGAGATCGGGGTGGCGGCGCTGGCGGTAGTTGAGCGGGTCGGTGTCGGCCATCAGGTGGCCGCGGGTGCGGTAGGCGTCGATCAGCTCGATCACGCGGGCGGTCTTGTCGACCTCGCCCTCGGGGATGTCCTGCACCCAGCGGATGGGCTCGTAGGGCACCCGCAGCGAGCGGAAGATGCTGTCGTAGAAGCCGTCCTCGCCCAGCAGCAGCTGGTGGATCCGGCGCAGGAAGTCGCCCGACTCGGCGCCCTGGATGATCCGGTGGTCGTACGTGGAGGTCAGCGTGATGATCTTGCTGACGCCGATCTGGGACAGCCGCTTCTCGCTGGCGCCCTGGAACTCGGCCGGGTACTCCATGGCGCCGACGCCGACGATCGTGCCCTGCCCGGCCATCAGGCGCGGCACCGAGTGGTTGGTGCCCAGCGTGCCCGGGTTGGTGAGGCTGATCGTGGTGCCGGCGAAGTCCTCCGCGGCCAGCGCGCCGGCCCGGGCCTTGCGGACGATGTCCTCGTAGGCCGACCAGAACTGCGCGAAGTTCATCGCCTCGCAGCCCTTGATCGAGACGACGACGAGGCTCCGCTGCCCGCCCTTGCCCGGCAGGTCGATCGCGAGGCCCATGTTGACGTGCTCGGGCGCCACCACGGCGGGCTTGCCGTCGGTCTCGACGAAGTGCTGGTTCATCGCCGGGAAATCGGCGAGCGCCCGCACGACGGCGTAGCCGATGAGGTGTGTGAAGGAGATCTTGCCACCGCGGGTGCGCCGGAGCTGGTTGTTGATCACGACGCGGTTGTCGGCGAGCAGCTTGGCCGGCACGGCCCGCACGCTCGTGGCCGTGGGCACCGAGAGCGACGCGTTCATGTTCCTGACGACGGCCGACGCGGCGCCGCGCAGCGTGGTGACCTCGCCGTCGCTGCCGACCGGGGCCGCCTTCGCCGCCTGCGTGGTGGAGCCCGCGGCGGGCTTGGCCGGCGTGGCCGGCCGGGGCTTCGCCGCGACGCGAGCGGCCGAGCCGTTGGAATCGGGCGCGGGCGGGGCGGCGGCCGGAGCGGGCGCGCTGCCGTTGCCGATGGTCGTCGTGGCGACCTCACCAGGGGTCTCGGCCGGCCGGTAGTCGGCGAAGAACTCGTGCCACGCGGGGTCGACGGCCGTGGGGTCGTCCAGGAAGCGGTTGTACATCTCCTCGACGAGCCACTCGTTGGGACCGAACTGTTCGGCTGTGATCGAGGTGCTGCTCTTCGAGGGATTGCTGGACACGCTGGGGACCGCCTTGATCGGATCTCATCGTCATCGCCGTGGGACTGGCGTCCAGGTTAGTCCTCGTACCGGGAACGGGGCATGCCGCTCCACAGCTGCAAGGATGACCTTGTGCACAACTCGATCACCTGCGAGGAAACGCGATGACCCGCCCGCCGCTGCCCCCGTTCACCCGCGAGACCGCCGTCGCGAAGGTGCAGGCCGCCGAGGACGCCTGGAACACCCGTGATCCCGAGCGGGTGGCCGCCGCGTACACGCCGGACTCCGTCTGGCGCAACCGCGACCAGTTCGTCACGGGCCGGGCGGAGATCGCCGCGTTCCTGGCGGCCAAGTGGGAGCGCGAGCTGGACTACGCGCTGCGCAAGGACCTGTGGGCGTTCGACGGCAACCGCATCGCCGTCCGCTTCCAGTACGAGAGCCACGACGTCGACGGGCAGTGGTGGCGCTCCTACGGCAACGAGCAGTGGGAGTTCGACGACGAGGGCTACATGCGCCGCCGCGAGGCCAGCATCAACGATGTGAAGATCGACGAGAGCGAGCGGCGCATCTTCGGCAGGCGTGCGGCCCCGGGCCCGGAGCAGCCGCTGCGCTAGGGCGCGCACTCCCACAACGCGCTGACCGGCATCGCGCGCATCCGGTCTCCGAAGGGCAGCGTCTCGGACCCGGTGTAGAGGACGAGGCCGACAACGAAGTCCTCGCCGAGACGCTCCGCGAGATGGCGCAACCCACGGAAGTCGTCCGTGCGCACCGTTGATGACGCCTTGACCTCGATGCCGACCACCTTCCCGCGGCGGTTCTCCAGTACGGCGTCCACCTCGACCTGGTCCCTCGTCCGGTAGTGGAAGAGCCGCGCCCGCTCGTCGGACCAGGTCAGCTGGCGGGCCAGTTCCATCAGGACGAAGCCCTCCAGCAATCCCCCGACGGGTCCGCCCGGCTCCAGGAGGCGACGGGCGTCGACGCCCAGCAGGTTGGCTGCCACACCGGAGTCGACCATCGCCACCTTCGCTGTCCCTGTGGCCCGTGTGCTGAGGTTGCGGGACCAGGCAGGTATGCGCTTGATGAGAAACACCTCCTCCAGCAGATCCAGGTATCGTGTCGTCGTCCGGCTGGACAGACCGGCGGCGCTGCCGATGGCGGTGGGCACCAGTAACTGCCCGGAGCGTGCCGAGAGCAGCCCGATGAGCGTCGTCATCTCACCCGTCAGCTCGATCTCCCTCAGCTCTCTGACCTCCCGCGCGATGAGGTCGTGGACATAGGAGTCCAGAAATCGGGCGCGGCGCCCCGGCGATGTGCGCGCAACCGCGTCGGGGAACCCGCCACGAACCAGACGGTCGGCGTATCCGGCCCGCGTGACCTCCGAGACATGGTCCAGACGAGGTCCCAGTGCGAACGCGGCATCGACGAATCGATCCGGCGTGCCGTCGATCTCGCCCTGGGAGAACGGCCACAGCTCGATGGTCTCCATCCGGCCCGGCAGCGCATCGGGCAGCCCGCGCAGGCCGAGCACCCGGGCGGAGCCGGTCAGCAGGAAGCGGCCGGGCCGCGGGCGGGCGTCGACATCGGCCTTGATGGCGAGCAGCAGCTCCGGCACTCGCTGGATCTCATCGATGATCATCAAGCCGACGGTGTCGACGAAGCCTTCGGGATCCTGCTCGGCGGCCTGCCGGACCACTACCTGGTCGAGAGACCGCCACACGGCCCCACGGGCATCACCGACGAGACGGACCAGTGTGCTCTTGCCGGCCTGCCGCGCTCCGTTGATCAGCACGACCCTCGTGTCGGCCAATGCCTCCGCGACGGTGGATGCGGCTTGCCGACGGACGAGCCTGCCGATCGGCGAAGCTGGGATCGGATCTGGCTGCATGGGTGCAGGATGCCACGCCAAGGTGTGAACGTGCGCAATCTGCCGCCCAGTACGTGCGCAATCTGCCGCTACTCGGCTGCGCAGTCTGCCGCTCGCGTCACGGCTCCGGGTGCATGCCGGCCTCGTCCACCACGGCCGTGCGGACGGCCGTGGAGCTGATCACCGTGCCGGCGCGCAGGCCGCAGCGGGAGTCGATGCGCAGCGTGTCGCGCTCGCCGGCGAACTGGCCGTCCGCGGGCGAGATCAGCAGCTCGGTGCGGGTGCGACCGGCGTCGTGGACGAGCGCGAGGCACGACCGCCCGTCGACGTCGGTGACGCCCTCGGCGGCCGTCACGTCCGGCAGGCGCGTGAGCGCGCGGTAGAGCGCGCGGCGCAGGTCGGCCGGCACCAGGCAGGTGCGCAACGCCGTGACGCCCGCCGTGAACGGCCCGAACCAGTTGCCGGGGTTCTCGCCCTCCAGCCGGGCGCGCAGCACCGCGGGATCGCGGGGGAGCGTGGCGAAGAACTCGCGGGTGGGGGCCTGCCAGTTGCCCCGCGGCGGGGTGGCCGCGGCGGCGCAGAACCGGTCCGCGGCCTCGTCGAAGCGACCGTGGAAGCCGCGGAACCGGCCGACCGGCGCCACGTCACGCAAATCGAAGCCCTCCTCGGCGGCCTGCTCGGCCGAGCCGATCAGCCACTCCTGCTTGCCGGTGAGCTCGCGGTCGAGCACCCACTCGCGGTCGCTCGATCGGGGGATCCACTGCCGCAGGTAGTGCTCGGTGAGGTGGCTCAGCGGACCGTGGGTGCCCATCCACCACGCGTGCGTCTCGACGTAGGTGTACTGATCGGGCCGCAACGGCCGGTCGAACGCCTCGATCACGACGTCGGGCAAAGGACACTCCCCCGAGGTGTGTGACGGCCAGGTCGCCTCACAGTGTGAAGCGGTGACCGGCCGTCACCGACGCCGGGGTCCCGTCACCTAGACGATCCATTCCTTGACCTGGGCGATCAGCTTCGGAGCGTCGCTGCTGACGGGGTTCACGTGCAGATGGGTGATGCCGGCCTCGCGCAGCGCAGCGATCCGCTCCTTGACGTGGCCGGCCGGCCCGATGAGCGTCACCCGGTCGATGAAGTCGTCCGGCAGCGCGGCTGCGGCCTCCTCCTTCTTCCCGTCGAGGTAGAGGTCCTGGACGAGCCGGGCCTCCGCCGCGTAGCCCTGCCGCTGGAAGACGGTGTTGTAGAAGTTCTTGCCTCGCGCGCCCATACCGCCGATGTAGAGCGCGTACATGCCGCGGGCCGCCTGCCGCGCGGGCTCCCACATCTCCTCCTCGAGCGCCAGGATGCCGCCGCCGGTGATCTGTAGCGGGCCCAGCGCCGGATCGCGCTTGGCGAAGCCGGCCGCGAGCGCCGGGCCGAAGACCTCCTTCATCGTCTCCGGCAGCACGGCGTGCGGCAGCCAGCCGGTGGCGAGCTCGGCGGTCATCTCCAGGTTCCGGTCGCCCAGCGCGGCCACCCAGATCGGGATGTCGGCGCGCCTCGGGTGGTTGATCAGCTTGAGCGGCTTGCCCAGCCCGGTGCCCTGGCCCTCGGGCAGCGGGATCGCGTAGATGCCCTCGTGCTGGACCTTCTCGCGGCGCCACACCTGCCGGCAGATCTCGATGATCTCCCGGGTGCGGGCGACGGGACGGTCGTACGGGACGCCGTGGCCCCGGTTGCTCGCGGTACCCGGTGTCGCGCGGGCCGCGATCTA
>CAXTTN010000066.1:14912-25238 GCA_964247105.1 uncultured Pseudonocardia sp.
TGGAGCCCCACGGCGGTCATCCCGGCGGCGTAGAGGCCGAGGATGGCGCGGCCGCCCGAGAGCGCGTCGAGGCCGGCGGCGGTCATGGCCGTCAGCGTCGGGGTGCGGCTGTAGAGCGGCAGGATGCCCGAGCCGATCTCGACGCGTTCGGTCCGCGCCGCCAGGTAGCCCATGAGGGACACGGCGTCGAAGCTGTAGGCCTCCGCCACCCACACGACGTCGAGCCCGGCCTGTTCCAGCGCGACCACCGCCTCGGCGTTGCGGATCGGGTCGTCGCCGTACTGCAGCTGCGTCGAGAGCTTCATGGGCCGTCTCTAACGCAGTGGTTACCGGCGAGTCAAGTAGCGGCCGACCAGGCCGTGACGGGGCGCCCGTGCCGCACGCCGTCGACGACCACCTCCACCCGCTCGCCGTAGAAGCACACGAGGTCGGTGAGCTGCGCGGCGTCGGGCAGCGGCGCGGCGTAGGCCCACAGCAGGTCGCGCTCGATGCGGTCGGGGAGCACGACGTCCTGGTAGGTCGCGACGCCCTTGTACGCGCAGGCCGTGGTGGCGGTGCTCGGCCGCAGCGTCGCCACCACGTCCTCGGCCGGGAGGTAGTGGCGCACCGGCAGGCCCGTCTCGAACACCAGCGTCGGGCGGCTGCTCTCGGCGAGCAGGTGGCCGTCGAGCTCCACGCGCACGTGGCGCGAGCTGCGCCGCACGTCGACGCGGTGGAACGGGTCACGCGGGTGGCTGACGATCTCCTCGTCCTCCTCGAGCCAGCTGTCGAACGCGGAGAAGTCGAGGACCACGTACCCGTGGAGATCGGGATCGGCCGGCCGGAACGCCGCCCCGCGCCGCGTGGCGTCGCGGAGCCGCAGCGTCAGCACCTCGCCGTCGGCGGTGTGCACCCCGAAGCCGGTGGCCGGGGTGAGCATCATGCGGCCGCTCGGGCCGCCGGGCACCTTGCCGGGGCCGCTGCGGTCGCCGTCGTCGGGCCCGGCCGGCACGAGCGCGGCGAGCACGTCGTCGACCGGGATCGCGTACTCGGGCACGATCCGGCTGGGCTCCCAGACCAGCCGCGCCGCCGTCGTGTCGGCGGCGGCCTCCCCGCCGAGCATCGCGCGGACGCGCTTCTCGACCGGTTCGAACCGGATCGCCTCGAATCCCGCCGCGAGCTGCCGTGCCACCCGGATCGCCATGGGGCCGAGCTTGCTCCATCGGCCACGTGTCGGGGAACCCCGGTTTCTGCGAACGCCTATCGTCGCGGCGTGCGCTTCCAGGTCGTCCCCGCCGCCTACGTGCTCCTGCTCCGCGGCTCCGAGGTGTTGCTGCAGCTGAGGCAGAACACCGGCTACCGCGACGGGCACTGGGCCACGGCCGCCGCCGGGCACGTCGAGCAGGGCGAGTCGGTGCTCGCCGCGGCGGCGCGGGAGGCCGCCGAGGAGATCGGGGTGGTGCCCGCGGAGCTCGTTCCGCTGACCACGATGCACCGCACCCACGCCAACGGACGGGCGATCGACGAGCGCGTCGACTTCTTCTTCACCTGCCGCGCCTGGACGGGGGAGCCGCGGCTGCTGGAGCCGGCCAAGTCCGCCGACCTGCGCTGGTTCCCGCTGGAGCGCCTGCCCGAGCCGGTGGTGCCGCACGAGCGCTTCGCGCTGGTGGGGTTGCGCGCCGGGACCCTCCCCGCGATCACGACCTTCGGGTTCTGACCGCGCCCGGAGGTGCACCCCGGTAGCCTCGCCCTTCATGCGGCGCTTCTGGATCGCGGAGATCCAGATCAGCGGTGAGATGGAAGACAAGATCCGAAGTCGGCGATTCGTGACGGGCGATCAGGTACGCGAAGCCTGTGTCCCCGATGCCTATGACAGCGCACGGTGGGACGACGACCCGGAGCACGGCCGTCGTCTCCTCGTGATCGGTCGTGCGGCCGACGGGGTCCGTCTGAAGATCATCCTTCAGCCCATCGACGTGACCGAGGGCATCTGGCGACTGCGTACCGTGTTGCGGGCGCAGGCTTGACCTGGCGTCAACGCTGTACGTCGAGGATGATGCGGAGTATGCCGAGGGCTGACGAGTTTGCAGAGTTCGAGACGGACGACGCAACCTTCGATGCGATGATGGCGCGCGGCGAGCCCGCCGAGATCGTCGCCGCGGCACACCGCTCCGTCGTGGTGACGACGTTCAACAACGTCTTCCTCTCCGCCGGCAACTCGCTCACGGGCGTGAACGGCACGACGATCTCGGAAAGTCCAGCTCGCCTGCCCGCGGTCCGCCAGCGGCTGACCCGGGAGCCACTGGCAAGCTGACTGCTTGTGGAAGCTCATCTCCTGCTCGCAGACTTCGCTCAGGGCGACGGCACCGGAAAGGTCAGCGCGATCGGCCTGGGCTGGAGCGTCACGACCAGTCCGACGCCCCACCACTCGCTGGTGGTCGTCCTGAAGGTCGGCTGGGAGGAAGCGAACAACCCGCACCACATGTCACTCGATCTGCTCACCGCTGACGGCCTCCACGCCGTTCAGGTGCCGAGTCCGGTCGGAGCCCAGCCCCTCAGGGTCGAGGTGGATTTCGAGGTCGGCCGCCCGCCTGGGACCCCGATCGGGTCAAGTGTCGATCACTCGCTCGCCATCAACGTCGGCCCGGGTCTACCGCTGTCCGCAGGCAGGTACGAGTGGCGTATGGAGATCGACGGAGTCCAGCGTGGGGAGTGGCGGGCGGGCTTCACCGTCCGGGCCACGCTGTAGGTGTCCGGGCCGGCCGCGCGGCCGGCCCGGACACCCGGGGGTGATCAGACGAGGTCGTACCGGTCGGCGTTCGCGACCTTGACCCACGCCGCGACGAAGTCCTCGACGAACTTCTCCTTGGCGTCGTCGGAGGCGTAGACCTCCGCCAGCGCGCGCAGCTCGGAGTTCGAGCCGAACACGAGGTCGACGCGGCTGCCGGTCCACTTCACCGCGCCGGTGGTGCGGTCGTGGGCCTCGAAGAGGTCCTCGTCCACCGCCGTCCACTCCACGTCCAGGTCGAGCAGGTTCGTGAAGAAGTCGTTGCTCAGCGTGCCCGGCGCCGAGGTGAGCACGCCCGCGGTGGACTGCTTGGTGTTGGCGCCCAGCACGCGCAGGCCGCCGACCAGCACGGTCAGCTCCGGCGCGCTCAGGCCGAGCAGGTTCGCCCGGTCGACCAGCAGGTACTCGGCCGGCAGGCGGTGGCCCTTGCCGCGGTAGTTGCGGAACCCGTCGGAGGTCGGCTCCAGGTAGGCGAACGACTCGACGTCGGTCTTCTCCTGGGTGGCGTCGGTGCGGCCCGGGGTGAACGGGACCGACACCTCGACGCCGCCGTCCCTCGCGGCCTTCTCGACCGCGGCCACGCCGCCCAGCACGACGAGGTCGGCGAAGGAGACCTTCTTGCCGCCTGCCGCCGAGGCGTTGAAGTCGGCCTGGACGCTCTCCAGGGCCCTGATCACCAGCGCGAGCTGGTCGGGGTCGTTGGCCTCCCAGCCGACCTGCGGCTGCAGGCGGATGCGGCCACCGTTGGCCCCGCCGCGCTTGTCGCTGAGGCGGAAGGACGACGCCGCGGCCCACGCGGCGGCGACCAGCTGCGACACGGTCAGGCCGGAGTCGAGGATCTTCGCCTTGAGCGCTGCGATGTCGGCGGCGTCGACCAGCGGGTGGTCGACGGCCGGCACCGGGTCCTGCCAGAGCAGCTCCTCCTGCGGGACCTGCGCGCCGATGTAGCGCTGGATCGGGCCCATGTCGCGGTGGGTGAGCTTGTACCAGGCGCGGGCGAACGCGTCGGCGAACTGGTCCGGGTTCTCGAAGAAGCGCCGCGAGATGGGCTCGTAGATCGGGTCCGCGCGCAGGGCGATGTCGCTGACGAGCATCGTCGGGTAGCGGTTGAGCTCACCGGTCTCGGGGTCCGGGATGGTGTTCGCGCCGCCGCCGTTCACCGGGCGGAACTGCCAGGCCCCGGCGGGGCTCTTCTCCAGCTCCCACTCGTAGGCGAACAGGTTCTCGAAGTACTTGTTGGTCCACTTCGTCGGCTCGGAGGTCCAGGTGACCTCGAGGCCGGAGGTGATGACGCTGCGGCCCTTGCCGTCATTGAAGCCCTGCTTCCAGCCCAGGCCCTGCTGCTCGATGGGCGCAGCCTCGGGCTCGGGACCGACGTAACGGTCGGGGTCGGCGGCACCGTGGGTCTTGCCGAAGGTGTGGCCGCCGGCGATCAGCGCGACGGTCTCCTCGTCGTTCATCGCCATCCGGCCGAACGTCTCGCGGATGTCGCGCGCGGACGCCAGCGGGTCGGGGTTGGCGTTGGGGCCCTCCGGGTTGACGTAGATCAGGCCCATCTGGACGGCGCCGAGCGGCTTCTCCAGCTCGCGGTCACCGCTGTAGCGCTCGTCGCCGAGCCAGGTGCGCTCCGGGCCCCAGTAGACGTCCTCGTCGGGCTCCCACACGTCGGCGCGGCCGCCGGCGAAGCCGAACGTCGTGAAGCCCATCGTCTCCAGGGCGCGGTTGCCCGTGAAGACCATGAGATCGGCCCAGGAGACCTTCTGGCCCCACTTCTTCTTGACCGGCCACAGCAGCCGGCGGGCCTTGTCCAGGTTGCCGTTGTCCGGCCAGCTGTTGAGCGGCGCGAAGCGCTGCATGCCCGCGCCCGCCCCGCCGCGGCCGTCCTCGACGCGGTAGGTGCCCGCGCTGTGCCACGCCATCCGGATCATGAACGGGCCGTAGTGGCCGAAGTCAGCGGGCCACCAGTCCTTCGAGTCCGTGAGCACCGCGTCGACGTCGGCAGCCAGCTCGTCGAGGTCGACGGTGGCGAACGCCTTCGGGTAGTCGAAGTCCGCGCCGAGCGGGTTGGCCACGGCCGGGTGCTTGCGGAGGATCTTGAGGTTGAGCTGGTTGGGCCACCAGTCGGAGTTGCTCGCGCCCTCGGTGGGGTGGCCGAGGCGCCCGTGGTCGACGGGGCAGCCGCCGGCCTCGGTGGTGTTCATGTCGGCCTCGACCGTTTCGTGGTCGTTCGCCTGCTGGTCAGACACGGGGCTTCCTTCCGTGGTGGGGGAGTGGAGCGGCGGAGCAATCGGGGCACCGGCCCCAGTAGGTGACCTCGGCCTCGTCGATGGCGAAGCCGTGGTCGTCGGATGCGGTCAGGCAGGGTGTGGTGTCCACGGCGCAGTCGACGTCGGCGATGGCGCCGCACGACCGGCAGACGACGTGGTGGTGGTTGTCGCCGACGCGCGACTCGTAGCGCGCCACGGATCCCGTCGGCTGGATGCGCCGCACCAGCCCGGCGAGCGTCAGGGCCCGCAGGACGTCGTAGACGGCCTGGTGCGAGACCTCGCCGAGGCTCTGGCGCACGACCTGGATGATCGTGTCGGTGTCGGCGTGGGGGTGGGCGTGCACCGCGGAGAGGACCGCCACCCGCGGGCGCGTCACGCGCAGGGCAGCCGCTCGCAGCATCCGTTCGAGCTCCGACGTCGGCGGCACGCCCGCAGTCTGGCCCTGTTTCTGGAATGAATCAAGTCTTGGTGGGGCCGCGTCTCACCGTGATCCACCGTGCCGTGCCGATCCGGCCGGGCTCAGACGGTCTGGCGCTCCCGCCCCTCCCAGTACGGCCGGCGCAGGTCCTTCTTGAGGACCTTGCCGGTGGGGTTGCGGGGCAGCTCGTCGAGCACGTCGACGGTCTTCGGGCACTTGAACGACGCCAGGTTCGCGCGGCAGTGGGCGAGCAGCTCGTCGGGATCGACGACCACCCCCGGCGCGGCGACGACCACGGCCTTGGGCACCTCGCCCCACCGCTCGTCGGGCACGCCGATCACCGCGACGTCGCCGACGCTCGGGTGCTCGGCCAGCACGCGCTCGATCTCCGCCGGGTAGATGTTCTCACCGCCGCTGATGATCATGTCCTTGATCCGGTCGGTGACGTAGACGTAGCCGTCGGAGTCCATGTGGCCGCCGTCGCCGCTGCGCAGCCAGCCGTCCGGGGTGATCGCGGCGGTGGTGGCCTCGGGCTTGTCCCAGTAGCCGCTCATGAGCTGGTCGGTGCGCACCCAGATCTCGCCCGCGTCGCCGGTGGGCACCGGTTCGCCGGTGGCGGGGTCGCGCACCTCGATCTCGACGCCGTGGATCGGTGTCCCCGCGGAGACCAGCCGGTGCTCCACGGCCGGGTCGGAGTGGTCCTCGGGCCCGAGCGAGCTGACCACGCCGCACGCCTCGGTCATGCCGTAGACCTGGTGCATCACACCCGGGAAGAGCGCGAGGCAGGCCCGCATCACCGGCAGCGGCATCGGCGACGCGCCGTAGGACAGCGCGCGCAGCGACGAACAGTCGCGGTCGGCGGCCCCCGGCACCTGGGCGATCGCCGCCAGCAACGCGGGCACGAGGAACGTGTGCGTGACGCGGTCGCGTTCGATCATCTCCAGGATGGCGGCCGGGTCCGGCAGCCGCATGATCTCCATGCGCGCCCCGCAGTACACGGCGAGCAGCGCGTAGCTCGTGCCGCCCACGTGGAACAGCGGCATCGCGACCTGCACGATCGCGTCGGCGGACAGCTCGAAGTCGGCGGCCACGTTGGCGGCGTGCGCCATCATCCCGGCGTGGGTGAGCATCGCGCCCTTGGGGAAGCCGGTGGTGCCGGACGTGTAGAGCTGCACGAAGCAGTCCTCGGGCTGCGCCGGGTGCACCGCCCGGTCGGGCTCGTGGGCGGCGATCCACTCCTCGTAGCCCCCGGGCACGGCGATGACCCGCTCGACGGTCGGCAGCTTCTCCCGGATCTGTTCGACGGCGCCCGCGAACTCCGGCCCGACGAACAGCAACCGCGCCTGCGCGTCGTTGACGACGTAGACGATCTCGGGCGGGGCCAGCCGGAAGTTCACGACCGCGTTCGCCGCGCCGATCTGCGCGCAGGCCAGCGTGATCTCCAGGCAGGACGGGTGGTTGAGGTCGAGCACCGCCACCCGGTCGCCGGGCCCGATCCCGACCGCCCGCAGCGCCGCGGCGAGCTGCCGGACCCGCCGCGCCAGCTCCGCCCAGGTCCGTGTCGTCCCGGCGTGACTCGTGGCGACCGCGTCGGGACGGGCCGACTCCCAGTGGGCCAGGATCGAGGTGTAGTCCGCGGGCGGGCTGCTGGTCATCGGGCGCTCCCAAGGCTCGTCGTCGAGGTGGACAGATCGTACGATCCGCACGTCGCCGCCGGTCGGAAACGCTGTGACGACCCGACCGTCCCGCCCGGTGTGGCGCTGGCTACCCTTGCTGCCCAGACCACGCCGCTCCCCGGCACGCGCCGACCGCCCGGAGAACCCCATGAGCTCCCTCTCGCAGGCCCGTCAGATGCGCGCGTCCCTGCGCAGGGTCAAGGCGGGCGGTGAGCGGTTCCTGGGCGGGGTGCTGCCCGGCGCCACATCGCGGCGGCTGCAGACCCGCGCGTTCGCCGACGACTGGGCCGCGGCCAACCTCGAGGCCGAGCAGGCCACCGGGCCGCTGTGGATCGTGCTCGGCGATTCCGCCAGCCAGGGTCTGGGCGCCACCACCCGCGAGGCGGGCTACGTCGGCGTGGTGCACGAGATGCTGCGCAGGCGCGATGCGTGGCGCGTGGTCAACCTCTCCCGGTCCGGGGCCGGGCTGGCCGATGTCCTCGCCCGCCAGCTGCCCGAGCTCGCGGCCCTCACCGCCGAGGAGCCCGCGGCGCTCGTCACCTGCTTCGTCGGGGCCGAGGATGTCGCGCGGCGCACCCCCGGCCTCGACGTCACCATGCGGTCGTTGCTGGCGGCGCTGCCGCGCGGCGCCATCGTGGCCACGGTGCCGCTGCGCGGCCCGGTGGCCGACGCCACCAACGCCGTGATCCGCGAGGAGGTCGTCCGGCACGGCCTGCGCCTGGCCGACATCGGCGTCACCGGCGGCGGCCCCGGCCGTGGCCGCGAGGCCGTGCGGCTCAACGACGTGGGCCACTCCTCCTGGGCCAAGGTGCTGATCGCCGCCATCGACAACCCCGCTCCGAGCCAGGACCCCACGCCGCCCGAGGGCATCCCGGTGACCGCGGGTGCCGTCGCGGAGCAGGAGCAGGCCGAGCCCGCGGAGAGCTGACGCTCCGGTGCACGGCGTCGCGGTCGAGGGCCTCGGCAAGCGGTTCGGTCCCGTCACGGCGGTCGAGGACCTGACGTTCACGGCCGCGCCCGGCGCCGTCACCGGCTTCCTCGGCCCGAACGGCTCGGGCAAGACCACCACGCTCCGCATGATCCTGGGCCTGGTCGGGCCGACGTCGGGAACGGCCCGCATCCTCGGTACGCCGTTCGCGGCGCTGCCCGCGCCGGCGCGCGTGGTGGGCGCGGTGCTGGAGGCCCAGGGATTCCACCCGGCCCGCACCGCGCGGCGGCACCTGCTCGCGTGCGCCGCCGCGATCGGGGTGCCCGACAGCGCCGTCGACGTCGGGTTGGGCGCGGTGGGTCTCGCCGAGGCCGCCGACCGCGGCGTCGGCGGCTTCTCGCTGGGCATGAAGCAACGGCTGGCGCTGGCCGTCGCGATGCTGGGCGACCCGCAGGTCCTCATCCTCGACGAGCCGGGCAACGGCCTCGATCCCGAGGGCATCGCGTGGCTGCGGTCGTTCCTGCGCGGGTTCGCGGCGCAGGGCCGGACGGTGCTGGTGTCGAGCCACCTGCTCGCCGAGATCGAGCAGACCGCCGACCACCTCGTCGTCGTCACCCGCGGCCGGTGCGTCTACCAGGGCGGTCTCGCGCAGCTGCGCGGCTCGCGGCGGGCCAGGGTGCTGGTGCGGTGCGCGTCGCCCGTCCGGCTGGCGGAGGCGTTGGCGCACGACGGGATCGTCGAGATCGACACGTTGCCGGACGGCACCCTCGGCATCGCCGGCACCGACGCCGTCCGGGTCGGCGACATCGCGCTGGCGTCCGGTGTGGCCGTGCACGGCCTCGTCGAGGAGAAGATCGATCTCGAACAGCTGTACTTCCAGCTCACCGGGCCGCCGCGGTGACCGGCCTGATCCGCGCCGAGTTCCGCAAGGCGTTCTCGATCAAGCTGTGGTGGGCGCTGCTGATCCCGGTCGTCGTGCTCTCGGCGCTGGTCGACCTGTTCGGCGGGGTGTTCACCGCGGCGCTCGCCGGCGAGGGGCTGCCGTCGGTCCTGCCCGGCTCGCTGGCCTACGCGCTGTCGCTGACCAGCGTCTTCGCCGCGCTCTACGGGATCGTCACGGCGGCGGGGGAGTTCCGGCACCGCACCGTCACCACCACCTACCTGACGGCGCGCGGGCGCGGGCGGGTGCTGGTGGCGAAGGCCGCGTCCACGGCCGCGATGGGTGCCGTCTACGCGGCGGCCACCGTCGTCGTCGGGACCGTGGCGGGGCTGGCCGGCGGGTCCGGGATGCCCGGTGTCGGGCCGCTCGCGGCCGTGACCGGCGTCGGGATCGCGGTGGCGGCGCTGTGGGCCGTGCTGGGCACCGCGCTGGGGACGATCATCAGCAACCAGGTCACCGTGCTGGTCGTGGCGCTGGTCTACATGCTGGCCGGGGAGCTGCTCCTCTCGGTGCTGCTCACCCGCTCCGACTCCGACGCGGTGAGCCGGTTGGCGGCCTACCTGCCGGTGAACGCGGGTGACGTCGCCCTGTACGACGTGGCCGGGCGCGCGCTGGTGGGCGCCGCGGACAGCGGGCGGTTCGTCGAGCTGCTGGCCGGGGTCACCGCGCCGCCGCCGTGGTGGGGCGGGCTGCTCGTGCTGCTCGCCTGGACGGCGGCGGCCGGGGCCACGGGCCACGTGGTGGGCGGGCGCCGGGACGTCAGCTGAGCGTCGTCCACCGCGCAACGACCTGTGGACAACTCGCGCTCCGATCTTGTCGACGTGCCTTCCGTCGGACCCGGCGCCTACCGTGGACGCCGTGCCCCCCACCTCCCCCGGCTGGATCCGCCGCCTCGCCACCGCCTCGATGCGCCATCGTGGCGTCGCGCTCACCGCGCTCGTGGCGTCGGCGCTGGGGGTGAGCCTGGAGGCGGCAGGCCCGTTGCTCACCCGGGTGGCCGTCGACGACGCCGTCCGCGGCTCCACGGCCGTGCTCGTGCCGATCGTGCTGGTCTACCTGGGGCTCGCCGCGCTGCGGTACGGCGCCGGGTTCGTCCGTCGCTACCTCGGCGGCCGCCTGGCGCTGGAGGTGCAGCACGATCTGCGGCGGCAGGTCTTCGCCGCCGTGCAGCGGCTCGACGGCGAGCGGCAGGATGCGCTGCGCACCGGCCAGGTCGTGTCGCGCGCCATCACCGATCTGCAGCTGCTGCAGGGCCTGCTGTCGATGGTGCCGCTGTCGCTGGGCGTGGTCGTGCTCGTGGTCGTCTCCGTCGGGGCGATGCTGTGGCTCT
>CAXTTN010000067.1:0-1594 GCA_964247105.1 uncultured Pseudonocardia sp.
TCCGCAACCAACTCAGTAAGATCAACTGTCTCAGTTGACTTGACAGCTACCGGAGCGCCGTGGTGGACCCACCCTCGGCGGCTGCGAGCACGATCCGGCTCCGCGATGCCACACCTGCCGCGTTCGTCGTGCGACGGGCCCAGGACTCCAACTGGGCCCGTTCGTCATCGGACAGCACGATCACCTCCGGATGCCGGGACGGCATACCGCACCCCGACGACCGAGCAGGAACTTCCGACTCGGTGGATCGTTGACCCTCGCCGGCACCATGCTCGCCGTCAGCCGCGACGACGAGGACCACGCCGTCTACCAGTACGACATCGAGTCCGTCGACGACGAGATCAGTGAGGGCGGCGACCCGACGTGCGTTGTCGGCCAGCTGTTCGGCGACCTTGTCGAGCTGCTCGACTCGATCACTGACGCGAGGCCCGGACCGGTGGCGAGCACGTAGGGAGTCGGCTTGGGCCGGCTCGGGTTCCTGTCGGCGAAGGGCTGTGTCCTGGATCTCTACGCCCGCGCCGGGTTGGGCCCGGACGACTTCGTGATCAGCGCCGATGGGAAATCCCAACTCCAAGCCCTGTACCGGCGTCACCCCGGACGACCCGCCGGCCCTGGCCGGACCCTGCAGGTCGAGTTCGCGCCACGCTCACGACCGCCGCATGGCCCCCGACGAACCGGAGCCCTTCCCGCGGATCTCCAGCCCGCTGCGCCATGGATCCGCGGGACAGGCTCCACCGCACTCGACCACTGGTCAGGCCGCCCGGCGTCGCCGCGGGGCGCCGGCGAGCGCCGCCGCGGCCGCCAGCACCATGGCGGCTGCCGACATCACGAACGTCAGGGTGAACCCGGACTCTGCCGGGAACGGCGCGCCCGGCGCCTGCGTCGAGATGACGACGGTAGCGGCGATCTGCGCGCCCAGCGTGCCGCCGATGGTCCGCATGATGGTGTTGATCCCCGTCGCCTCCCCGGTCTGGGCTGCGTCGACCGCGTCGACCACGAGGTTGGCGAGCGAGGCGAACGCGAACCCGACCCCCACCCCGAGCACCGCGGCGCTCCCGTAGAGCACCCACTCGTGGTCGTGCCCCGCCGCGTAGCCGGCGAAGCCGAGCGCGCCGAGTACGCAGGCCAGCACCAGCGGGAACGTGAACCCCGTGCGGGCGCCGATCCGGCCCGCGACCGGGCTCGCCACCAGCATCGTCACCGCCATCGGCAGCATGAACAGCCCGGCCTGGGTGACCGAGGCGCCGAAGCCGTAGCCCGCCCGGGGTGGGGTCTGCGCGAGCAGCGGGACCAGCGTGAATGCCCCGTACATGCCGAATCCGATGATCAGCGCGGCGAGGTTGGAGGTGAGGATCACCCGGCGGCGCAGCAGGGCCACGTCGATCAGCGGCTGCCGGGTCCGGCTCTCGAACGCCGTGAACGCGACGAGCAGCACGACCCCCGCGGTGAACAACCCGAGGACCGGGGCGGAGGTCCAGCCCCAGCCGCGCCCCTCGCTGATCGCCAGCAGCAGCGCGACGAGCCCGGCGCTGAGCAGCACCGCGCCGACCAGGTCGACCCGGCCGGGCGAGCGCACCGGTGACTCGGCGACGAA
>CAXTTN010000067.1:1604-24649 GCA_964247105.1 uncultured Pseudonocardia sp.
CCGCGGCGCCCGCGACGATCACGGCGAGGCCGAGCCAGAAGATCCAGCGCCAGCCCAGCGCGTCGACGATCAGGCCGGGGACCACGAGCCCCACGCCGAACCCGATGCCGAAGGTCGCGCTGATCATCCCGATCGCGACCGGCACCCGGTCGCGCGGGAACGCGTCCCGCACGAGGCCGAACGCCAGCGGGAAGGTCGCGGCGCCCAGGCCCTGCACCGCCCGCCCGGCGATCAGCAGCCCGATGGACGGGGCGAGCGCGCAGAGCAGCGTGCCCAGGGCGAACAACGCCAGGCTGATCAGCAGCAGCCGGCGCTTCCCGAACATGTCGCCGAGGCGCCCGAGCAGCCCGGTGGCCACCGACGCCGACAGCAGGAACGCGCTCAGCACCCAGGTGGCGGTGGTCGTCGGCGCGGCCAGCTCGCGCTGGATGTCGGGAAGCGCCGGCACGACCATCGTCTGCATCAACGAGAACGACAACACGGCCACGAGCAGGGCGGTGAACGGTGCCGCGCCCCCGCCGGTCCCGGTGGTGGGCGGGAACGCGGCGGGTGCCGCCGTATACTGTGTCATGGCGACATCGTTACACGGCGACACGATTTACGGCCAGCAGTAGTGTCCTGCCCGTGGACGACGAGCTCCGGCCCCCCGCGCTGCTGGCCCTGCCGTCCTACCTCGCCACCCAGGTCGCGCGGATCGGGCGTCGCGTCCTGGTCGAGGCGCTGGCCGAGCACGACCTGCGCCTGCCGCACTTCGCGGTGCTGGCCGCCCTCTCCGACCTGGGCCCGCTGGCCCAGCGCGAGATCGCCGAGCGGCTCGACCTCAACCCCAGCCACCTCGTCGGCTACGTCGACGGCCTGCAGCGCCGCGAGCTGGTGCGCCGCGACCGCGATCCCGCCGACCGGCGACGTCAGTACGTGGCTCTCACCGCCGGCGGGCAGGATCTCGCCCGGCAGCTCCTGGACGTGGCGCACCGCTCCCAGGAGGAGTTCCTGCTGGCCCTCTCCGAGCCCGAGCGGGAGATCCTCGTCGCGCTGATGCGCCGGCTCCTCGTGGCCGACGACGCCCGCGCCCGCGCCGCCACCTGAGCTTCTGACGATCCCTTCACGTTCCCCGATCGGCGTTTGACACAGATTTCGCACTGGCTGCGCCGACGCCGGGTTGACGCCCGTGCATTCTTCGAGGAATCTGTTTGCAGGCCGTCATCAGAGCGTTGCAACCGACCTCGGCGGGCCAGGTCGATGTCGACCGACCAGCGGGATGTTGACCACACGCATCCCCCTCGATCTCCTTTCATCCACTGCTGTGGAGGACGTATGTACAGCACGCTGATCGTTGCGCGGATGGCGCCGGACTCCGGCACCGAGGTCGCCCGGATATTCGGCGATTTCGACCGGACCGAGATGCCCGACCTCATGGGCACCCGCCGT
The DNA here is from genome assembly GCA_964247105.1 of uncultured Pseudonocardia sp. Taxonomy (GTDB): domain Bacteria; phylum Actinomycetota; class Actinomycetes; order Mycobacteriales; family Pseudonocardiaceae; genus Pseudonocardia. The sequence continues at coordinate 3,033 of CAXTTN010000067.1, forward strand.
CGGGAGCTGTTCTCCTACCGGGGTCTGTACTTCCACCTGCAGGACTTCGACACCGACGGCGCGCACGCCATCGAGCAGGCCCGTTCCCACCCGCTCTTCATCGGCATCAGCGAGACGCTCACGTCGTACATCGGCGCCTACGACCCGGCCACCTGGCGCTCACCCGCCGATGCCACCGCCACCCGTTTCTACCACTGGGAGAAGCAGTCGTGAACGGAGGTCCGGAACGTCGTGTCGTCATCACGGGAATGGGTGTGGTGGCGCCCGGCGGAATCGGGGTGAAGAACTTCTGGGACACGCTGTCGGCCGGGCGAACGGCGACCCGGGCGATCACGTTCTTCGATTCGTCACCCTTCCGTTCCCGGGTGGCGGCGGAGATCGATTTCGACCCCGCGGCACACGGGCTGGGCCCGCAGGAGACCCGCCGGCTGGACCGGGCGGCGCAGCTGGCGCTGGTGGCGGCGCGGGAGGCCGTGGCCGACAGCGGCCTGCAGCACGCCGAGGTCGACCCCCACCGGCTGGGCGTGAGCATCGGCAGCGCGGTGGGCGCCACGATCGGGCTCGAGCAGGAGTACCGCGTCGTCAGCGACGACGGGCGGCTCGAGCTGGTGGACCACACCTACGCGGTGCCGCACCTGTACTCGTACCTGGTGCCGAGCTCGTTCGCGGTGGAGGTCGCGTGGAGCGTCGGGGCGGAGGGCCCCACCGGTGTCGTGTCCACCGGATGCACCTCCGGGCTCGACGCGGTGGGCCACGCGGCCGCGCTCATCCGGGAGGGCTCCGCCGACGTGATGGTGGCGGGCGCGACCGACGCACCCATCTCGCCGATCACGCTCGCCTGCTTCGACGCGATCAAGGCCACCACCCCGCGCAACGACGACCCCGAGCACGCCTCGCGGCCCTTCGACCGCACGCGCAACGGGTTCGTCCTCGGTGAGGGGTCCGCGGTGTTCGTGCTGGAGGAGCGCGAGGCCGCACGGCGGCGCGGGGCGACCGTGCTGGCCGAGGTGGCCGGCTTCGCCACGCGGAGCAACGCGTTCCACATGACCGGGCTGCGCCCGGACGGCCGGGAGATGGCGGAGGCCATCCGGTCCGCGCTGGACCTGGCCCGCGTCGACCCCACCGAGGTCGACTACGTCAACGCCCACGGATCGGGGACCAAGCAGAACGACCGCCACGAGACCGCGGCGTTCAAGACCAGCCTGGGCGAGCACGCCCGGCGCACGCCCGTCAGCTCGATCAAGTCGATGGTCGGGCACTCCCTCGGCGCGATCGGCTCCATCGAGATCGCGGCGTCGGTCCTGGCGATCACCAACGACGTCGTGCCGCCGACGGCGAACCTGCACTCGCCCGACCCGGAGTGCGACCTCGACTACGTGCCGGTCACGGCGCGGGAGTGGCGCACCGACACGGTGCTCACCGTCGGGAGCGGGTTCGGCGGCTTCCAGAGCGCGATGGTGCTGCGTGCGGCGGGGGCCCGGCCGTGACGCCGCAGACCCTGGCGTCGCGCACGCCCACCCGGAGCACGACCGGGCCGGTGGCCGTGACCGGGATCGGGGTGGTCGCCCCCAACGGCCTCGGCGCCGCCGACCACTGGGCGGCCACGCTGCGGGGCGAGTCGGGCATCGGCCCGGTCACCCGGTTCGACGCCGGTGGTTACCCGGCCCGCCTGGCCGGGGAGGTGCCCGGGTTCGAGGCCCGCGACCACCTCCCCGACCGGTTGCTGCCCCAGACCGACCACATGACCCGCCTCGCGCTGGTGGCCGCCGACTGGGCGCTCGCCGACGCCGGGGTCGACCCCGCCGAGCTGCCCGACTTCGCGATGGGTGTGGTCACCGCCAGCTCGTCGGGCGGGTTCGAGTTCGGGCAGAACGAGCTGCGGGCCCTGTGGAGCCGCGGCAGCCGCTACGTCAGCGCCTACCAGTCGTTCGCCTGGTTCTACGCGGTGAACACCGGTCAGATCTCCATCCGGCACGGCCTGCGCGGGCCCAGCAGCGTGGTCGTCTCCGACCAGGCGGGCGGGCTCGACGCGCTCGCCCAGGCCTGCCGCCAGATCGCCGCCGGCACCCCCGCGATGCTCTCCGGCGGGGTGGACGGCTCGATCTGCCCGTGGGGGTGGGTGGCCCAGCTCGCCGGCGAGCGGCTCAGCACCTCCGACGACCCGCACCGCGCCTACCTGCCGTTCGACCCGGCCGCGGCGGGGCACGTCCCCGGTGAGGGCGGGGCGCTGCTCGTGCTGGAGGAGCCGGCGGCGGCGCGCGCCCGTGGCGCCCGGGTCTACGGCGAGATCGTCGGGCACGCGGCCACGTTCGACCCCCGGCCCGGCAGCGGACGCCCACCCGGGCTCCGGCGAGCCGTCGACATCGCCCTCGCCGACGCCGGGCTCCCCGCGTCCGACGTCGACGTGGTGTTCGCCGACGCCGCGGGGCTGCCCGACCTCGACCGCGCCGAGGCCGACGCCCTCGCCGCGGTGTTCGGCCCGCGCGGCGTGGCGGTGACCGCGCCGAAGACGATGACCGGCCGCCTGTACTCCGGAGCCGGGGCCCTCGACGTCGCGACCGCCCTGCTGGCGCTGCGTCACGGTGTCGTCCCGCCCACCGTCCACGTCACGCCCGACCCCGCGCTCGGACTCGACCTCGTGGTCGACCGGCCCCGCCGGGCACCGCTGCGCACGGCGCTGGTGCTGGCCCGCGGCGCGGGCGGGTTCAACTCCGCGCTCGTCCTGCGCGCCGACCCCCACCCACCGAAGGAGAGCTGACATGCCCCGGACCCAGGTCAACCTCGACGACCTGACCCGCATCCTGCGCGAGGGAGCCGGCGCCGAGGAGGGCGTCGACCTCGACGGCGACATCCTCGACACCGAGTTCGACGACCTCGGCTACGACTCGCTCGCCCTGCTGGAGACCGCCACGCGGATCAGCCGCGAGTACGGCGTCGAGCTCGACGACGACACCGTGACCTCCGCACGCACGCCGCGCGCGCTCCTCGCCGCGGTCAACGCGGCCGTCGCCGCGGCCTGATCCCACCGACCGATCCGGGAGGACGACATGACCACATCCGCCGTGACAGGACCCCGCACCGCCCTGGTCACCGGAGCGACCAGCGGGATCGGTCTCGCCGTCGCCCGCACGCTGGGCGGGCAGGGGCACCGCGTGTTCCTGTGCGCCCGCACCGCCGAGGACGTCGAGACCACGGTGAAGGAACTTCGTGGCGACGGCCTCACGGTCGACGGCGCCGCGGCCGACGTCCGCTCGCTCGAGGACGTCCGCGCCGTCGTCAGCGCGGCGGTGGCGACCTACGGCCCCGTCGGCGCGCTGGTCAACAACGCCGGCCGCAGCGGTGGCGGCGTCACCGCCGAGCTCGCCGACGACCTCTGGGACGACGTGCTCGCCACCAACCTCACCAGCGTCTTCCGGCTCACCCGCGAGGTCCTGACCAGCGGCGGGATGCGGGAGCTCCCGACGGGTCGCATCATCAACATCGCCTCCACCGCCGGCAAGCAGGGCGTGGTGCTCGGCGCCCCCTACTCCGCCTCCAAGCACGGGGTCGTGGGCTTCACCAAGGCGCTGGGCAACGAGCTGGGCCGCACCGGCATCACGGTCAACGCCGTGTGCCCCGGCTACGTCGAGACCCCCATGGCCCAGCGCGTGCGCCAGGGCTACGCGGCCGCCTGGGGCACCTCGGAGGACGAGGTGCTCGACCGCTTCGAGGCGAAGATCCCGCTCGGGCGCTACTCCACCCCCGAGGAGGTGGCCGGGCTCGTCGGCTACCTCGCCTCCGACACCGCGGCGTCGATCACGGCGCAGGCCATCAACGTGTGCGGCGGGCTCGGCAACTTCTGACGGCATTTCCGAGGGGCGACTTCCGAGACCGACCGGATGAAGGAGGACACATGGCAGTGACGAGAAACCGTGTAGGCACCGAACACCGTGAGGTCGAGCACGAGATCACCGTCGACGCGCCCGCCGACGCGCTCTACGGCCTGATCGCCGACGTGGCGAACTGGCCACGGCTGTTCCCGCCGACCGTGCACGTCGAGTACCTGGAGCGCGGTGACACCGCGGAGCGCATCCAGATCTGGGCCACCGCCAACGGCACCGCGAAGACCTGGACCTCGCGCCGCGAGCTCGATCCCGGTGCGCTGCGCATCGGGTTCCGCCAGGAGCGGTCGGCGCCGCCGGTCGGGGCCATGGGCGGCACCTGGGTCGTGGAACCGCTCTCGGCGAGCACGAGCCGGGTGCGGCTGCTGCACGACTACCGCGCCGCCACCGACGACCCGGCCGACCTCGACTGGATCGACCAGGCCGTCGACCGCAACAGCCGCTCGGAGCTGGCCGCGCTCAGGGCCAACGCCGAGCTGCTCACCGGACCGGCCGAGCAGCTGCTCGACTTCTCCGACTCGGTGCACGTCGACGGCCCCGCCGAGCGCGTCTACGAGTTCGTCGACGAGGCGCAGCTGTGGTCGGAGCGGCTGCCGCACGTCGCCCGCGTCACGCTCACCGAGGACGACCACGGGCTGCAGCTGCTCGACATGGACACCCGCACCGCCGACGGCTCGGTGCACACCACCACCTCGGTGCGCGTCACGTTCCCGCCCGAGCGCATCGCGTACAAGCAGACCAGGCTGCCCGCGCTGATGAGCCTGCACACCGGCCTGTGGACCTTCGCGGGCGATGGCGACGGCGTCACCGCCACCTCGCACCACACCGTCGTGATCAACGAGGCCGCCATCCCGGCGGTGCTGGGCCCCGGCGCCGCGCTCGCCGACGCCCGCGCCTTCGTCCGCACGGCACTGGGCACCAACAGCCTCGCCACGCTCGGCCTGGCGAAGGACTTCGCCGAGCAGCGCCGATGACCACCCCGGCGCACAACCCGGTGCTCGTCGTGGGCGCGGGCCCGGTCGGCCTGCTGCTCGCGGGGTCGCTGCGCTCCCGCGGTGTCGACGTGGCGCTGGTCGACCGGCTCGTGGAGCCGACCGGTGAGTCCCGGGCGTCACAGCTGGTGCCGCGCACCACCGAGGTGCTCGACCGGCTGGGGCTGCTGGAGAGGTTCGGTGCCCTCGAGCGGGTCGGCAGCGGGCACGTCGGCGGCATCCCGCTCGACGTCTCCTCGGTGCCCGGCGCGCACCCGGGTTTCCGCAGGATCCCGCAACACCGCACGGAGGCCGTGCTGGCGGACTGGGCCGTCGAGCTGGGGGTGGACCTGCGACGCGGGCACGAGCTGCGCGACCTGGCCTCGTTCCCCGATCACGTCGACGCCGAGCTGCACCACGGCGCGGGCTCGGTCACGGTGCGGGCGTCGTGGGTCGTCGGCTGCGACGGCGGCGGGAGCACCGTCCGCGCCCTGGCCGGGATCGGGTTCCCCGGCACCGGACCGGCGCGCGAGCTCCTCCGCGCCGACGTGCGCGGGGTCGACGTGCCCGACCGGCGGTTCGAACGCCACCCGCGCGGCCTCGCCGTCGCCGCCCGCAGGCCCGACGGCGTCACCCGCGTGATGGTCCACGAGTTCGGCAGCGCCCCGCGCCGTCGCGATCCCGACTTCACCGAGGTCGTGGCGGCCTGGCGTGCGGTCACCGGCGAGGATCTCGGCGGCGGCGAGCCGTTGTGGACCGACGCGTTCACCGACGGCGCGCACCACGCCGTGGCCTACCGCCGCGGCCGGGTGCTGTTGGCCGGCGACGCCGCCCACCGCCACATGCCGACCGGTGGGCACGCCCTCAACTCCGGGCTGCAGGACGCCGACAACCTCGCCTGGAAGCTCGCCGCGACCATCGCCGGGCACGCCCCGCCGGGGCTGCTCGACACCTACCACGCGGAGCGGCACCCGGTCGGGGAACGGGTGGTGTCGACGGTCCGCGCCCAGACCGACCTGCTGCTCGGCGGGCCCGAGATCGAGCCGCTGCGCGCGACCCTGACCGAGCTCGCCGGCATCGGCGCCGTCAGCGACCATCTGGCACGCGCGGCCTGCGGGCTCGACCTGCGCTACGACCTCGGCGACCCGCACCCGCTGGTCGGGGCCCCGCTGCCGTCGCACGCGCTGGGGCCGGGCACCCCCGATCTGCTGCGGACCCCGCGGGGGGTCCTGCTCGACCTCGGGTCGGGCCGTTCCGGACCCGCACGGAGGTGGCGCGACCGCGTCGACACCGTCTTCGCCCTGCCGGCCGGCGGCCCGCTCGCCGGACTGCGGCAGGTCCTGGTGCGACCGGACGGCCACGTGGCGTTCGTGGCGGCCGCCGACGATCCCGCCGGACTCGAGGCGGCCCTGCGCCGCTGGTTCGGCGACCCCCTCACGAGCGACGAGAGCGGAGGACGCTGATGGCACCCGATCCCGACACCGACACCGATGTGGTCGTGGTCGGCGCCGGCCCCACGGGGCTGATGCTGGCCGGAGAGCTGTGCCTCGCCGGTGCGCGCGTCGTCGTGCTGGAGCGGCTGGCCGAGCCGACCGGCCAGTCCCGCGGGCTGGGCTTCAGCGCGCGCACCGTCGAGGTCCTGGACCAGCGGGGGCTGCTCCCGGCCTTCGGCGAGATCGAGACCAGCCCGATGGGCCACTTCGGCGGCCTCGTCTTCGACTTCACCGTGCTGGAGGGCGCGCACTTCGGCGCGCGTAGCGTGCCGCAGTCGGTCACCGAGTCGGTGCTGGGGGAGTGGGCGCTCAAGCTGGGCGCCGACATCCGGCGCGAGCGGGAGTTCGACGGCCTCACCCAGGACGAGCACGGCGTGCGGATCACCGCCCGCACCCCCCACGGGCCGGAGACCGTCCGCGCGGCATGGGTCGTCGGCTGCGACGGCGGGCAGAGCGCGGTGCGCACGGCGGCCGGGATCGACTTCCCCGGCACCCCGGCCCGGCGCGAGATGTTCCTCGCCGACGTCGCCGGCCGCGGGCTGCGGCCCCGGCCGCTCGGTGAGCGCGTCCCGGCCGGGATGGTGATGTCGGCCCCGCTCTCCGAGGGCGTGGACCGGATCATCGTGTGCGAGCGCGGCGTCGTCGCGCCCGACCGCACCGGGCCGCCCGGGTTCGCCGAGGTGGCCGCCTCCTGGGAACGGCTCACCGGTGAGGACATCAGCGGCGCCGAGGCCCCGTGGGTCAGCTCGTTCACCGACGCCACCCGGCTGGCCTCCGAGTACCGCCGCGGCCGGGTCCTGCTCGCCGGGGACGCCGCCCACATCCACCTGCCCGCGGGCGGGCAGGGGCTCAGCACGGGAGTGCAGGACGCGGTGAACCTCGGCTGGAAGCTGGGCGCCGTGGTGGCGGGCCGGGCGCCCGCCGGCCTGCTCGACACCTACCACGCCGAACGGCACCCCGTCGGCGTCCGGTTGCTCGCCAACACCCGCGCCCAGGGCCTGCTGTTCCTCGGCGGCGAGGAGGTGGAGCCGCTGCGCGAGCTGTTCGCCGAGCTCCTCGGGATCGAGGAGGCCGGCCGGCACCTGGCCGGCCAGGTGAGCCACCTGGACATCCGCTACGACGTGGGCCCCGGCACCCATCCGCTGCTGGGCCGTCGGCTGGCGCGCCGCGCGCTGCGCGCCGCCGAGGGGGAGGCGAGCACCACCAGCCAGCTCCTGCACGCGGCCCGCGGCGTGCTGCTCGACCTCGCCGGCGACCCGACCGTCCGCGGCCTCGCCGCCCCGTGGGCCGACCGCGTCGACGTCGTCACCACGGCCCTCGCCTCCGCCCCCGGCCCCGACGACCCGTTGGCGGATGTCCGCTCGCTGCTCGTCCGTCCGGACGGCCACGTCGCGTGGGTCTCGACGGCCACCGCCCCGGACGTCCCCACCGCCGCGGGCCGCGCGGACGACGGCCCGGCCGGGCTGCCCGCCGCGCTGCACCGCTGGTTCGGCGAGCCGGCGTGAGCGCCGCCCCCGTCCCGTGACCACCCCATCGCCACCAGAGGAGACCGCCACCATGGCCGCCGACCACGCGATCCCGCCCGCCGCACGGATCCTCCAGCTGGCCTCGGCCAGCTGGGTCTCCGCCGCGGTCAGCGCCGTCGCCACCCTGGGTGTCGCCGACGAGCTGGCCGCCGGACCCCGCCCCGTCGAGGACGTCGCGAAGTCCGTCGACGCCCACGCCCCCACCCTGTACCGCCTGCTGCGCGCCTGCGCCGACCTCGACGTGTTCGAGGAGCACCCGGGGCGGGTGTTCGCCCTGACCCCGGTCGGCGAGGCGCTGCGCTCGGACTCGGACGTGTCGATGCGCAACTTCGCCCGGTGGGTGGGGCTGCCCGCCGAGCGTTCCTCCTGGCTCGGCCTGACCGACTCGGTCCGCACCGGGCAGCCCGCGTTCGACGGGGTCCACGGCGAGGACGTCTGGGACCACCTGCGTGCCCGCCCCGAGGTGGCGCAGGTCTTCGACGGCGCGATGACCGAGGCGTCGCGCCAGCTCATCGCCCCGGTCGTCGCGGCGTACGACTTCGGCGCCCACCCCACGGTCGTCGACGTCGCCGGCGGGCGCGGCGCGCTCCTGTCGGCGGTGCTGCGCGCCCACCCGTCGGTGCGCGGGGTGCTCTTCGACCAGCCCGACGTGATCGCCGGAGCGGCCGGGCCGCTGGCCGAGGCCGGGGTCGCCGACCGGGTCACGGTGGAGTCGGGCGACTTCTTCACCGCCGTGCCCGAGGGCGGCGACGCCTACCTGCTCTCCAACGTGCTGCACGACTGGGACGACGAGCGGTCGCTGGCGATCCTGCGCAACGTCCGGCGGGCCGGCGGCGGGACCGGGCGGGTGCTGCTGGTCGAGGCCGTCCTGCCCGAGGGCATCGCCCCCGCACCGACCGTGAAGTTGATGGACCTGAACATGCTGGTGCTCTGCGGCGGGCGCCAGCGCACCCCCACCGAGTTCGCGGAGCTGCTCGCCGCGGCCGACCTGCGGCTCACCCGGATCGTGCCGGCCGGCCTGCACAGCGTGGTCGAGGCCGTCGCCACCGGACCCGCCCACCCGTGACCACCGCACCCGAGAGGACCACCACCATGGCCACCATCTCCACCGACGACGGCTACCTCACCGTCCTGAACGTGTTCGAGGCCCAGGATCCCGACGCCCAGAAGCGGCTGCTCGAGGTGATGGAGGAGATCATCGACACCGCCGACTACCCGGGCTGGGTCTCCTCCACCCTGCACGCCAGCGCGGGCGCGCCCGGCACGCTGAACCTCATCCAGTGGCGCAGCGCGGCCGACCTGCAGGCGCGCTACGAGGGGGAGAGGTTCCGGCACGAGACGGTGCCGCTGTTCCAGGAGCTCTCCACCTCGATCCGGCTGCTGCGCGCCGAGGCCGTGTTCTCCCAGCGCCGCGCGGGCCTCGACGCCGTGGAGCTCACCCCCGGCGACGACGTCCACACCGTCACGATCGTGCTGGACGTGGCGCCGGAGAACCAGGACGAGCTGGTCACCACGCTCAGCAGGCCCGACGAGTGGGTGCGGGCGCTGCCCGGCTACCGCTCCCACACGATCTTCCGCGGCGTGGACGGCACCTTCGTCGTCAACTACGCGCAGTGGGACAGCAAGGAGCTCTACGACGCGTTCCACTTCCTGCCCGAGGAGGAGCGCCCGCAGCAGGTGCGCGAGGGCCGCGCGCGGGCGCGGGAGCTCGTCACCTCGCTCGCCTCAGGTTCCTACCGGGTGGTGCACACCCGCTCGGCCCCGTAGCGGCTCCCCCATCCGGAAACCGACGCCGCGGACGGTCACGATCCAGTCGCGGCCCCCGAGCTTGCGGCGCAACGTGTTGACGTGCGCGTCGATGGTGCGACTGTTGGAGGGCGTGTGCGCGTTGTTCCACACCACGGACATGATCTGCCTGCGGGGCACGACCTCGTCGCGCTTGGAGGCCAGCAGGTACAGCAGGCCGAACTCCTTCTGCGTGACCGCCACGCTGCGGTCGTCGAGGCGGACCTCGTGGGACGTGGGGTCGATCCGCAGGGTGCCGAGCGTGATCGGCCGGCGGGTGCGGTCGCGGAGCCGCACCCGCCGGGTGACGGCCTCGATGCGGGCCAGCAGCTCGCGGGTGCCGTACGGCTTGACGACGTAGTCGTCGGACCCCGCCTGCAGCCCCAGCACGAGGTCGGCCTCGTCCGACACGGTCGACATCATGATCACGAAGGTCTCGCCGGACGCCCGGATCTGCCGGCACACCTCGATGCCGTGGACGTCGGGCAGGTCGGTGTCGATGAGCACGAGGTCCGCCCAGCGGTGCTGTGCGGTGGCCGCCGCCCCGTCCGCGACGTTCCGTACCTCGTGCCGGTGCCGGCGCAGCTCGCGGGCGAGGGTGCCGGCGAGGCGGCGATCGGCGTCGGCTATCAAGATCCGCATTTCGGTTTCCCCCGGCTGCAATCGATCACAATGGTGAGCATCGGGACGGCGAGTTGTCCCGGCTTTGTGCCGTCCTCGGTGGTGCGGTGATTCCGGTCACCGGTTCCTCGCGTTGCCGGTCACATCACGGCGTCGAGGGCGGGAGCGAATCGTCGGGCGGAGCGGGCCGGCCCTCAGCGCCGAGGGGTGCCCGGACATGCGGCAGCTCCGGTACGGAGCAGGTCCACGCACAGGTCGCGGGTCAGCAGCACGGTCACGTCCCAGATATAGCACGGACGGACCTGCAAGTACAATGGTCGTTGTTCTTATTGATGGCGCGGCGTATTTGTCGCGCCGGATCGGTGACGGGGAGAATGTCGGACCATTCTTCCCGGTTCTCACGATGTGGCGCGCGCGATCCGCGCATTCACGGGAGGTGGTCTTCATGGTCGAGGAGCTGGCCGGGCGGGTCGTCCTGATCACCGGAGCCGGTGGGGGGCAGGGTCGCGCGGCCGCGCTGCGGTTCGCCGCCGCGGGCGCCGTCGTCGTCGGGTCCGATCTCGATCGGGACGCCCTCGACGGCACCCGCGCGGCGCTGGCCGCCGCCGGTGCGTCGATGGCCGGTACCGCTCCGGTCGACCTCGCCGACCCCGACCAGGCCGCGGAGTGGGTGGCGGCGGCGGCCCGCGAGCACGGCCGGATCGACGTCGTCTACAACAACGCCTCTGCGGCGCGGTTCGCGCCCGTCGAGACCCTGTCGCTCGCCGACTGGCACTTCACGCTGCGCAACGAGCTCGACCTCGTCTTCCTCGTCACGCAGGCGGCGTGGCCCCACCTCGCCGCGCGGGGCGGCGTCGTGATCAACACCGGATCGGCGGCGGGCCACCGGGGGAACCTGCACGTCCCGATGCTGGCCCATGCCACCACCAAGGGCGGCGTCATCGCCATGACCCGCCAGCTCGCCGTGGAGGGCCGCCCGCACGGCATCCGCGCGGTCAGCATCAGCCCCGGGGTGGTCGAGACCCCCGCCACCGCCGAGCTGCTCTCCCGCCCGCCGGTGCGCGAGGCGCTGGTGGCGCAGAGCCTGGTCTCCCGCCTCGGCGTGCCCGACGACGTCGCCGGCCTGGCCGTGTTCCTCGCCTCCGACGCCGCGTCCTACCTCACCGGCATCGACGTCGTCGCCGACGGCGGCACCATGGCGTTCTGAGCGCCGGCCCGACGATCCGGAACCGGCCCGCGGCCCGGCCGGCCGCGGTGGCCATCGCCATGCTCCAGACGCCCGACGGCAACGGTCGTCGTCATGCTCGCCGAGGAGCTGACGCCGCCGCTGCCGGGCGCGTGAGGCGCCCGGCAGCGACGCCCTCGACGGCCCGCCGGTCGCCGTGGGGGGTGCGTCGGACCGCGATCAGCTCTCGATGACCCCCAGCAGCTCCAGCACCCGGCTCGGGGTGAGCGGGGTCGCGGTGACCCGCTCCCGTCCCAGCTGGGTCAGCGCGTCGTCGACGGCGTTGAGCAGCGCGGCGGGCGCCAGCACCGTGCCGCCCTCGCCGACCCCGCGGGACCCGACCACCTTGTCCGACTCGAACTCCATGTGCTCGATCTCGATCTCGGGCACCTCGGGGGCCGAGGGCATCAGGTAGTCCATGAACGTCGCCGACAGGAACTGGCCGTCGTCGTCGTACGCGGAGTGCTCCAGCAGCATCCCGCCGATCCCCATCGCGACGCCGCCGATCACCTGGCCCTCGACGACGGCGGGGTTGATCATCTTGCCGCAGTCCTCGACGACGAGGAACCGCTTGATCTCGATCTTCCCGGTCTCCTGGTCGATCTCGATCCAGCACGCGTGGCTGGCCTGGGAGAACCCGCCGCCCTCGCCGTCGTAGCTCGACACGAACTCGAGCTCGGTGTTGGTTCCCGCTGGCATCGCCTCCGGCGCCAGCCAGCAGCCCATGGCGATCTGCGCCAGCGGCACGGACGCCCCCGGCGCGCCCTTCACCGAGACGACGCCGTCGACGATGTCCAGGTCGTCGGCGCTCGCCTCGAGCAGATGCGCGGCGATGTCGAGGACCCGCCGCCTGAGCTCGCGGGAGCCGTAGACCACGGCGCCGCTCGCCATCGTCGCCGCCCGGCTGCCGCCGGTGCCCAGCATCGAGAACGGTGTGGCGTCCGTGTCGCCGTAGACCACGCGGATGTCGTCGAACCCGACGCCGAGCTCGTCGCCGATCAGCTGCGCGAGCGTGGTTTCGTGGCTCTGGCCGTGCGGCACCTGCGGGGTGAACGCGGTGACCTTGCCGTCGATCTCGATCCGGATCCGCGCGGGCTCGGCGCCGAACGGGAAGCCGACCGCGGCCCAGAAGTCGGCCGTGCCGGGCGCGGGCTCGATGAACGTGCCCATGCCGAAGCCGAGCAGCCTGCCCTCCGCGCGGGCGGCCTCCTGCTCGCGACGGACCGCGTCCAGGTCGACCAGCTCGGCGAGCCGCTCGAACGTCTCGGCTGCCGTGACGTTCTCCAGGGTCACGTTCGTGATCATCTTGGTCGGCTGGTCGTCGAGCGTGACGAGGTTGCGCCTGCGGACCTCGACCGGCGAGATGCCGCAGGTGAGCGCGATCTTGTCCATCAGCCGCTCGCGGACCAGCGTCTCGACCGCCCACGGCCCGCGCAGCGAGATGTAGGACGCCTTGTTCGTGGCCACGATCTTGTGGCTGAACTGGTAGGCGGGCAGCTTGTACGGCCCGGGCAGGGTGGTCCGGACGATGCCCGTGTAGACCGTGGCCGGCGGGTTGATCGGGTAGGCGCCGGCGTCGAGCAGCATCGTGACGCGCAGCCCGAGCAGGGTGCCGTCGGCCTTGACGGCGGCCTCGAGCGTGAGCTGCTCCTCGCGTGCGTGGCCCCCCGCGACGAGGTGCTCGTTGCGGTCCTCGATCCACTTCACCGAACCGCCGAGGAGCTTCGCGGCCGCACAGAGCGCGACGTCCTCCCGGTAGATGGAGAACTTCAGCCCGAACGCACCGCCCACGTTGTTGGCGATGACGCGGATCTGGTGGATCGGGTGCTTGATCCACCCGGCGAGCAGGAACCGCAGCGTGTGCGTCGTCTGGGTGGAGGCCTCGTACGTGAGCTGGCCGGTCGCGCGGTCGAACGTGGCGACGCCGCCGCGGCACTCCATCGGCACCGGCGCCCACCGGTGCTGGTCGATGCCGTCGGTGACGACGTGGTCGGCCTGCGCGAACGCGGCCTCGATGTCGCCGAAGAGCTGCTCGTCGGAGTGCACGACGTTGCCCGGCACGTCCGCGAACAGCTCCGGAGCGCCGTCGGCGAGGCCGCCCACGGTGCTCGTCACCGCGGGGAGCACGTCGTACTCGACCTCGATCATCCCCGCCGCGTCCTCGGCGATGTAGCGGCTCTCCGCGACGACCAGCGCCACCGGCTCGCCGACGTAGCGGACGACGTCGTGGGCGATGGCCGGGTAGGACGGGCTGTGCAGGCCGGGGATGGGTTGGGCGAAGCTGAGGTCCTCGGTGATCGCGCTCATGTCCGCGCCCGTGAACACGTGCACCACACCCTCGAGGCCGCGGGCGGCCTCGACGTCGATGGCCGTGATCCGCCCGTGCGCCACCGTGCTGCGCAGGAAATGGCAGTGCAGCATGCCGCGCTCGTACACGTCGTCGACGTAGCGGCCCGCGCCGGTGAGGATCGTCTTGTCCTCCTTGCGGTGGATCCGCGCGCCGACCAGCCCCGAGATCGCGCTCCCGCCGGCCATCACTGCTCCGTTCCCGAGCCGGCCGCGAGGGCCTGCTCGACGCCGTCGACGATCGCCTGGTAGCCGGAGCAGCGGCAGATGTTGCCCGACAGCTCCTCGCGGATCTCCGCGCGCGAGCACGGGGCACGGCCGCCCGCCGCCTTCTCCAGCACCATCCCGTGCACCGCCATGACGAAGCCGGGCGTGCAGAAGCCGCACTGGAAGGCGTGGCTGTCGTGCAGGGCCTGCTGCACCGGGTGCAGCTCGCCGTTCGGGCCGCCGAGCCCCTCGACGGTGGTGATCTCGTGGCCGTCGGCCTGCACGGCGAGCTGCAGGCACGAGCGGGCGGTGGCGCCGTCGATGACGACGGTGCACGCGCCGCAGACGCCGTGCTCGCAGCCGAGGTGGGTACCGGTCAGGCCGAGGTCCTCGCGCAGGAAGTCGGCGAGCGTCCGGCGGACCTCGACGGAGACGGTGCGCGTGCGACCGTTCACCGTCACGGTGATCTCACGGGTGTTCATCGGCTCTCCCGGGCGCGGGTGGCGGCGGTACGGACGGCCCTGCGGATCAGCACGCCCGCGAGGTGCCTGCGGTAGGCGGCGGATCCGTGCAGGTCGGACGACGGGTGCAGGTCGGCGGTGGCCGCGTCGGCCGCGGCGGTGAGCGTGGCCTCGTCCGCCGTCTGGCCGGTGAGCACCGCCTCGGCCTTGCTGGCGCGGACCGGGGCCAGGTCCACGCCGGAGACGGCGATGCGGGCCTCGGCGATCGTGTCGCCGTCGAGCCGGACGACCGCGGCGACCCCGGCCATCGCGAAGTCGCCGTGCCGGCGCGCGACCTCCTCGTAGGCGGCACCGGTGCCCGGTCCCGCCGAGCGGACGCGGACGGCGGTGAGGATCTCGTCCTCGCCGATCGCGGTGGTGAAGAAGCCGGTGAAGAACTCCGCGGCGGGGATGGTGCGCTCCCCGGCGGGTCCTTCCGCGACGAGCTCGGCGTCGAGGCAGACCGCGACGGTCGGCAGTTCGGCGGCCGGATCGGCGTGCGCGATGCTGCCGCCGACCGTGCCGCGGTTGCGGATCGCGGTGTGGCCGATGTAGGGCAGGGCCTCGGCCATCAGCGGGCACGCGGCGCGGACCACATCGGAGCGCTCGGCGGCCCGCTGCCGCACGAGCGCCCCGATCGTGAGCACGCCGGCGCTCTCGGTGATCTCGCTCAGCGTGTCGACGCGGTTGATGTCGACGATCCGGCTGGGCTGGGCGAGCCGCAGGCTCAGCAGCGGCACGAGGCTCTGCCCGCCCGCCATGACCTTGGTGTCACCGTCACCGGGGGCGGCCAGCATCTGCACGGCCTCACCCACCGATGTCGGGGACAGGTACTCGAAGACAGCAGGTTTCATGGCCCGCTCACCTCTCCGGGAGATCGGCCGTACGCATTTCGGGGGGTTTACTATTATCAGAGATTTTCGGGGGTGACCAGGCTTCGAGCACTATCCTCGGGCCATGGACCTGCAGACCGTCGTCGTCGACGAGGAGCGCGGCCGGGTGGTCGCGCTCGACTCCGCCT
The DNA here is from genome assembly GCA_964247105.1 of uncultured Pseudonocardia sp. Classification (GTDB taxonomy): domain Bacteria; phylum Actinomycetota; class Actinomycetes; order Mycobacteriales; family Pseudonocardiaceae; genus Pseudonocardia. The sequence goes on from CAXTTN010000067.1 coordinate 18,609, forward strand.
ACCACGTGGACGCGCGGAACACCGGCCGCGACGTGGTGGTCAGCGCGTCGTACTCCGGGGTCCTCCCGGCGCGGTTCGTCGCCGACCGCAGGCCCCGCGCCGCGATCGGCCTGGACTGCGGGATCGGGCCCGAGGGTGCCGGCATCGCCGGCCTCTGGTTCTACGAGGCGCTGGGCATCCCCGCCGCCGCCGCCGACGTCGCGACCATCCTGCTGGGCGACGGGGTCGACGTCGTCGAGCACGGCGTCGTCAGCCGCGTCAACGCCGTGGCCGCCGCCTGCGGGGTGCACCCGGGCATGCCCGTGCGCGAGGCCGCGCTCGTCCTGCTGCGCACCGATCCCGGCACGCGCGCGCCCCACGAGATCACCAACCGCACGGTGGTGGAGGAGGGCCCGGACGGCCGCGCCGTCGTGTGCGCCGATTCCATCGCGTTCGGCACCGATGCGGACACCGGACGGAACGTGCTGGTCACCGCGGGCCACACGGGGCGCAGCGCCGTGCCCTACCTCCGGTCGGTGCGCCCGTGGGGCTTCATCTGCTCCGACGGCGGCCGCGGCCGGGACGACTCCGGGATGGCCGGGCTGCCGATCGTCGAGGCCGACGGGCTGGCCGGTGCCACCGTGGACGCGCGCACCGCGCGGATGGGCGACGGCCTCTCCACCTACCAGGACGGCGTGATCAGCGCCGCCAACGCGCCGGCGGTGGCCTGCGGGGTCGCGGTCGGCATGCCGGCCCGCGAGGCCGCCCACCTCCTCCTCACCCGGTGACGGCCTTCGCGGCGGCGTAGGCCTGCCACGTCGGGAGCTGCTCGGGGATGTCGGCCTCGGCGGGCTCGGTGCCGGGCCAGCGCCGGCGCAGGGTGCCGGCGAGCACGTCGGGCAGGTCGGCGAGCGGTGCCGCGTAGAGCTGCAGGGCCCGCCTGCTCACGAACCTCCAGCGGCCGGCCTCGCGGCGGTAGGAGTCGAGGTAGCGCAGCGCGACCACGAACGGCGTGGGCAGGATGGCGAGCTCCGCGTGCGCCGAGACGACGCCGGTCGCGGTGTCCGGGCCGGTGAACTCGATCGTGTGGCTGTGGGGGTAGTGGTAGGTCATCCCGTACCGGTCGAGCTGGCGGCGGTAGTAGGCGATGACCGGTTCCCGGCCCGTGATCGGCCCCTCGGTCGAGTCGAACATCGCGTCGGCGGTGTAGAGGTCGGCGATGCCGTCGATGTCGCGATCGTCGACCAGGCGGCCGTAGACGGCCACCAGCTCCTGCAGCTCCGCCCGGTCCTCGAGGATCCTGATCCTGTTCTCCAGGTCGTCGGTCGCCATCGTCGCCTCCGTCGTCGGTCCGCCGAATCCAGGGCGATGGTAATCATCGATCCGCACGGGAGACAGAGCGCGCGGAGCGTGATCGGGTCGCGGAAAGTCATGGCGTGGTGACGCGGTGTACCAGCCGGAGGGCGCGATCGGTATCGTCCCCATCACGCGCTCTGGACGGTGCCGGATCGACCGCGGCACCGCTGAGTACGATCGTCACGAGCCTGGTCCGGTATTTCGGGGCGATCGGCTCGGTGACAGACAGCAGGGAGTGGACATGTCCGTCGCCCGCAGGGACGTGACGCCACGGTCGTCGTTAGCCGGCATGCCCCCCAAGCGCGCCACCGTGATCGCCCAGCGCATCGTCAAGGAGATCAAGGACCGCAACCTCCCGGCCGGCAGCCATCTGCCCCCCGAGCGCGACATGCTGGAGACCTACAGCGTCGGGCGCAACACCCTGCGGGAGGCCCTGCGCGTCCTGGAGCTGCAGGGCGTGCTGACGATCCGGCCGGGCCCCGGCGGCGGGCCGGTGATCACCTCGCCCGATTCGCGGCACCTCGCCAGCTCCCTGGCGCTGCTCATGCAGTTCGCCGACACCCCGTTCCGGGTCGTGATCGAGACCCGGCAGCTGCTGGAGCCGATCACGGCGCGGCTCTGTGCCGAGCGCGTCGACCACGGCCTGATCGCCGACCTGCGGGCGTCGGTCGACCGCATGGGTTCCAGCCTCGACGAGCCCGACGCGTTCCTCGACGAGAACCGGCGCTTCCACGACCTCGTCGCGTGGGGCTCGGACAACCCGCTGCTCGCGTACTGCATCAACTCCCTGCACTGGATCACCGACAGCACCGTGCTGGGTGCGGACTACCCGCGGCGGTTCCGCAAGATCATCTGGCAGGCCCACGACGAGATCTGCATCGGCATCGAGTCCGGCGACGGCGACAAGGCCGAGCTCGCGATGCGCAAGCACCTGGACGAGACGCTCAAGTACTTCGAACGGCACTACAAGCGTCATATGGACGAGGTCCTCCACTGGGAGAGGTACGGCACCTGAGACCTGCAGGGCGAGGAACCCCACCGCGGCAGCGGCGCCTGAACAAGGGTCATAGTATGCATTGACGGAGGCCGTGGGAGGCGGTTGACTGCAGTCCTGTTCGGACGCGGTGGTCTCGACTACGGACCGGGAGATGCGGATGCGGGAGTGGACGGCGCCGCCACACATCGCGACGATGACGAAGATCGCGGACTACCGGGAGATCGACGAGATCCTCCGCTCCAAGGACTTCCGGCAGGGATCGCACACCGAGAGCAGGCCCCTGTTCGGCGAATCGCTGCTCATGCTCGACGGCCCCGACCACCGCGAGCGGCGGCGGCTGGAGAACCCGCTGTTCGACCGGTCGGCACTGATCTACTACGACCACACGGCACTCAACCCCGTCGTCGAGCAGATGGTGCTGGACTGCTTCGCGGCCGCCGGTCCCGACGGCCGGGTGAAGGTCGACCTCGTCCCGCTCGTCCGCGCGATGCTGCACCGCATCGCCGCCGTCACCACCGGGATCGACGGCGTCGACTCCCCGGAGCGCACGGAGCGGTTCCGCTGGTTCCTGGAGCAGCTGGGCGCGGCGGCCACCGTCGAGTGGTCCACCGAGGACCACGACACCGTTATGGCCAACGGCATGCGCCAGCGCGCCGCGTTCGTCGAGGAGTTCTTCGGGCCGTCGATGGCGCGCCGCAAGCAGCTCGTCGCGGACCACCGCGCGGGCACGGTGCCCCGCGAGGACCTGCCCGTCGACCTGCTGACGCTGCTGTTCCTGCACTGGTCCCCGGAGTGGGACGACGAGCTGCCGCTGCGGGAGGCGACGCTGTTCCTCGTCGCGGCGACGCAGACCACCACGCACACGCTGCCGCACGTGATCGTCCACCTCGAGGAGTGGATGCGCGACCATCCCGAGGACGCCGGCAAGCAGCACGATCCCGACTTCCTGCGGCTGCTGGTCAACGAGTCGCTGCGGCTGCACCAGCCGGCACCGACGCTGCTGCGCTACGCGACCGGCGCCGTCACGCTGGCGTCCGGGCGGGAGGTCGCCGCGGGGGAGCGGGTCGCGCTGCTGTTCACGCCCGCCAACCGTGACGCGGCGGTCTTCGGCCCGGACGCCGACCGGTTCAACCCCTACCGCGGTGCGCCGGCCGGCGTGCGGCCGTGGGGCCTGACGTTCGGCGGCGGCGTGCACGTCTGCGTGGGTCGGCCGCTGGTCACGGGGCTGGCCAAGCGCGACGGCGAGCAGCCGACGGAGGGCACGATGATGCGGATCCTGCGGGCGCTCTACGCCGCGGGCGTCGAGCTCGACCCCGATGACCCGCCGGTCGAGAACGCGTCGAGCACCCACGACAGCTACTCGAGCATGCCGGTGTGGCTCTCGGTGCGCCCCGGCGCCCGCTGACCGTGCTGCACACCACCTGATCGCGCGACACGGAGGTCTCCACGTGGGCCGACTGGCCGGGAAGAGGGCGCTGATCACCGGCGCCGGGTCGGGCATCGGCCGTGGGGCGGCGGTGCGGTTCGGCGCGGAGGGCGCGTCGGTCGTCTGCGCCGACCGCGACCTGCCCGGCGCCGAGACGACCGTCGCCCTCATCGAGAAGGAGGGCGGCACGGCGCTGGCGTGCCGGGCCGACGTGTCGGTGGAGGCCGACGCCGAGCGGATGGTCGCCGAGACCGTCGCCGCCTTCGGCGGGCTGGACGTGCTCTACGCCAACGCGGGCATCCCGGGCGTCGGCACCGGCGCCGACACGTCCTTGGCCGACTGGGAGCGGGTGATCGGCGTCAACCTGACCGGTGTGTTCCTCTCCGACAAGCACGCGCTGCGGCAGATGCTCGCGCAGGGCACCGGGGGGTCGCTGGTCAACCAGGCCAGCGTCGGCGGGCTCGTCGGTGTCGCGGGGATCGCGCCCTACGCCGCGGCCAAGGCCGGCGTGATCGGGCTGACCAGGCAGCTGGCCGTCGAGTACGGGCCGTCGTCGATCCGGGTCAACGCGATCTGCCCCGGCACGGTCCCGACCCCGCTCGTGCTGAGCACCTACGCCGAGCGCGGCGGGTACGGCACCGGCACGGGCGAGACGCCGGAGGAGGCGCTGGAGCTGCAGCGGGCCCGTCGGTTCCCGCTCGGGCGCCTCGGCACCGAGGACGACGTCGCCTGGGCGGCGGTCTACCTGGCCAGCGACGAGTCCACCTGGGTGACGGGCCAGGTCTGGGCGGTCGACGGCGGGATGACGGCGGCGTGAGCGCGCCGAGCTCGCACCCGCCCGCCCGAGGATCCGACGAGAAGAGGAGGCGCCGTGCGCGTCGAGGTGGACCAGAAGGCCTGTGCCGGGCACGGGCAGTGCAACGCCACCGCCCCGGACGTCTACGAGCTGGACGCCGACGGCTTCTGCCTCCCGGCGGGCGACGTGCCGGAGGGGGCGCAGGAGCAGGCCAGGGAGGGCGCGGCGGCGTGCCCGGAGAACGCGATCGCGGTGCTCGAGTGAGCACACCGGGGCGATCGACATGAGCCGTAGAACGGCCTTCGTCACCGGCGGAGCCCAGGGCATCGGGCAGGGCATCTCCACGACCCTCGGCGCCCAGGGGTTCGCCGTCGCCGTCGTCGACCTGAACCTCGACACCGCGACGGCCACCGCGGCGTCGATCACCGCGGCCGGTGGCACGGCGCTGGCGGTGCAGGCCGACGTCACCGACACCGATGCCGTGCGGGCGGCGGTCACGACCGTGTCGGAGGAGCTCGGGCCGATCGAGGTCGTGGTGAACAACGCCGGCTGGGACGACTTCATGAACTTCGTCGACACCACCGAGGAGTTCTGGGACCGCGTCATCGACGTCAACTTCACGGGCATGCTGCGCGTCACCCACGCGGTGGTGCCCGGGATGATCGACCGCGGCTGGGGTCGGGTGATCAACATCGGGTCGGACGCCGGGCGCGTCGGCTCGTCGTTGGAGGCCGTCTACTCCGGGACGAAGGGCGGCATCATCGCGTTCACCAAGACCCTGGCCAGGGAGGTCGCGTCCAAGGGCATCACGGCGAACACCGTGTGCCCGGGCCCGACCGACACCCCGATGCTGCAGGCGTTCGCGGCGAAGTCGGGCGATGGGGCGAAGGTGCTGGCCGGGATGACGCGCGGCGTCCCGATGCGCCGCCTGGCGCAGCCCGAGGACGTCGCGGCGGCGGTGGCGTTCTTCGCCTCGGACGCCACCGGCTACATCACCGGCCAGACGCTGTCGGTCAGCGGCGGCCTGACGATGGCGTGAGCGGGCGCTCGACCGGGACCTGGACGTCGATCGGACAGCGCTCGTCAGTGGGTGCGGAAGCGTGCGAAGTCGGGTTGCCGCTTCTCGTTGAACGCCGCGATGCCCTCCTGGGCCTCGTCGGACTCGCCGAACAGCTTCAAGGCCGAGAAGGCCATCTGGCCGATGCCGGCGAAGTGCTCGGTGTCGGCGTTGAAGGCCTGCTTGAGCACCGTGATCGCGGTGGGGGAGAGCTGCATGATCTCGTCGGCCCAGGCGCGGACCTCGGCGTGCAGTTCGGCGGCGGGGACGACCTTGTTGACCAGTCCCCAGTCCAGGGCCTGTTGGGGGCTGTACTTGCGGCAGAGGAACCAGATCTCGCGGGCGCGTTTCTCGCCGATGGCGCGGGCCATGAGTCCGGTGCCGAAGCCAGCGTCGAAGGAGCCGACGCGGGGGCCGTTCTGGCCGTAGA
>CAXTTN010000068.1:0-24544 GCA_964247105.1 uncultured Pseudonocardia sp.
GGGCGATGGCCGACCAGTCCGCCTGGCCGGAGTAGCGCTGCGCGGCGGTGCGGGCGTGCAGCGCGACCGCCACCGCTCCCGCGTCGACGGCGCGGCGCCCGGCGTCGAGGAAGGTGTGGCGCTCGTCGTCGATGCCGATCCGCATCTTCACCGTCACCGGGATCGACCCGGCGTTCTCGACCGCGGCCCGCACGATCCGCTCGAACAGCCGCCGCTTGTACGGCAGCGCCGCACCCCCGCCCTTGCGCGTGACCTTGGGGACGGGGCAGCCGAAGTTCATGTCGATGTGGTCGGCGAGGCCCTCGTCGACCACGATCTGCACCGCCCGGCCCATCGCCGCGGGATCGACGCCGTAGAGCTGCATCGACCGCGGCGCCTCGTCGGCCCCGAACGCGATCATCCGGCGGGTGAGCGGGTTCTTCTCCACCAGCCCGCGCGAGGTGATCATCTCGCAGACGTAGAACCCGGCGCCCTGCTCGCGGCACAGCGTGCGGAACCCGGCGTTGGTGATCCCGGCCATCGGGGCCAGCACGACCGGGGTCTCGGACGTGTACGGCCCGATCCGGAGCGGACGGACGATCGCGGGGGCGGTCACGCCTCCGATTCTAGAAGTCGACGGTGATGCACGCCGCGCGGTTGCCCGCCGTCCCCGCCCGGCCGGGGTCGGTGACCGTCGACATCTCGTGGACGACCACCGAGTGGGCCCGCCGCTGCCCGTTGAACTCCCAGGTCACGGCGGTGCGGGCGGTGCCGGCCCCGCTGGCGTCGGTGGTGAGGTCGAGCCAGATCTCGTTGTCGGGGTTGGCGTACCGGGGGTCGACGCTGGGCTGCACCGGGTCCGCGGTGTTCTGGTAGTGCGGCCCGGCCGCAGCACCCGTCGTCCCGCACGGTTCGGTGTGCGCGTGCGCGCCGTAGCTGCGGCCGGGCAGCAGGCCCTGCACCGACAGCGCCACGGAGGTGCCGGTGCTGCTCGACGTCGCGTCGACGGTGCCCTGCGCCCCGGCCGGCACGAGCGTCGGGTCGTAGGTGACCGCGGTTCCGGGCCCGGGGGTGAAGGTCGCGGTGACCTGGACGCTGTGGGCCGAGTCGGCCACCGGGACGGCCGGCCCGCTGACGGTGTCGCACCCCGACAGGGTGAGCAGGGCGGCGACGAGGGCGACACGACGGTGGAGACGCATGCACCTCAGGGTGAATGATGGCGCAGGGTAGCGACGACTGACCCTCCGTCACTCGATCGAGGGCTACTCCCGCTCGCGGCGGCGTTCCTCTTCGAGCCTGCGGAGCTGGTCGCGGACGTCCTGTTCGATCCAGCGTGCCTGCCCGCCCGCCGTGACGAGCGCCGGGGTGATCAGACCCTTCTTGCGCCAGCCCTGGATGGTGCGAGCGGCGATGCCGAGGTGGTGGCTCAGCTCACTCGTTGTGAGGTACCTGACCGGCATGTCGATCACGGTACGTCCTTTGAGCACGGGTTAGAGCATGATCGGCGTTGTATGTACGTAAGTGCACCCTAATTCAGTGCTTGACGCCTACCCGTAGACTTGGCGTTGTTAGCGCAGTTTTCCGAGTCGGAGGTGTCGTGGGGATCGCTGAGGCATTGGCCGAGTGCGGGGGTCTGGCGGCCCGGCTCGCCGAGCTGCACACGGACGACGGCACCGGTCATTGCGAGGGTTGCAAGTGGTGGGATCGCCCCCTCCCCGTGCACCCGTGCGCCACCCGCGTCGTGGCGGACCGGGCGTTGGAGATCCAGACCGAAGATCGACGATGAGCCTCGTCGAGGTGCTGGCCGAGTACGACGGGCTGCCTGTGCGCCTGCTCGACGCCCATGTCGACGACGGAACCGGGCTCTGCGCGGCCTGCGCACCGTGGGAGCGTCCCCATCCGTGCCCCACGAGATCGGCGGCGCTGAGGGCTCTCCGTCTCCAGGTGTCACGGATCGCGGGCCGGCCGCTGGACAAGGGCACCTGGACCCCTCTGGGCTAGCTGTGCGGGCATGGCCGAGGCTCCGCGCGCGTGTTCCGTAGGCCGCGCGCGCAGTGCAACGCGCGCGCTGAGGACGGAACGCGCGTGCGGTCTGAGCTGCACAAACTCGCTAGTGGTCGAACGCGCGTTCGCGTACGATCGGGACCGTGTCCAGATCCCCGCTCGCCCACGCGCACCGCCTCCTGGTCGAGGCCGTCGACGCGCTGGCCGCCGCTACCGGGCCGGGCGCGGGCGACGACGAGCTCCTGTCGGCGCTCACCCTCTGTGAAGGGATGGCGCGGCGGCTGGACCAGGTCACGGTCTCGGCCCTGGCGGATCTGGAACGGCGTGGGGTGTTCACCGAGCGCGGTTACCGCTCCACGGTGACCGCGCTGGGTGATCTGGTGGGGTGGGAACGGTTCGACGCGCGGCGCCGGCTGCTCGCCGCCGGGCAGGTGCGGCCGCGGATCGGGCTGGACGGTGCGGTGCTGCCCCCGGTGCTGCCCGCCACCGCCACCGTGTTCGACCAGGGCGCGGCGAGCCTGCGCCACGTCGAGGTCATCGCCCGGGTGCTGGGCTCGCCTGCCGCCGAGCGGCTGTCCCCGCAGATCTGGGCCGCTGCCGAAGCGCAGCTGGCCGGGTGGATCCCCGGCTGCACCCCGAACGAGCTGCACGCCCGCGCCGTGCAACTGGTCGAGGCGCTGGACGCCGACGGGCCCGAACCCGACCACCGGCCCGAACTCCAGGTGAACGAGCTGTACCTGCACCGCAACCCCGATGGGATCGGCGGCACGCTGAAGGGCAGCTATCGGGATGCGGCGATGTTCGACGCGATCGCCACCCTGATCGACACCACCGCGAAACCGGTCACCGCCGACGACGACCGGTCGACCCCGCAGCGGCAGGCCGAGGCGCTGGCCGATGCCTGCGGCTACGTCCTGGACCACGGCTCGTCGACCCGGGTGCCCGATTCCGGGGGGCACCGGCCGCACCTGACCATCCACGTGCAGCTCGAGGACCTGGAACGCCGGGCTCGGGCGGCGGTGCTGGACTTCGGTGGCACCCTCACCCCGCAGGCGTTGCGGCTGCTGTGCTGCGACGCCGCCGTCATCCCCGTCGTGATGGACGGGAAGGGGCGGCCGTTGGATGTCGGGCGGATGAGCCGCACCGTCCCCGACGGGATCCGGCGCGCCGTCGCTGCCCGGGACCGGGGCTGCGCCCGCTGCGGACGACCCCCGTCCTGGTGCCAGATCCACCACATCATCCCGTGGTCCGAACAGGGCCCGACCAGCGTCGACAACTGCGTGGCGCTGTGCCGTACCTGTCACCGGCTGGTCCACCACGCCGGATGGGACGTCCGGCTGGTCGAGGGGATCCCCGAGTTCTATCCCCCACCGTGGGTGGACCCGCTACGCCGCCCCCGCCGCCGACCACCACCGATCACGGTCCCCGCAGCCTGAACACCTGCGCCGTCGTGCCGCTTCGGGGGCGGCTACCCGTGACCAGCTCGACCGGCCTCGGTCAGTCCCTGATGATCGTCGGGGAGTAGGTACGCTGCTGGTCATCGGATGCGTCTGGGATCCAGGGGCAGCCGACGCTCCGTCCGTGAGAGCATCGATCCCTGGGTGTTCTCGCGGTTGGAGGGCCTCTAGCTCAATCGGCAGAGCAGCGGACTTTTAATCCGCGGGTTCGGGGTTCGATCCCCCGGGGGCCCACCACCTCTGAACAGCAGTTACAGTATCCGGCATGATCTAGATTGTTGGCGCTGTCAATGGCGCTGTCATTGAGTAAACTCAGGTCATGGCGACGACAGGTGGTAAGCGCCGTCGTTCGCGCGGGCACATCCGCAAGCGGGGCAGCTCCTACCAAGTGCTCGTGTACGCCGGTGTGGACCCGTTGACGGGCAGGGGGAACTACCTCACGGAGTCGGCGCCCGACGAGGCCGCGGCCCAGAAGGTGCTGACGCGGTTACTGGGCCAGGTCGACGAGCAGCGCAGCCCGCGCACCCGCGCGACGCTCGGCGCGGCGTTGGATGCGTGGCTGCGGACGCACGAGGCGGAGGAGACGACGCTCGACGGGTACCGGGGGTACATCCGCCGCACCATCGACCCGGCGCTGGGCGCGGTGCCCCTCGGGAAGATCACGCCGCAGCTGCTGGAGGAGTTCTACGCCGAGCTGCGCCGGTGCCGACACCGGTGCCGTGACGGTGAGCCGGCCGTCGACCATCGCACGACGGCGGACCACGAGTGCCGCGAGATCCGCCACCGCCGCCGTCCCGGCCGGCCGGGACGCGGGCCGCACGACTGCACGCGGGCGGGTTGCCCGGTCGTCGAGTGCCCACCGCACCGCTGCTCGCCCATGGCTGCGTCGTCGATCCGGCAGATCCACTGGATCCTCAGTGCTGCTCTGGGGGCTGCGGTCCGGTGGGAGTGGATCCGGTCCAACCCGGCCGACATCGCCAGGAAGCCGAAGCAGCGGGCCCCGCAGCCGGAGCCGCCGAGCGCAGTCGAGGCGGCGCGCCTGATCGAGGCGGCATGGGCCGAGGACGCGGACTGGGGAACCCTGGTCTGGCTGGTGATGGTGACCGGGATGCGGCGCGCCGAGGTGCTGGCGCTGCGCTGGCCCGACGTCGACTTCGTGACCGGCACCCTGAGCATCCGTCGCAACGTCGTGCGATCCGGCGGGCGGAGCATCGAGAAGGACACCAAGACGCACCAGATGCGCAGGATCTCCCTCGACCCGGAGACCATGGCCGTTCTCGCCGATCATGCCAAGCGCCACGAGGAGCAGGCCCGCGGTCTGGGCGTCGACCCGGTGCCGCAGGCGTTCGTGTTCTCCTACCAGCCGCTGCACGACGTACCGGCCGATCCCAGCGCCGTGACCCACCGGTACGGACGGATGTGCTCCGCGCTCGGGATCGACAGCCACCTTCACGCCCTCCGCCATTACTCCGCCACCGAGCTGCTCACGGCCGGTGTCGATCTGCGAACGGTGGCCGGTCGCCTCGGCCATGGCGGCGGCGGGGCGACCACACTCCGGGTGTACGCGGCGTGGGTCGGTGAGTCCGACCGTCGAGCGGCGGAGATCCTCGCGGGACGGATGCGGCGGCCTCAGTAGGCCCGGTGCGGGGATCAGGCGAGGTGTCGCCAGACGACGTTTCCTTCGTCGAGTGAACGGGCGCGGTGGCGTGCCTCGGTGGCCGCGCCGGCGGTCCCGCCGACAGCCATCCGGGCCAGCCAGGCGACGAGAAGCGTCTCTTGCGCCGTGACACATCTGGCGAGTCTCGCCTGATCGAGCTGCGGCCAGGCGGACAGCAATTCCTCAGGTCCACGCGGATCACCGAAACGACGACCCAGGATCATGATCTTTGCCGGGTCCCATTCCGGAGGGGCGAGGCAGGCGTACTCGAAGTCGATCAGCCACGGTTCCCCGTCGGGGCCGATGAGGATGTTGGCGGGCTGCACGTCGCCGTGGCTGAGGACGAGGCCGTCCCGGTCGGCGGTCAACGCGTGGATCTCCGAGGCCGCGAACCGGCAGCGCTCCACGAACGGCCCGTGGACGTCGGGTCCGAGAACGTCGCGCCACTTGCCGTCCGGGAGCTCGGCCGGCCACTGCAGGACGGCGAGGTCGTCAGATCGACCGTTCGCGAGCCGGCGTATCGCGCGGACGGCCGGCGGCCAGTCGTCGGGCTCGAACGCGCGGGAAGCGATCCACTCATAGGCGAGGGCGACTCGTCCGCCAGCGATCGGCGCCGGCCCGGCGAGCAGAGTCGGGGTACGTACGCCGGCTGCGTGCGCGGCCTGCACCGCGGATGCCTCGGCCTGGACCTGAGCCAGGTCCTTGCTGCCGGGCCGGGAGATCAGCACGACCGCGGCCGGGGCGGGCAGACGCCAGATGATCCGGGAGGTCGACGACACCAGATCAGCGTTCGAGGTGTCCAGCCCGAGTGCGTCACCGGCCTGGCGGAGCGCGGCCAGCTCGGCGCCCGGCTCCGTCACCTGGTCTTCCCGCGCGACGGCACGGCCGCCAGCTGTTCGGCGAGCACTCTCATATCGTCGATCACCACAGTTGCGGCGCTGAGAGTCTCGCGTTTACCTGGTTTGTTCGCGAAGCCGATGCACGGTACGCCGACCGCAATTGCCACCTCGACGTCCGTTGTGCTGTCTCCGATGAGGACGGCCTCCGGCGGTCGCACTCCGGCGGCGGCAAGAACGGAAAGCATCGGCGCTGGATGGGGTTTCATCAACTGCGGGTTCGCGTACTCGCGGCCGACGATCAGCTCGGCGACCAGGAGCGGACTCCCGTGGTGGTCGAGGTAGCTGCAGACTGCTGCTGCGGAGTTGTTGCTGACGATTGCGGCTGTCCTGCCGGACGCGATACACGCTTCAATGCTCTCCATGCCGCCCGGAGTGGGTGAGGCCGAGAGGGCGGCGGCGCGCTCGGCCGCGACGAGCAGGTCCTCGATCTCGGCGACGATGCGCTGACCCGATGGAACCGACAGGCGCAGGACCTCCAGCGGATCGTCCGTTTCCGGGATGTTCGATCCCAGCTCGGCGAGGTGGTCGCGCAGCTCGCGAGCGATGACGGGCGCAGGGTATCCGGCGAAGATGGAGCAGATCGGTCCGTCGAAGTCGAAGAGCACGGCCTGGGCCTGTCCGAGGACCGAGGCGAGTTCGGCGCCGCTCACGTCGTGGCCGTCCGACCGACCGTTCGCCATACGGAGTCGAACCACTTCTGCGCTTCCGCCACATATTGCGTGCCGATCGACGTGTCGTCCTCGGTGGCGGCGAAGTGGAACAGGACGGCATCCTTGCCCATCGGGTCGAGGATCGCTGTCGGCTCGCCACCGATGGATACCTCATGTTCCAGGACCGGGTAGAAGCCGAAGAAGACTTCTTCGCCGTTGATGATGTAGAGCTTGAACAGCGGACTGGTTCGGTAGGTCCTTACCTCCACCGATGCCGAGCGGACGAGCTTCATGTCGGCGAGTTCCTGCAACGAGTGGGCCATCGCATCATTGAAGCGACGAGTGATCTGTGTCGAGCGCGCCCGGATGCGGGAATCGTCCTCGCCCGTGCTCGCCAGCGCAGGCAGGCCCATCGGAACCGACAGGTCCGGTAGCAATACGCGAAGCGTGATCTCGTCCGGGGTGAGATGGCCGATTCGGATCTTGTCGAGAGGTTCCTGGATCGCTCCGGACAGGGTCTCGCCGGAGAAGCCGGCGAAGTCGATGACCACGCGCTGGTGGTCGAACGCTCGCTCGATGTGTGGCCGGAGCCCGACCGCGCGTTCGGTTCGCTGCCGCACGAACGACCCCTTGCCCTGACGAGAGATCACGAGTCCCTCGTCCCGCAGCACGCCGAGCGCCTTCTGCACGGTCATCAGCGACACGCCGTATGTCTTCGACAGCTCGCTCAACGACGGCAGCTGATCTCCGGGCGAGAACAGACGTGTCCGGATGGCAGCCCGTAGCACGTTGGCTACCTGCTGAAACGGCGGCCTCGGGTCGTCTGGATCAAGCGCTTCCACGCCCAGAACCTACTCCTCCGCTAACCAAGCTAGTAGGGCACTTGCGATCTGCTAGCTCTACTAGCTATGCTGGTAGAGCAACGAGGACAGCGAAGGAGACGAGATGCAGCCACAGGATCAACTCCCGGCCGAGCAGGAGGCCGGGGTGCAGCAGGTGAAGCAGTCGCCGAGCGAGTGGCGGGGGCTTCTGCGCCGTCATGCGCTCGCCGCGGCCATGGGAAAGCGGGCGGTGGGCGTTCCCACGTACTCCGTGCCGGAGGCAGCCGCGCTGCTGAGCATCTCCCAGGAGTACCTCTACCGGCTGATCCAGACGGACGGCTTTCCGGCGATCCGCATGCGTGCCGGTCGCGGACAGGGCCGATACGTCGTCCCGGCGAAGGCCATCGAGCAGCTGCTCGACGCCGCGGCCCAGGCGGGGAGCTGCGTCGAGTCCGCGGAGATCGCTGAGCGCTGGCGCGGCGAGACCAAGAACGGGGTGGCGTGATGGGGACCGTCGGCGTGCTGATCGCGTTCGCGGTGCTGGGTTCGGTGATGTGCGCGAAGTCGCGCAGCGCAGGCGGGGCCGCGGTGTTCGCGGTGATCGCGGTGGGCCTCTTCGTGACCACGCCGGTGGGGGCGGGTCTGCCCGGGATGTTGTCGGACCTCGTGTCCATGGTCTCGCAGGCGGCGCAGCCGTTGACCGACGGGACGAAGGCGGCTGTCGGATGAGCGCCGCGACGACTACGAGGCCCCAGCCCGGTACCGGCCGTCCCACGAGGCCGATCGCGCCGCGACCAGCGGACCGGAACTGGCGGGATCGGGCCGCATGCCTCGACGTCGACCCGGAGCTGTTCCAGCCGACGGCGAAGTGGGGCCCGGTGTACGACGCCCAGGTTGCCGAGGCCAAGGCCGTGTGCGTGGGCTGCCCGGTGCGGTCGACGTGCTTGGAGTTCGCGTTGGCGGTGCTGCCGTACGGCATCGCCGGGGGCCTGACCGAGACCGAGCGCGCCCAGCTGCGCGGCGAGCGGCGGACGGCGCGTGCGGGTCGGGGTGCGGCGTGAGCAGCAGCAGCCGTGACGAGGTGCGGCGGCGCGCGGTGTGGTCGCTGCGGGCCGAGGTCCGTCATGTCGCGCGGGATGTGTTCGGGGCAGTGTTGATCGAGACCCCGGTTCCGGGGTTCCGCCTGCTGACCCGTTCGGGGCTCGATGACCCGCTGGCCGGGGTCCGGGCCGCGGTACTGGCACGCGACGTCGCTGCTTCCGAGTTGTTGGGCTACGTCGAGGCGGCGCGCGGTGCGGGCCGGTCGTGGGACGACATCGGCGCCGCTGTGGGCGTCGACGCCGCGGGCGGCGAGCCGCGCGGAGAGCTGGCGTTCGCGCTGCTGATCGAGCGTCGTCCGCTGCCCGAGCCCGAGCGGTCGCTGTGGCGGGATCAGCCCCGGGCCCGCTGGACCTGCGCGAGCTGCGAGGCCCGGGTGGTCGACGACGGGCCCTATACGGCCAACCCGGCCGACAACGAGACCGGCCACGCCCCGGGTTGCGCACGCCATGCCGAGGAGGTGGCCGCGTACCGGGCCACATGGGACGACGAGCAAGGGCTCTGAGCAGGACCGATGAGTTTCGGCGGTCGATGGTCGGCCGTCGTGGGATCGAGGAGGCACACATGTTCGGTGGCAAGAAGGCGAACCGCCGCGGCGGCGGGAACGACGAGTACACGCAGGGCCCGGTGAAGGCGTGGTGCCGCTACTGCGGCAGGTCGTTCACCGCCCGGCCGGGCCGGTTCGGCGTGAGTGACGTGTGCGGGCGTCCGCGGTGCCACCGCGGCTACGTCGCGACGGAGCAGTGATCGGGATGCGGGTGCGTTCACGCTGCCTGATCTGCGGTCGCCCGGTCGAGCTGCCCGCGGGGGGTGCGCCGCCGCCGCGGACGTGTCGCCGGGGCCGGTGCCGGCGCCGCACCCCGAGCTACCGCCACGACGGCCCCGGTCGTCTGGGCTGATTCCGCCCCTGGCCCGGCGCCTCCTCCGCCAAGACGAACCGCCGGGCCAGGGGTTCCCAACCCCCATCAACGCCACCCCGCTGCCCGAGAGCAGCCGGGGCGGATCGAGGAGACTCTCATGCTAGGCACGTTCATTCCCGGTGTCCGCGGCGACGCCGTGGGCGCCAACCCGAGGGCCGCGGCTGCTGTTGCCGGTGGTGTCGGGTGAACCGGTACCGGTCGCGTCACGTTCCCCCGGCGAGCCGGTGCCCGTCGCGGCGCCGGTTCCCGAACCTGCCCGCCGCGACCCGCGCCGCCGGTCCGGACGTGGTGCCGGTCCTGTGCTGGACCTGCGGCGGGTTCCACCACGCCCCGGCCGGTGGACGCCGGTGAGCGCCGCGTCCGCCGGGAACGACCCCGAGCACGACCTGTTCCCCCGGCCCTGTTCCTTCCGGCTCGGCGTCCGGCGCCCGGCCGTGACGGCGCCCCCTCGCCGCGTGTCGGTGCTGACGCGCGCGGCCACTCCTTCCACCGCGGCCGGCTGCCTGATCGCCGTCGTGCCCATCGTCCTGATCGGAGACCTTCCATGACGGCCCTGACCTCTACCAACGGCAACCACCCGCACAACCAGGATCCCCCCGGCAAGGACGGTCGAGAGGTGCCTGGTGACGACGTCCGGGGCCGCTCGGCCGACGAGCCGGTGGCCGTGGCACTGGCGCGGGTTCGTGTCGAGCAGGCCCGCGCTGAGGTGCGCCGGGAGGTACGGGCCGCTGACCGCGTCGAGCGGGTCGAGCTGCGGCGGGCGCGGCGCCAGGAGCGTCACGACCGCGGTGCGCAGCGCCGGGGCTGGCGGCGCGCGCGTCGAGCCCGGTGGGCGGCCGGGTCGGGGATGGTGGCGCGGCGGTTGCGGCCGGTGCTGCCGATCTCGTTGGTGACCGGGTTGGCGATGTACGGGCAGATCGGCTACGCGGTGGCCGAGATCGCGCCGGTGTCGTGGCCACTGGCGGTGCGGCTGCTGCTGGCCGTCGCGCTCGCGGTCGCGGTCGAGTCGATCGCGTTGACCGTGCAGTGGCACGCCCACGACGCCTTGCTGGGTGGGCACACGTTGACCGCGGCCCGGCAGCGGCGGGTGTCCTACCTCCTCGCGGCCGGGGTGGCCGGGATCAACTACAGCCACTTCGCCGGCCCGGGGTGGGCGCCGACCCCGGCGGCGGTGTGCTTCGCGCTGTTCTCCGCGTCGGGACCGTGGCTGTGGGGTCTGCACACCCGCCGTGCCCAGCGAGTCCAGCTGTCGCGGGAAGGGCAGCTCGACACCGGCGGCGCGGTGTTCCGGGCCGAGCGCTACCGGTGGTTCCCCATCCGCACCTTGCTGGCGTTGCGGTGGAGCATCGACCACGGGGTCACCGACCCGGCCGCAGCGTGGGCGGGCTACCACGTCGAACGCGGCGCCGCCCGCACCACCCGCGCCGCTGCCCGTACCGCCCGCAGGACCGCTCGCGCGGCGGCCCGCAGTGGCGCTCGCGTGCCCGAGCGGGGTGCCCGACCGGCCGAACAGCCGCTCAGCCCGCCCGCTCCGCCCGATGAGGGTGGGCTGCCCGACCGGCGTGGCCTGGTCGACACCTCCCGGATAGAGCACCTGATCGCTGACCTGCGGGCGGGTGCGGGGCGGCCCGGGCGGCGGTACTCCCGCGACGAGATCCGCAAGATCTACGGGATCGGGGACAGCAAGGCCCGTCTCGCCATGCGCTACCTGGCCTGGTCCCCCCGCACCACCGAACCGGGCGGACCCGCCCGACAGGCCCCCGCCGCCGGCGCCACTCGCACGGCCCCGGGAAACCCGGTCGCGACCACTGCGGCCGCCACTCCGGAGGTAGCCCGATGAACGGCTCGACCCTGATCCTGACCGCGGTCCTGCTCGTCGTCACGGTGGTGGCGTTCCGGCGCCGGGCATGGCCGCTCGCGCTCGGCCTGGCCGTGCCCACCGTGTTGTTCGTCCGTGCCGTGCTGGTCGCGCTGCCGTGGCCGGCGCTGGCCGCGGTCGCCGCCCTGGTGCTGGGGGTGGGGTGGCACCGGTGGGTCCGCAGCTCGGCCACGGTGACCCGGTGGAGCGCCCGCAACCGCCGCAAGTCCGGAGTGGCATCCACCCTCGACATCGCCCGGGTCAGCGGGGTGTGGGCGATGCGCCGCAAGACGGCCATGGTGCGCCCCTCGCTGGCGACCACGACGCGTCGGGCGAAGGCCCGGCAGCTGCTGATGCTGCCGGTGACCGAGGTCGGGGTGCGGCTCTGCACGGTCGGCGCCCAGAGGGTGTACGCGTCGGTGGAGGAGGTCGTGGTCGCCTTCGGTGGGCCGCGGACGGGTAAGTCGCAGTGGCTGGCCGGGCGGGTGATCGACGCTCCCGGGGCGGTGCTGGTCACCTCGACCCGCACCGACCTGCACCTGCAGACGCGCGAGCTGCGGGCGCGGCGCGGCCCGGTCTACGTGTTCAACGCCGTCGGGCTGGCCGGGATCGACTCCACGATCACCTTCGACCCGCTCACTGGCTGCGCGGATCCGGTCACGGCGAACGACCGGGCCACGGACATGATCGGCGCCGCCTCCTCCGGGGGCGGGGACCGGGAGTTCTGGGACGGCCAGGGCCGCCGGGTGCTGGCCGGGCTGCTGCACGCCGCCGCGCTCGACCCCGCCGGTGAGACCTCGATGGGTGATGTCCTGCGGTGGGTGTCGAACCCCGACGCCGCCGAGCGGGAGGTCACCTCCCTGCTGCGCCGCTCCACCGTCACCGCGATGCGCGACGACGTCATCCAGTTCGTCACCACCAACGACAAGACTCGCAGCTCCATCACCTCGACGATCATGCCCGCGTTGGGCTGGCTGACCAGCCCGGCCGCCGCGGAGGCGGGCGCGGCGGGCGGGGTCGCGTTCGACGTCGCCGAGCTGCTCTCCTCCCGGGCGACGGTGTATCTGCTCGGCGGGGAGGAGACCCAGGCCGCACCGTTGGTGTGCGCGTTGACCGGGCACATCGCCCGCGAGGCCCGCCGTATCGCCGCCCCGCTGCCCGGGGGGCGGCTCGACCCGCCGCTCACCCTCGCGCTCGACGAGGCCGCCCTCATCTCGCCGGTGCCTTTGGACCGGTGGACCTCGGACATGGGCGGGCGCGGGGTGACCATCATCGCCGCGTTCCAGTCGAGGGCGCAGATGCTCGACCGGTACGGGGCGGCGAAGACCGCGGCAATCCTGAACAACACCGCGGCGCGGCTGCTGTTCGGCGGCACCACCGACCGTGACGACCTGGACTTCTGGTCCAAGCTGTCGGGCGACCGCGACGAACCCACGCTGACCACCGACATGCACGGCCGGGTCGCGTCACGGACCACGTACCGGGTGCCGGTGCTGGCCCCGGCGCAGCTGGCGAACCTGCACGGGCGGGTTGTGGTGTTCCGCCGCGGGATGGCCCCGGTCATCGGGCGGGCGGAGATGGCCTACCAGCGCCGCGACGTCCGCGAGCTGGCCCGCGACCCCGACCGGTTCACAGCCCGGGCCCGTGCCGCCCTGCGCTCGAGGTGGGGCCGGGTGTGGGCGCGGCGGCCGCGCCGGGTGACCGCGCAGGTGCTCGCGCACCCGCCGGCACTGGGACCGGACCGGGGCGCCTCGACCGGGGCGCCGCTGCACCTGGTGCCGACCGGCCCCGCCGTCGACGAACCCGCGGCCACCGTCGTCGAGCCCGCGACGGGGACCGAGGGCGACCGGGACGGGTGGTCCTGATGGCCGGCCCCGCCGATCGCGCCGACACCGAGCGCGAACCGGACCACCAACAGCAGCACGACATCGACGAGCGCGAAGGAGTTCTCCGGTGACATTCACCCTGACCGACCTGTTCTGCGGGGCCGGTGGCTCCGGGCTCGGCGCCCACGCCGTCGCGTCGATCGAGCTGGTGATGGCGGCGAACCACGCCCCGATCGCGATCGCCACCCACCAGCACAATTTCCCGACCGTCGATCACGACTGCGCCGACATCTCCCAGGTCGACCCGCGCCGCTACCGGCGCACCGACCTGTTGTGGGCATCACCGGAGTGCACCAACCACTCCGTGGCAAAGGGCCGCCGCCGTGCTGCTGCACAGGCCGGGCTGTTCGACCTCGACGCCGCGGATCCGGCGGCGGAACGCAGCCGGGCGACGATGTGGGACGTCCCGCGGTTCGCCGAGCACCACCGCTACCGCGCCATCGTGGTGGAGAACGTCGTCGACGTCGTCCGGTGGTCGATGTGGCCGGCGTGGCTGCACGCCATGACCTGCCTCGGTTACGCCCACCGGGTGGTCTACCTCAACTCGATGCACGCCCCTTCGGCCGTCGCGTCGCGAGCGCCGCAGTCGCGGGACCGGGTTTACGTCGTGTTCTGGCGGGCCGGGCAGCCCGCCCCAGACCTCGACGTGCGTCCCGTCGCCTGGTGCCGTCCGTGCGGGCAGCAGGTGCGGGCGGTGCAGGCGTGGAAGCGCCCCGACCGCGAACCGTGGGGCCGCTACCGCACCCAGTACCTCTACCGCTGCCCGAACACCACGTGCCGCAACACTGTGGTGGAGCCCGACACCGACCCGGCCGCGTCGGTGATCGACTGGTCGTTGCCCGGCCAGCGGATCGGGGACCGGGCGCGGCCGTTGAAGGCCAGGACCGCCGCCCGGATCCGTACCGGGCTGGCCCGCTACAGCGGCGCTCTGGTCGTGCCCACCGAGGCCCGCGACGGCAAACACGCGACGTCCACCGGCGTGCCGTTGCGAACGCAGACCACGCGCTCGGAGTCAGCACTGGTGGTCCCGTACTACGGAACCGGCGTCGCGCACCCGGCTGTGCACCCGTTGCACACGGTGTCGACCCGGGACCGGTTCGGGGTGGCGTTCATCGCCGAGCTCCGCGGCGGCGGGTCGACCGCCCGCGCGATCACCCAACCCCTGGCCACGGTGACGGCGTCGGGGAACCACCACATGCTCGTTCGCGACGTCGCCCGTCCACCGGTGTTCGAGGACTGCACGTTCCGGATGCTCGAGCCGGCGGAGATCCAGGCGGCGATGGCGTTCCACCCCGGTTACCGCGTGTTGGGGACCCGCCGTGAGCAGGTCCGCCAGCTCGGGAACGGGGTCACCCCGCCCGCTGCGGAGTGGCTGCTGCGCGCGGTCGCCGACTCCCTCGACGGCCCCGGGGCCACGGCGTGACCGGGCCGGTCGCCCGCGGGCCTGACCCGGAGCTGCTGGCCGGGTTGGACCCGGTCCGGTTCGCCGCCGCGCTGTCGGTCCTGCCGATCAACCATCCGTTGGTCGTGGCCGCGGCGCTGGCGGTGGAGACCGCGAACACCCGCCACGACCGGCGCACCGCCCACCAGCAGGCCAGCCGCGCCATCAGCGCCGCCGCGGACTGGTCCCAGATCGCCGCACGCCACATCCCCTATTCCGAGTTGAAGGCCCGCCGCGCCCAGTCCGCTTACCCCAACCCGCACATCGAGCAGGAGCCCGCAATGACCGAGCAGCGCCCCGTCCGTTCCCGTCGTGCTGACCTCGCGGCGCAGTTCGCCGCGCAGGAAGCGGTGACCGAGCTGGCCCGGTCCCGCGCCGCCGGGCCCGGCTACGTCCTGGTCGGGCCCTCGGCCCGGACGTGGCTGCGTGACCCGGACACCGGGCTGCCCGCGGTGGAGGTGCCCGACGAGGAGCACCGCGCGGTCCAGGAGCTGCTGGCGCGGGAGATCGCCGACACCGCTGAACCGCGGTGGGTCACCGGCCCGGACGGGCAGGCCGACGTCCACTCCACGGTCACCCTCGCCGACCACGACCACGACCACGACCACGACCACGACCACGACCACGCCGACGTCGACGGCGGTGCCGGTGCGGGGGTGGTGTTCAGCCCGGAGCAGGCCGCCGCCCGGATGGTCGAGGCCGGGCACAACCCGGCCGACGCCGAGACGATGGTCAGGGAGTACCTCGCCGCGAACACCGCCCGGTGGGGCGAGCCCGCAAGCGGGTGGGTGATCGACACCCACGATCTGGCCGAGATCGAACGCTCCTACGAGTGGGTGGATCACTACCGGGGAGAGACCATCGCCGCCGCCCGCGAACGCGCAGCGGACTACGCGCAGGGCTGGGCCCGGACCGCGCCGCTCGTGGACCGCGAGCACAGCCCCGGCTACGCCGCGTTGGTCGACCGGCAGCTGCGGACCTGGACCGACCGCGCCGCCGGCACCCCGGCCCGCGCGGACGGTATCTACAGCGAGGACCCCGAGCAGTGGGCGGTCGACCTGGACGCGGAGGACCACGACCGGGCCGGGCTCGACGGCGGCGACCTCGACGCGATCGTCGCCCAGCAGCGGGTGGCCGCCGCCCACGACGCCGTCACCCACACCGACACGCACGCCGGCACCGGGACGCCGGCCAGCACCGAGCTGGCGCGGGCCGGGGCGAGTGAGCAGCAACGCCGTGAGCAGCTCGCCGTGTGGGCCTACACCGACACGACCGCCGACACAGAGACCGCCGGCGATGCCGCCGAGCACGACATGGAGCACCAGCGATGACCGACACGACGACCCCCGACCCGGAGCACAGGTCGGACCCGCACAGGTCGAACCCGACCGGTTCGGACCTCGACGTCCTCGCGGTCGTGCGGGTGGTGGACCGCACCGCGCGCCGGATGACCCGCGCCGAGCAGCTGATCGACGACTTGGCCGCCGACGTCGTCACCCTCGCCTCCCGCGACCGTGGCCCCGCACCCGGTGCGCAGGACCGGGCCGCGGACGGCATGCCGGCAGCGAGCCCGGCCGGCGGCTCGGGTGACGATCCGGAAATCCGTTCCTGGTTGCTGTCCACCGACCCGGACCAGGCCCGGGCAGACCTGTCGGACCTCATCGAGTGGCTGCACCGTGTCTACCTCCGCTACGACGGAGCCGGGCTGTGTTCGTGCTGGCTGTGGCATCCCGACGTGATCGAGGAGCTGTGGTGGCTGCGCCAGGCCCACGCCGATGCCTACGACGCCGATGTGGGGTCGTGGTTGCGGGTCGCGGACTGGCACGAGCGTCACCGCCCCGGGGTGGTCAAGCGGATCGGTGCGGTGGTGCGCCGGTGCGAGCTGTCGCTGCACGCCGCGGGCGCCGAGCTGGATCACCCGGCCGCGGCGGCGCCGTTGGCGGTGCACACCGATCAGATTGCCACCGCCTGGACCACCCAGCCGGGCCGCCCGGTCCCGCTGCCGAACGCAGTGCAGCTCGACGAGGCCGAACGGGCGGCCCGCGCGGCTCACCGGGCCCGGCGATGACCGGCTCCAGCGAGGAGGGCGTCCCGGCGGGCCGGGTGCCGGGGCGGGTGCAGCGGCAGCGTCGCGCCGGGTGGCGGATGCCCGCAGGTGCGGTCTATGTCGGGCGCCCGAGCAGGTGGGGCAACCCGTGGCGGGTGGAGGAACTCGGCGCGGCCGAGGCGGTCGCCCGTTACCGGGCTGAGCTGCTGGCCGATCCCGTCCGGTTCGCCGCAGTGCGGCGGGAGCTGGCCGGGCGGGACCTCGCGTGCTGGTGCCGACCGGATGTCGCCTGCCATACCGATGTCCTGCTCCTGCTGGCCAACCCTCGCACCGACCCGATCGATGCGGCCCCGGCGGCTGGGCCCAGCCGGTGAAAGGGGCGAGCGGGCGGGCGGCGGGGACGAGCTATCCGGCGGTGCTGGCCCGGGTCACCACGACACGCGGCCCGGCGACCGTGCAGGTGTGCGCGGAGTGCAGCGCGGGTGCGGAGTGCTGGTCCTACGACGGCACCGACCCCGAGGAGCGCGTCCACCCTGGCCGGGGCTACCGCTACAGCCTCGACCCGGACCGCTACCGCCCTCGGTGCCGGTCGTGCCATCGCCGGGCCACCGTGGCCCGCGGCGCCGGGGTCGTGGTGCTGCCCCCGGACCAGGTGGAGCGGGCGGCCCGGCTCTACCGGGCCGGGGCGACGTTGCGCGGTCTGGCGTCGCTGCTGGGGGTCACCGTCGGGGTGGTGCGGGCCGCGCTGCGCGCGGCCGAGGTCGAGCTACGCACCGGCACCGGACGGGCCGGACGCCGCCCGGTGCCCCGCCCATGACCCACGCGACCACAGCTCCACGATCACCACCCGGCTACTCCCATGATCATTCAACGACAGCCACGAACCACTCACCAGCACACGACACAAGCACCTACTCAAGATCCATTACACGACCAGAACCGAGCACGAGAACACCACAGACAAGATCCAGAACAACGACCAAGAACAAGAGCAAACAACCAAGCAGACCATTGCATCGTGATCAACAGGTGGGCTCCGCGAGCCCTGCGGGCCCGCGGAACCAGGACGGAGCAAGATCATGTTGAACATCCACACCGGGCATGACACCGACTACCTGACCGATGCCGTGGCGACGGGCCGCGAGGGCTACTACACCGGCGCGGTGGCCGCGGGTGAGCCTGCGGGGCTCTGGTACGGCAAGGGTGCCGCCGCGCTGGGTCTGGTCGGTGAGGTGGACGCGGAGATGATGAAGGCGCTCTACACCCACGGCCTGGACCCGACCGACCCGGCGACCGCCTCCCGCGAGACGTGGCACGAGGCCGCCCGGTTCGGCAACGCCCCGAAGAACTACAAGAAGGCCGACGAGGTGTACGCCGGTCTGCTGGAGGCCCACCCCGACGCGGGCCCGGAGCAGCGGGCCGAGCTGCGGGCACAGGCGGGTCGGTCGGCGCGGCAGTCGGTGGCGTTCTACGACGTGGTGCTGTCGGCGCCGAAGTCGATGACGGTGGCGTGGGTGGCCTACGAGCGGGCCGCGAACGACGCCCGCGCCGCCGGCGACGAGCAGGCGGCGGCGGTGTGGGCGGGGAAGGCCGCCACGGTCGAGGAGGCCTTGCTCGTGGGGCATCGGGCGGTGTTGGACTTCCTCGCCGAGAAGGCCGGGTACGGCCGCGCCGGCCGCCACGGCGGGTCGGGGGGTAAGTGGCTTGACGCCCACGGCCTGGTGGCCGCGCAGTTCCTGCAGCACGACTCCCGGGACAAGGACCCGCAGTTGCACGTCCATGGCCCGATCCTGAACAAGGCCGAGTGCTCCGACGGGGTGGTGCGGGCGCTGGACGGCACGCTGATCACGCAGTGGAAGGACGCCGCCTCGGCGATCGGTGCCCGGGTGGCGCAGGCCTACGCCGCGGAGCAGCTGGGGTGGCGGTGGGAGACCCGCCCCGACGGCGCGGCACGGGAGGTCGTGGGTGTGGACACCGAGTCGATGGGGCTGTTCTCGAAGCGCAGCAAGGCGATCGGCCCGGTGGCCGAGGCGCTGGTGGCGCGGTTCCGGGAGGAGACCGGCCGGGAGCCGAGCCCGGCGGAGCGGACCAAGCTCAACGAGCAGGCCACCCTGTCCACGCGGCGCGGGAAGGAGTTCGGCGGGGAGACCCGCGAAGGCCAGATCGCGCGGTGGGCGGTGGAGCACGCCACCCAGCTCGGGGTCGAGCTGGGCGAGGTCGCGATCGGTCTGGACGCCCAGCGGCCGGGCGGGGCGGTCGCCTGGTCGGAGCGCGACGTGCTGATGCGCGCGATCGGGGTGATGGAGGAGGCCCGCGGC
This sequence comes from uncultured Pseudonocardia sp., assembly GCA_964247105.1. Taxonomy (GTDB): domain Bacteria; phylum Actinomycetota; class Actinomycetes; order Mycobacteriales; family Pseudonocardiaceae; genus Pseudonocardia. Next base: position 19,036 of record CAXTTN010000068.1, read on the forward strand.
ACGTGGGATCGGTCGAACCTGATGCGTGCCATCGACGAGGCCCTGCCGGGCCAGTTGGGGATCGGGCATGCGGAGGTCCCGCGGCTGCTGGAGGGTCTGGCGGCCAAGGCCGAGAAGTTGGTGCAGCTCGTCCGCGACGACCCTGATCTGCCGGACTTGGGCGAGGACTACCGGCGCGCGGACGGGTCCAACGTCCATGCCAAGCCCCACCGACAGCGGTTCGCCACCGAGACGCAGCTGCTCGGGGAGGCCGAGCTGCGTGCGGCCGCGGTCCGCCGGGACGCACCCGTCTGGTCGGATGCCGACGCGGGGGAGGTGCTGGCCCGATTCTCCCGCTCCGGGCGGGAGCTGGGCGTCGACCAGGCCGCCGCGCTGCGCGGGATCCTCACCTCCGGTGCGTCGGTCGAGGTCCTCGCCGCGCCCGCCGGGACGGGCAAGAGTTTCCTGGTCGGCACGCTCGCCGAGACCTGGCCTCTGACCGGGCGCGGAGTACCGCCCGGCGGGCCGGACGGCGCGACGCCGGATCCGGACCACGCGGGCGAGCCTGCCGGGGAGCAGGAGGGGCCGCGGGTGTTCGGGGTGGCGTACGGCCAGCGCCAGGCCGACGTGCTCGCCGAGGAGGGAGTGACCGCGCGCAACATCCGGCGGTGGCTCGATGGACAGGCCCGCCTCGACCGCGGCGCCGGTGATGCCGGGGACGAGAGGTTCCGGTTGCGGTCGGGGGACCTGCTGGTCGTCGACGAGGCCGGCGCCGCGGACACCGCATCGCTGGTGGCGATCCACCGCCGCTGCGCGGAGAAGGGCGTCAAGCTGCTGCTGGTCGGGGACAGCAAACAGCTCGCCGCGGTCGGCCCGGGCGGGGCGCTGGCCGACATCGCCGAGCGCGGGGTGCGCTACGAACTGGCCGAGGTCCGCCGGTTCCGCAACGACTGGGAGGGCCCCGCCTCCCTGCGCCTGCGCGACGGCGACACGAGCGTGGTGGCCGAGTACGCCAAGCACGGCCGCCTGGTCGCCGGCGGCACGGTGGAGCAGGCCGAGACCGCCGCGGCCCGGACCTGGTTGGCGGACACGATCGCCGGCCGGGAGGCGCTGTTGGTGGTCGGGAGCAACGAGGCCGCCGCCCGGGTGTCGGCGCAGCTGCGCTCGGAACTGGTGCGACTCGGGCGGGTCGAGGAGGCCGGGGTGCCGCTGGGGATGCAGGGGACCGTGGCCGGGGTCGGGGACCTCATCCAGGCCCGGAAGAACGCGTGGCACCTCGAAGGGTGGCAGGGCAACACCGAAGCCCCGATCAACCGCACCACCTACAGGGTCACCGGCGTGCACGCCGACGGGGCCGGGCTGACCGTCGCCCGCGTCACCGGCCGCAGGCCCGACGGCGCCGAGCAGCTGGGGGAGCCGATCCAGCTCCCCGGCTCCTACGTCCGCGACCGGGTCACCCTGGCTTACGCCTCGACCGTGCACGCCGCGCACGGCCGCACCGTCGACGCCGGCTACAGCGTCCTCGGGCCCGGCACCGACCCCGCTACCGCCTACACCGCCCACACCCGCGGCCGGGACACCAACGTGGCGTTCGTGGTCACGCGGAAGGTGTCCACCGACGCCGAAACCGGGGAAACCCTAACGTTCCACGAGCGCACCGCGGCCGACGCGCTGTCCGACCTGATCACCCCGCGCGACGACGGGCACAACCGGACCGCGCTGCGCGAGGCCGAGCAGGCCGCCGAGCAGGCCCGGTCCACCTCCGCGGTGCTGGACCCGATGCTGTCGGTCATCGCCGACGTCACCGCCGGCCGCACCGAGGGCTGGCTCGATGAGTTGGCCGCGACCGGCGCTCTGCCGGAGCGACACCGGGTGGCGCTGGCCGCCGACACCGCGCGCGGCGCCCTGGACGGCCTGTTGCGCTCCGCCGAGCTGGCCGGCCACGACCCCGCCGAAGTCCTCGCCGCCGCGGTGACCGACCGCAGTCTGGACAAGTCGACGTCGGTGGCGCAGGTCGTCCACTTCCGCATCCGCACCGCCCTCAAGGACCGCCTGGCCCCGGTCGTGGAGCGGTTCCGCGACCTGCTGCCCCGCGAACTGCCCGCCGCGGTCCGTCCCGGGCTGGAGCACCTCGCCGCCGCCGCGGACGCCCGCGCGGCAGAACTGGGCGCACAGCAGGCCGCGCAGCCCTCCCAGTGGGCACAGGAGACCCTCGGGCCGGTACCGCCCGCAGACGACCCGAGGCGCGCTGAGTGGGAGCGCAGGGCCGGGATCGCAGCCTCCTACCGGGAGTTCGCCGACCACACCGACCCCTCCGACCCGCTCGGGGCCGCCCCGCCCGCCGGGCTCGCGGAGAAACACGCCCTGTTCCGCGCCGCGCACACCGGGCTCGACCTCCCCGACGCCGGCGCCGACCAGGAATCCATGTCCGAAGGGCTGCTGCGCGCCCAGGTCGCCGCCTGGGAGCGGGAACAGACCTGGGCACCCCGCTACGTCGCCGACGAGCTCGACGCCACCCGCGAAGCCCTACGCACCCAGCAGGAGAACACCACCCTGTGGACCGCCCGCGCCGCCGCGACGAACGACCCGCTGGAACGCGACCAACTCACCGCCGCCGCGCAGACCGCCCGGGAGCAGGCCGAGCACCTCGCCGACCAGGTCGAGCAGCTCCAGATTGCCGACGATGCCCGCAGCATGTGGCTGATCGAGACCGCCGTCACCCGAGACAGAGCCGAGAGCGCGCGGGTCGCGCTCGGGCTGCGCGGGCTCGACCTTGACCACCCCGGCGACCGGGTCACCGCCCAGGAATGGATCGACGCCGACACCACCGCGAAGCTCGCCGCTGACGCCGAACGGGCCATCACCGAGCACGACCTCGACCCCGCCGTGCTCGACAACGCCGACCAGCCCGAAGACGACCTACCCGCCGACCGCCAGGCCGTCGACGAGCAGGCGGAGGACGACCAGGTCCCCGCCGCCGCGCCGACCACACCGTCGCCCGCCACAACCAGCGCCCCAACAGACGAGACGACGGCACACAACGAGCCCGAACCGGTGCAACCGCCCGCGGCGGCCGAGCAGACGCCCACCGTGCAAGCAGCGGAGCCCGTCCAAGATCATGCGTCCGCTAACGAGCCCGTCGACCGGACGTTGGAAGACCACCTCCAAGACGACGTCCCTGTTGATGACGACCCCCTGCACGAGGAGCCGCCCGCACCGGAGGACGACCTGCCGGCAGCGCCCGCGCCCGCCGAGGTGGAGTCCGCACCGGTCGACATCCGCGAGCGCTCAACCCCGGAGGTGAGCGAGCGGGTCGACCCCGCCGAACGCCGACGAGTCCCGGCCCCCGACCGGACCGCCGCCGACGTCACCCGCGCCCGGCTCGCCGTCGAGGAGATCGAGCAACGCCGCGCCGCCGAAGCCGCCGCCGACACCGCCCGCCAGGCCGGGCCCCCCGACGACGAGGACGGCCGCCGTGCCGAGCTGGCCCGCCGCGTCGACCAGGCCGACGAGCAGGAACACGCCACGCAGGACACCAGCGGCGAGGACATGACGCGCAACCGCTAAACCTGGCCGCTCAGCCGGACGACCGCCATGAGCAAGGGCAAGGGCACTCGGGGGGCTCCGCCCCCGAACCCCCGGCCCTCGCTCGGGTGGAGCCGGGGAGCCGTAGCGCGGCCGGCGGCGTCCAAGGTGGTGGCGTTGGAGGAGGGAGCGGGTGTGGTTCCACCGCCAACCAGACGCCCGGAGGGATGTCACACCGACGGCGGGACCGCAAGGCGGGATCACGACGGCGACAGTGGGGACGAGGCCAACCGCGGGCCTCGCCCCCACCGCCACCGCCGAGCCTGGCGGCCCCACCGCCGGCGCGGCCTTGCTGCGCACGCCCGATCGACGGTGGAACCACACAACCCCACCGGGGGAAGGAGCACGGCCGCTCCGGCAACCGGGGGAACCGGACCCGGCCGGCTGCGATCATCGGCGCGTTCTGTCGGTACGGGATGCCATCCTGCGGTGGTCCCGTTGTGACTCCGAGCGGTCAGGACATCACCGATGGTCGACCCACACCCGATCCCCGCCCCACGCCAGCAGCTGCTGGCCCGGGCCTGGCTCGACGTGCCCTACGCGGAGAAGAACGAGGCGAAGGCGCTCGGCGCCCGCTGGGACCAGCAAGCAAAGCGCTGGTACGACCCCCGCCCGCCGTCGACCGGGCTGGACCGATGGGCTCAGCTGCCCGACGTCCCCGACCTGCTGCCGGGCGAGGATCGGGCGTTCGGGTCGGGGCTGTTCGTGGACATGGTGCCGCGCTCGTGCTGGTTCACCAACGTCCGCACATGCGTCTCGCCGAAGGACTGGGAGCGGCTACGCCGGATGATCGTCGGCCGCGCCGGCCAGCGCTGCGAGGCATGCGGCGCCACCGAGGACCGGGCCGTGCGGCGGTGGTTGGAGGCCCACGAGCGGTGGGCCTACGACGACATGACCGGCACCCAGACGCTGCGCCGGCTGATCTGCCTGTGCTCCTCCTGTCACCTGGTCACCCACTTCGGGCACGCGAACGTCACCGGCCGCACCTACGAGGCCCTCATGCACCTGCGCCAGGTGACGGGCATGTCGGAGGAGCGGGCATGGAAGCACATCGACACGGCCGGAGACCTGTGGCAGGAGCGGTCCTACCGCGTGTGGCGACTGGACCTGTCCATGCTCACCACCGCCGGAGTCACCCTGCGCAACCCCGAGTCCGCCGCCGACCGCGCCGACACCGCAGCTCAAACCCTGTCGCAGCTCCGCGCGAGGGGATAGCTCGGCGAGCGCGTGACCCCTTCCGTGTCAATGCGGACGCGCGCGCCTGGGTGCTGACACGTGGTGCCGTCGTGTGCCGCCTGAGCTGGGCACTCGTGATGGCGCGTCTCTGGACGTGACGTGCGCTTGCAGGGCGTTCGCTCCGGGTTCGCTCCGTCTCCACGCCGCAGCCTGCCTCCCGCCCGCGGCCACGTGCGTGCACTCCTGGACTCCTGTTGGCCTACCCGCCCGGCGACGGCATCGCCTTTTGCACGACGCCGAGATCAACACGCTTTCCAAGTCAACCCGCGGTCGTTCAGCGGCGGTCGCCACCGTCTCTACGTTGGACTTCTTCGTGCTCGGCGACGTCGGCGTCCGGTCGTGAACGTCAGCGAACGAGACTGGAACTGAGACTGTCGGGTGATCAGCTTGGGAACACTATCCGCCGGCGCGGTCGCGACCTTCACCTGCGGTTCGTTGGCGCTCTTACTTACCGTGGCTGACTCCGAGATGCACCCGCGTACCGCGCACTCGTTGCACGGCCGGCGCGCTGCTCGACGCACGCTGGCTGCGGTCCAAGTGCCATCCCGTCGACCTGGCGCAGCCCTACCGCACGGACGCTCGTGGGCAGCCCTCGACGCATACCGCACCCAACTCTGCGGGACTCTGCCCACGAGCGTCCGTGTGGTAACCCTTCGGGAGGTCGTCGGGATGGCACGCCCCCATCCCGGAGATCTGCCTGCCCGGCGAG
>CAXTTN010000069.1:0-1463 GCA_964247105.1 uncultured Pseudonocardia sp.
GTGTTCAGCCAGGACGCCACGGTGTTCGGCGGCGCGCTCGGCGAGGTGTACGGCGAGAAGATCGTCAAGGTGATGGACCTGGCGCTGAAGACCGGCGTCCCGGTGATCGGCATCAACGACGGCGGCGGCGCGCGCATCCAGGAGGGCGTGGTCGCGCTCGGCCTCTACGGCGAGATCTTCGTCCGCAACGTGCGCAGCTCCGGCGTGATCCCGCAGATCTCGCTGGTGATGGGCCCGTCGGCGGGCGGCGCGGTGTACTCCCCCGCGCTCACCGACTTCATCGTCATGGTCGACCACACCAGCCACATGTTCATCACCGGCCCGGACGTGATCAAGACCGTCACCGGCGAGGACGTGGAGATGGAGGAGCTGGGCGGAGGGCGCGCGCACAACGTCAAGTCCGGCGTGGCGCACTACAACGGCAGCGACGAGGCCGACGCGATCTCCTACGTCAAGGAGCTGCTGAGCTTCCTGCCGAGCAACAACCTCTCCGAGCCGCCCGCGTTCCCCGCTCCCGAGCCCGCCGGCTCGATCGCCGACGGGGTCACCGACACCGACCTCGAGCTCGACGCGATCGTGCCCGACTCCCCCAACACCCCCTACGACATCCGCGAGGTCATCACCCGCGTCGTCGACGACGGCGAGTTCCTCGAGGTCCACGAGCTGTTCGCGCCGAACATCGTGGTCGGCTACGGGCGCGTCGACGGGAGGTCGGTCGGGGTGGTGGCCAACCAGCCGACGCAGTTCGCCGGGTGCCTCGACATCGACGCGTCGGAGAAGGCCGCGCGCTTCGTGCGCACCTGCGACGCGTTCAACATCCCGGTGGTGACGTTCGTCGACGTCCCGGGCTTCCTGCCCGGCACCGAGCAGGAGTGGAACGGCATCATCCGCCGCGGCGCCAAGCTGATCTACGCCTACGCCGAGGCGACGGTCCCGAAGGTCACGGTCATCACGCGCAAGGCCTACGGCGGGGCGTACGACGTGATGGGCTCCAAGCACCTGGGCGCCGACATCAACCTGGCCTGGCCCACCGCGCAGATCGCCGTCACGGGCGCGGCCGGGGCCGTGAGCATCCTGTACCGCAAGGACCTCGCCGCGTTGCAGGGTGACGAGCTGGCCACGCGGCGCGCCGAGCTGCAGCAGGAGTACGAGGACACCCTCGCCAACCCCTACATCGCCGCCGACCGCGGCTACATCGACGGCGTCATCCCGCCCTCGCACACCCGCGGCCACATCGGCCGGGCCCTGCGGATGCTGGCCACCAAACGCGAGGCCGTACCCGCTCGCAAGCACGGGAACATCCCGCTGTGAGGCCCGCTGCGGGCGCGCCGACACCCGAGGAGCGGCGGGCGCTGTTCCGCGTGGTCCTCGGGGCGCCCTCCGACGAGGAGCTGGCCGCGCTCGCCGCCACGCTCGCGGCGCTGGCCGGCGGCGAGGCCGCCGCCGCCCCGGCCGTGCGCAGC
>CAXTTN010000069.1:1473-24435 GCA_964247105.1 uncultured Pseudonocardia sp.
GCGTCTGGAACGCCCCGCGGCTGCGGACGGCGCTGCACCCCGGCCCCGGAGCCTGGCGCGCCTCCACCTGGCCGCGGCAGCGGTGACGTCGACGGGCGCACTCCGCCGCCGAGGGGGAGGATCGAACTCATGAAGGCCATCTGGAACGGCGCCGTGATCGCCGAGAGCGACGAGACCGTCGTCGTCGAGAACAACCACTACTTCCCCGCCGAGTCGGTGAAGCCCGAGTACCTGCGCGACTCCGGCTACACCACGGTCTGCCCGTGGAAGGGCACGGCGAGCTACAAGACGCTGGTCGTGGACGGCGCGGAGAACCCGGACGCGGCCTGGTACTACCCCGAGCCGAAGGACGCCGCCGCGGAGATCAAGGACCGCTTCGCGTTCTGGAAGGGCGTCACCGTCAGCGCGTGACTCCACCCTGGGGTGGAGACCCATCTCCACCCGGGACCGACCCCTGGGCCGACGCGCCGCGGGCCTGTCGCGGAGCAGGGTCACCCCCATGGAAATCCTTCCTTACCTCCCTCTCGCGCTGGCGGTTCTCTGGATCATCTACCGCCAGTTCGTCGGCCGCTTCGTCGCGCCGGGCCGCTCGCTCACGCTGCCCCTGGTCCTGCTGGTATGGGGTGTCGAGCAGGCGGCCACCGCCGATGTCCGGTGGGGCACGGTCGCCGTGCTCGTGGTGGCCGGCGATCTGCTGCTCACCGCCGGGCTCGGCGCCGTGCGCGGCGCTGCGATCCGGCTCAGCCTGCGCGACGGGTACCTCTACCGGCGCGGCGGTGGGCTGAGCCTGGCGCTGTGGGCGGTCTCGATCGGCGTGCGGGTCGTCGTGGCCGTGCTGGCCACCGGCACGGCCGCCGGCCCGGCCACGGCCGCAACGCTCACCCTCGGGTTCGGGGTCAGCATCGCCGCGCAGTACGCGGTGCTCGCCGCCCGGGTCCGCGCCGACGGCCGCCCGCTGCGGCCCGCTCGCGCCGCCGGTCGACGTACCGCCGGGTCACGGGTCACACTCGCCCGGTGAGCGCGGAGTGGGGCCCCGTCCGGGTGGTCAGCAACCTCGTCTGGCTGCCGATCATCCTGATCGGGACGTTCTGGGGCACCCCACGGGTCGAGCATCTCGGCCCCGCCGTCGCGGTGGCGGTGGTGGCGTCGGCCGGGTGGGTGGTCACGGGGCTGCGGCTGGAGCGGCCGGCCTGGCTCGGGCCGGCCGGGATCGTCGTGACGGCCGCGAGCGGCATCGCGTTCGTCGCGGCGGTGGGTGGGTGGTCCACACCGGTCGCGTTCTGCATCTACGCCGTGCTGACGGCGGGTGCACGGCTCCCGGCCACGGCGGCCGTGGCGATCGCGGCCGGCACCGGGATCTGCGCGGTCCTCGTGCTGCGGGAGTCCCCCGGGAGCTTCGCGGTGCTGGGGTTGCTGCTGGTGGCGGTGCTGCTGTTCGGCATGGGTCGCCGGGAGAGCGCCCGCCTGGCCGAGCAGCGGGAGCTGGCGCTGGTGGCCGCGGCCCGGGTGCACGAGGAGCACGCCCGCGCCGCCGCGCTGGCCGAGCGCGCCCGCATCGCCCGCGACGTGCACGACGTCCTCGCGCACTCGCTGTCCGCACTGGCCGTCCAGCTGCAGGGCGCGCGGTTGATGCTGCTGCGCGACGGAGCCCCGCCCGACACGCTGGCGCAGGTCGAGCGGGCCCAGTGGCTGGCGGCCGACGGGCTCGCCGAGGCGCGCCGCGCCGTCACGGCGCTGCGGTCCGAGCCGGTCGACCTGGCCGGGGAGCTGCGCGCGCTCGTCGAGGAGACCCCGGAGGCCACCCTGGAGATCGACGGGGACACGGCTCCGCTGGATCCGGGCGCCCGTGAGACCGTCTTCCGCACCGCGCAGGAGGCCCTGAGCAACGTCCGCAAGCACGCTACCGGCGCCCCGGTGTCGGTGCGGCTGTCACAGCGCGAGGGGGCCACCGAGCTGGAGGTCCGTGATCGTGCGGGCGCACCGGCGCCGCGAGGGCCCGGCGGCTACGGTCTGGTCGGGATGGCCGAGCGGGCGGCGCTGGCCGGGGCCGAGCTGGACGCGGGGCCCGTGGAGGACGGATGGCGGGTGCGGTTGCGGTTCCCGGGGGCATGAACGACCTGCGGGTCGTCCTCGCCGACGACCAGACCATCGTCCGCGAGGGGCTCGTGACGCTGCTCGGCCTGCTGCCGGGCATCACGGTGGTCGGCGCCGCGCCCGACGGCGAGCGCGCCGTCGCTCTGGTCGCCGAGCACGCCCCCGATGTGCTCCTCACCGACCTGCGCATGCCCGTCTGCGACGGCGTCGAGGCCACCCGCCGCGTCCGGGCCGAGCACCCCGGCACGGCCGTCGTCGTGCTCACCACCTACGCCGACGACGCCTCGGTCGTCGAAGCGCTGCGCGCCGGCGCCGTGGGATGGCTCTCCAAGGACTCCGACGCCGAGGCGATCGGGCGCGCGCTGCGCTCGGCCGCCGCGGGGCAGTCGACGATCGACACCGCGGCGCTGGCCCGGCTCGTCGCCGCCGAGCCCGCCCCGCCCGCCGCACCACCCGACGGCCTCACCGCCCGCGAGGCCGAGGTGCTCACCCTGATCGCTGCGGGGCTGTCCAACGGTGAGATCGCGCGCCGGCTCACCGTCAGCGAGGCGACGGTGAAATCGCACGTCAACCGGCTGTTCACGAAGGCCGGGCTGCGCGACCGGGCCCAGGCCGTCGGCTACGCCTACCGGCACGGGCTGGGAGCGCCCGGCGGGTATCTCAAGTCCTGATCAAAGGGCCTCAAATCCAGCTCAAGAACGTGGAGCCCTCGCCGTGACCCGCCCCACACTCAGGTCACGGACGAACGAGGGAAGGAGTGCTCCGATGGACCTCACGACGACGAAGATCGTGGTTCTGGCGGTGGTGGGGCTGATCATCATGGTCGCGCTGTTGGGCGAGTTCCGGCCGCGGCCGGGCCGACGCCGGCCGGAGCGCCTCCCCGCCCTCCTCCTGGTCCGCAGCCCGGGAACCGACGCGGCGAGCGCACCGGTGCGGCCGCGGCCCGCTGAGCCGCAGGAGCCGGCCACGGACCGGTCGACGGCGCTGAGCGGCTGCTGAACCGCTCCGCGCACGGATCACGGCGCCCGGCCCCGTAGGGTCGGGTGCCGTGCACGTCGTTCTGGCCTCCGCCTCCCCCGCCCGGCTGTCGGTCCTGCAGGCGGCCGGCATCGATCCGCACGTGGAGATCGCGGACCTCGACGAGCAGGCGTTGCTGGACTCGATGCCCGACGCGACACCCGGCGAGAAGGTCACGATGCTGGCCGGGGCGAAGGCCACCACCGTGGCCCGCCGGATCGCCGGCACCCACCCGGACGCGATCGTGATCGGTTGCGACTCGATGCTCCACCTCCACGACGAGCTCGTCGGCAAGCCGCACGACGGCGCCGAGGTCCGGCGCCGCTGGCGGGGGATGGCGGGCGAGGTGGGCGAGCTCGTCACGGGCCACGCCGTCCTGCGGACGATCGACGGCGAGATCGACCGCGTCGCCGAGGGCCACATCGGCACGTCCGTCCGCTTCGCGCGGCCGACGGCCGAGGAGCTGGACGCCTACATCGCCACCGGCGAGCCGCAGGCCGTCGCGGGCGCGTTCACCCTCGACGGCAGGGGCGCCTGGTTCGTGGACGGGATCATCGGCGACCCGTCCAACGTGATCGGGATCAGCCTGCCGCTCACCCGCCGCCTGCTGGCCGAGGTCGGCGTGCTGGTCACGGAGCTGTGGCGGCCGCCGGTCGACGGGCCCGCGCGGTTCACCGCGCAGGACTAACCTCGGTCCCATGGCTCTGCAGACCGACCCCGACCCCAAGCTGGCCGCCTACGCCCACCCCGAACGCCTCGTCACCACGTCGTGGCTGGCCGAGCACCTGGGATCACCCGGCCTGGTGGTCGTGGAGTCCGACGAGGACGTGCTGCTCTACGACACCGGCCACATCCCCGGCGCGGTGAAGGTCGACTGGCACACCGAGCTGAACGACCCGGTCACCCGCGACTACGTCGACGGCCCGCGCTTCGCCGAGATCTGCGGCGAGCGCGGCATCGCCCGCGACACCACCGTCGTCTTCTACGGCGACCGCAACAACTGGTGGGCCACCTACGCGCTGTGGGTGTTCAGCCTCTTCGGCCACGCCGACGTCCGCATCCTCGACGGCGGCCGGGCCAAGTGGGCGGCCGAGGGCCGTGAGCTGACCACCGAGCAGCCCGCGCCCGAGACCGTCTCCTACCCCGTGGTGGAGCGCGACGACGCCACGATCCGGGCGTTCAAGGACGACGTGCTGGCGCACCTCGGCAAGCCGCTGGTGGACGTCCGTAGCCCCGGCGAGTACTCCGGCGAGCTGCTGCACATGCCCGACTACCCGCAGGAGGGCGCCGTCCGCGGCGGCCACATCCCCGGCGCGGCGAGCGTGCCGTGGGCGCGCGCGGCGGCCGAGGACGCCACGTTCCGGTCCCGGGCCGATCTGGAGGCCATCTACCTGCAGGAGCAGGGCCTGTCGCCGTCCGACGACGTCGTGGCGTACTGCCGCATCGGCGAGCGTTCCAGCCACACCTGGTTCGTGCTCACCCACCTGCTGGGCTTCTCCCGCGTCCGCAACTACGACGGCAGCTGGACCGAGTGGGGCAACGCCGTGCGCGTGCCGATCGTGCAGGGGTCCGAGCGCGGATGAGCCTGCCCCCGCAGCTCGCCGAGCTGGTCGAGGACTTCGCCGGCGTCGGGCCGAAGGACCGCCTGCAGCTGCTCCTGGAGCTGTCGCGGGAGCTGCCGGAGCTGCCCCCGCGCTACGCCGACGCGGCGGAGACGATGGAGCAGGTGCACGAGTGCCAGTCCCCGCTGTTCCTGGCGGTGGAGGTGGACGCCGACGAGCGCGTGCACCTGTTCTTCTCGGCCCCGCCCGAGGCCCCGACCACGCGCGGCTTCGCGTCGATCATGCACACCGGCCTCGACGGCGAACCCGCCGCCGACGTGCTCGCGGTGCCCGACGACTTCTACACGGCCCTCGGGCTGGCCCAGGCGGTGAGCCCGCTGCGCCTGCGCGGGATGTCGGCGATGCTCTCGCGGATCAAGAAACAGGTGCGCGCCGCCACCGCCTGATGCCCGAGAACCTCAAGTCATGGCAAAGAACGTTCCGCGGAACCGCCGGACCCCGTGACACTGTGACTCGTCTCATCAGGACGCCCCGGGAGGTGCTCGGTGGTTCTCGCTGCAGCAGGTGACACGTGGGGCATCAGCGGCCCCACCTTCATCATCATCTACCTCGTGATCGCGGTCGTGACGTGGATCGCCACCACCCGCACCCGCCGCGGGCTGGCCGATCCGCAGCCGAGCCGGCCCGTCGGTGATCTCTCCACGCACCCGCACGACGTCGCGTTCCTCAACGGCGGCAACGAGCTCGCGGTCACCTCGGCGGTCTCGGCCCTGTACCTGCGCGGCGCGATCGCCCCGCAGCGCGGCAGCGTCGTGGCGACCGGCCGCCTCGACCACGGGGCCGACGACCTCGAGCGCGCCATCCACGCCGCCGTGTCCACGCCGGTGACGCGCTCGCGGCTGCCGTTCCACGCGCCGGTGGCCTCGGCGCTGAAGGCCGCGCAGGGGCGGCTCACGTCCGCCGGCCTGTTGATCTCCCCCGAGCAGCGCGCCCGGATCCGCCGCACCGGGTTGTGGATGCTCGGCGTGGCCGGGCTCGGTCTGGTCCGGATGCTCGCGGGCGTCGCGGGGGGCAAGTCCGTCGGGTTCCTGATCGTCGCCTTCATCACGGTGCTCGTCGTGGCGCTGGTCCAGCTGGGGCGATCCCCGCGGCGCACCCGGCTGGGCGACCGGACCCTGAAGCAGCTCGCCGACCAGCACCACGCCCTCGCGCCCACGATGCGCCCGGACTGGGCGACGTACGGGCCGGCCGCGGCCGCGCTGGGCATCGGGATCTTCGGGGTCAGCGCGCTGTGGGCGTCGGATCCGGCGTTCGCCGACGAGCTCGCCCTCCAGAAGGCGACGGCCACGGGCGGTGCCGACGGGAGCAGCTGCGGCAGCAGTGACGGCGGCGGGGGCGGCGACAGCGGCGGGGGCAGCAGCTGCGGCGGAGGAGGCTGCGGCGGGGGCGGCTGCGGTGGCTGACCTCGCCGGCGCCGGCATCGGCTGGCGCCCCGAGATCGCCGGGGTGGTCGCCGACCTCCCCGGGCTGGGGTTCTGCGAGGTCATCGCGGAGTCCCTCGCTCCCGCAGGTCCACCTCGAGGGGTGGTGGACCTGCGGGAGCGGGGCGTGGCGGTGGTCCCGCACGGGGTGCGGCTGTCGCTGGGCGGCACCGATCCCCTCGACCCCGCGCGGGTCACGCACCTCGCCGCGTGCGCCGAGGCGCTCGGGGCGCCGCTGGTGAGCGAACACGTGTCGTTCGTCCGGGCCGGGGGCCGCGACGCCGGGCACCTGCTGCCGCTGCCCCGCACCCGTGAGGCCCTCGACGTCCTCACCGCGAACGTCCGGCGCACCCGGGCCGAGCTCGGCGTCCCGCTCGCGCTGGAGCCGATCGCCGCGCTCTTCGACTGGCCCGAGGACACCTACTCCGAACCCGACTTCCTCACCGAGCTGCTCGACCGCACCGGCGCCCTGCTGCTCCTGGACGTCGCCAACGTCTACGCCAACGCGCGCAACCGCGGCCGGGACCCGCGCGCGGTGATCGACCGCATGCCGCTGGACCGGGTCGCCTACCTGCACATGGCGGGCGGCGCCGAGCACGGTGACGATCCCGGGGGCCTCTACCACGACACCCACACCGACCCGATCCCCGACGCGGTCATGGCCCTCCTGGACCACACGCTGTCCCGCATGCCCTCCCCGCCCGCGGTGATGCTGGAACGCGACGGCCGCTATCCCCCCGCCGCCGCCCTGAAGGCGGAGTTCGCGGCCCTCACCCGCCCTCGCGAGTCGACCAGATGAACACGCCGAGTTCGCCGAACCACCCCACCCCCCACCGCGAGTCGACCGTCTCGCACGCCGAGAGTGCCGATCCGGCACATGATCTGGACGCCCGGCAGGCCGCCCTGGTGGCCGCGCTCGTCGCCGGCGGCCCCGTTCCGGCCGGGTTCGACGTCGCACGGGTGGACGCGACCCGCCGCGCCCTGCTCCGCAAGCGCGCCGGGGAGGCCGCGAAGCACTGGCCGCTGCTGGCCGCGTCGCTCGGCCCGGAGTGGCCCCGGGTGTTCGCCAGGACCCACGACGGCCACGAACCGGGCGGCCCCCTGCGCGACGGCTGGGACGTGGCGCGGGCGCTGCGCAGCGAGCTGGGCCCCGGCGCCGCGGCCGAGCTGGCCGGGCGGGAGGCCGTCCTGCGCTACGACGGGACGTCGGCTCCGCGGCCCCGTCGCACCCCCCGGGCGTGGCTCGCGCGACGGGCGCGGGCGTAGTCCGCGCCACACCGTGCCGGATCCGGCCGGTGCGCATGCCTAAACTCCCGGGTAACCACGCGCCGGAGCACGGGGCTCCCGGACGTACACGAGGAGGCCTACCGTGCCGCGCCTGAGCAAAGTTCTCGTCGCGAACCGTGGGGAGATCGCGGTCCGGGTGATCCGGGCCTGCGCCGACGCCGGTCTGGGCAGTGTCGCGGTGTACGCCGACCCGGATCGGGACGCCCCGTTCGTGCGGCTGGCCGACGAGGCCTTCGCCCTGGGGGGCACCACCGCCGCGGACTCCTACCTGGTGATCGACAGGATCCTGGACGCCGCGAAGCGGTCCGGCGCGGACGGGATCCACCCCGGTTACGGCTTCCTGAGCGAGAACGCCGAGTTCGCGCAGGCCGTGATCGACGCCGGGATCACCTGGATCGGGCCGACCCCGCAGGCGATCCGCGATCTGGGGGACAAGGTCACCGCCCGGCACATCGCCACCCGCGCGGGCGCCCCGCTCGTCCCGGGCACCAACGACCCGGTCTCCGGCGCGGACGAGGTGATCGCGTTCGCGGCCGAGTACGGGTTGCCGGTGGCGATCAAGGCCGCGTTCGGTGGCGGTGGGCGCGGCATGAAGGTCGCCCGTACCGAGCAGGAGATCCCGGAGCTCTACGAGTCCGCGGTGCGGGAGGCGGTGGCGGCGTTCGGGCGCGGCGAGTGCTTCGTGGAGCGGTACCTGGACAAGCCGCGCCACGTCGAGGCGCAGGTGCTGGCCGACACGCACGGCACGGTGATCGTGGTCGGCACCCGGGACTGCTCCTTGCAGCGCCGGTTCCAGAAGCTGGTCGAGGAGGCGCCTGCGCCGTTCCTGACCGACGAGCAGCGGGCCACGATCCACGCGGCGGCCAAGGCCATCTGCAAGGAGGCGGACTACCACGGCGCGGGCACGGTGGAGTTCCTGGTCGGGCAGGACGGGCTGATCTCGTTCCTCGAGGTCAACACCCGTCTGCAGGTCGAACACCCCGTCTCCGAGGAGACCTCCGGGCTCGACCTGGTCCGCGAGCAGTTCCGCATCGCCGAGGGCCACCCGCTGCTCCGGACCGAGGACCCGGTGCCGCGAGGGCACTCGATCGAGTTCCGGATCAACGGTGAGGACGCCGGGCGCGGGTTCCTGCCCGCCCCGGGCACGGTCACCGCGATCAGCTACCCGGCCGGGCCGGGGGTGCGGGTGGACGCCGGGGTCGAGGCGGGTTCGGTGATCGGCGGGCAGTTCGACTCGTTGCTGGCCAAGCTGATCGTCACCGGCGCCGACCGCACCCAGGCGTTGGAGCGGGCGCGGCGGGCGCTGGCGGAGTTCCAGGTCGAGGGCATGGCGACGGTGTTGCCGTTCCATCGGGCGGTGGTCGCGGACCCGGCGTTCGCGTCGGAGGAGTTCACGGTGCACACCCGCTGGATCGAGACCGAGTGGGACAACACCGTGCCGCCGTTCGAGGGCGTCGCCGACGCTTCCGCGACCACGGCCGAGCGGCAGACCGTCGTGGTCGAGGTCGGAGGGCGACGGCTGGAGGTGTCGCTGCCCGGTGACCTCGCGATCGGCGGCGGCGGCGCGAGCGTCGCGAAGGCGCCGCCCCGCAAACGCGCCGGGGGCAAGGACGGCGCGGCGGCGTCCGGGGACGCGGTGACGGCGCCGATGCAGGGCACCATCATCAAGGTCGCCGTGGCCGACGGCGACACCGTCACCGCGGGTGATCTGGTGGTGGTGCTGGAGGCGATGAAGATGGAGAACCCCGTCACCGCCCACAGGACCGGCACCATCACCGGCCTCACCGCCCAGGCCGGCAGCCCCGTCTCACAGGGCACCGTCATCTGCGAGATCAAGGACTGAGTGGAACCGGTCGAGATCAACGCCGGCGCCTGGTACCTGCGCGCCCTGCGCTGCGACGACCGCATGGACGACCGGCCGGCCGTCATCGCCTCCTGCGCCGACCCGGAGATCCGGCGCTGGCGTCACCGGCCGACACCGGACCCGATCGAGGCCGAGGCCTACATCCGCCGCCGCGCCCGCGACTGGCTCCGCGACGAGCGGTGCTCGTGGGCGGTGTGCGAGCCGACCACCGGCGCGATGCTCGGCGAGGTCGAGCTCGCCGCGCTCGACCTCACGATGGCCACCGCGGACGCCGCCTGCTGGGCACTCCCCGAGGCCCGCGGCCGCGGGATGATCACGACCGCGCTGGGGGCGGTGCTGCGGTTCGGGTTCGCGGGCCTCGGCCTGGCGCGCGTGAGCTACCTGTGGGGTTCGGGGAACCACGCGTCCGCCCGCGTCGCCGAGAAGTGCGGGTTCACCGTCGAGGGACACATGCGCTCGGCGTGGGTCGACGGGGAGCGGCGCGTCGATGTCGCGGTGAGCGGTCGCCTCGCAACGGACCGTTGACTTCCGCGCTCGCGCCCGCCTACCGTCGACGGGCCAGGTTCTTCCACAGCAACCGCACCGTGCTGCACAAGTGCATAGCGGAACAGCAGTGACGACACCCGTGTGACCCATCCACGGGGCCCGGTTCCTCACCGCCCACCACGCAGGCTTCGGCCGCGCCGTGGGCACGCCTCCTGCCCCATCGGCGACCAGGATCCGACATGCCCCCCGAGACGTCCTCCGTGACGACCCACATCCACACCGACGGGCCGATCCCCGGCCCCCATTCCCTGCTCACCGTCACCGCCGCCGCGCACACAGCGGACGGCGACCTGATCGGCTCGTTCACCACCAACGTGCGTGAACTGCCCGGTGCCACCCTCCACCCCGTCTCCCGCGCACACTGGCGGCGACGCCCGGAGGACTGGCTCTGCACCCGCCGGGCCGGCCGCCCGCCCGCGCCCGCGATGACCGCCCTGACCCGCTGGATCGATGCTCTGCCCGGCGAGAAGGCGTTCGTCGCGGACACGGCGGAACCCGACTTCCTGTTCCTGTACTGGTACCTGGTCCGGTTCGCGGGGCGATGGCCCTTCGACCGGACCACCACCGAGGCGGGTCTCTTCGACCGCCTCACCCCCAGGCCGCTGTGCCCGTTGACCGGTTGCCGGTCGGCGGCGCTGGCGAGCTGAGTCGTGACGACGGCCGGTGTGCTGCAGCACACCGGCCGTCCGTCGTTCCGCGCTGCGGGCCGGCGCGTGCGCATCGTTCGCGTGCCCGCGGGGACGGTGTGGAGCGGAGCACGGTCGCCCCCGTGATGCCGGACGTCAGCCGAGCGCGGAGTCGCGCCGACCGGCGACGGCACCGGCCACACCGGCCACCACCGTGATGCCGGCCAGCAGGATCGCCACCACGCCGAATCCGCCGACGAGCAGCCCGATCGCCGCCGACGTGACACCGACGGCGAGGCCCGTCCGGGCGACGACGGCCCCGGAGCGCCCGCGCGTGACGTACCGGGCCGCGCCCGCGGTGAGCAGGATCGCGAGCAGGCCGCTGAGCGGGCCCAACACGGCCAGCGGTGGGAGGAGGAGGAAGGCCGCGTCGTCGACGAGCTGGGCGCCGATACCCGCGATCAGGACGGCTCCGACGGGCACGGACGTGGAGGTGGGGGTGAGGCTCATGAGCCGATCGTCGCCGCGCGAGGCGGCGTCGGGATCGGGGATCGCCCGGAGTCCGCCCCGGGATCGTCCTCAGTCCAGGTCGCCGTGGCGCATCAGCTGGCGGCCGGCCTCGGTGATCGAGCCCGACAGCGACGGGTACACCGAGAAGGTGTACGCCAGGTCGGCGACGGTCAGGCCGTTCTGCACGGCGAGCGCGATGGGCAGGATCAGCTCGCTCGCCACCGGCGCGACCACCACCCCGCCGACCACCACCCCCGTGGCCGGCCGGCAGAACAGCTTGACGAAGCCGCGGCGCAGGCCCTGCATCTTCGCGCGCGGGTTCGTCGACAGCGGCAGCATGATCGTGCGCGCCGGCACCTCGCCGGCGTCGATGGCCCGCTGGCTGATGCCGACGGTCGCGATCTCCGGACGGGTGAACACGGCCGCGGCCACGGTCTTCAGCTTGATCGGCGCCACGCCCTCGCCCAGCGCGTGCCACATCGCGATCCGGCCCTGCATCGCCGCGACGGACGCGAGCATCAGCACGCCCGTGCAGTCGCCTGCGGCGTAGACCCCGGGCACCGAGGTGCGCGAGACGCGGTCGACGGGGATGAACCCGCCCCGGCCGATCTCGATGCCGACCTTCTCCAGCCCGATGTCGGACGTGTTGGGCACCGAGCCGACCGTCATGAGCGCGTGCGAACCGGTGACCGTCCGGCCGTCGGCGAGCGTGACGACCACCCCGTCGCCGTCGCGGCGGACCGATTCGGCGCGCGCCTGCGCGAGGATCTCGACGCCCCGGTCGGCGAACACGTCCTGCAGCACCGCGGACGCGTCGGCGTCCTCACCGGGCAGCACCCGGTCGCGGCTGGAGACGAGCGTGACGCGGGCCCCCATCTCGACGTAGGCCGAGACGAACTCCGCGCCGGTCACGCCGGACCCGACGACGATCAGGTGCTCGGGCAGCGCCTCCAGGTCGTAGAGCTGGCGCCAGGTGAGGATGCGCTCGCCGTCGGGCTGGGCGTCGTCGAGGACGCGGGGGGTGGCTCCCGTGGCGATGAGCACGACGTCGGCCGGCAGCTCCTCCCGGCCGCCGCCGGGGGTGCGGACACCGATCAGGTGCTGGGCCCGGGCCGACGGCTCGTCGCTGAACGCCGCGGTGCCCCGCAGGATCCGCACGCCCTCGCGTTCGACCCGCGCCCGGATGTCGGCCGACTGTGCCTGGGCGAGACCCTTCACGCGCGCGTTGACGGTGGGGAGGTCGACGCCGACGGACTGCCGATCGGCGGTGAGCCCCAGGTCGGGCGCCCGGTGCAGGTCCACCCGGATGCCGGCCGAGGAGATGAACGTCTTCGACGGGACGCAGTCGTCGAGCACGCAGGCGCCGCCCATGCCGTCCCGTTCGACGACCGTGACGTCGCTGCCGTGCTGCGCGGCCACCAGCGCGGCCTCGTAGCCCGCCGGGCCACCGCCCATGATCACGATGCGGGTCACAGGAACGACGCCTCCTCGGGGGTCCGGTTGCCCGATCACGGTACGCGGAGGGGTCGCCACTAGGCTGCCGTGGTGCCGTTGTATGCCGCCTACGGGTCGAACATGGACCCGTCGCAGATGAAGCAGCGAGCCCCGCACTCGCCGATGGCCGGCACGGGGTGGCTGATGGGCTGGCGGCTGACCTTCGGCGGGGAGGACTTCGCCTGGGAGGGCGCGCTCTCCACCGTCGTCGAGGAGCCGGGCTCGCAGGTGTTCGTCGTGCTCTACGACGTGCCCGACCACGACGCCGACCAGCTGGACCGCTGGGAGGGTGGCGAGCTGGGCCTGCACAAGAAGCTCCGCCTGCGGGTGCACACGCTGGAGGGCGACGTGCTCGCCTGGATCTACGTGCTCGACGCCTACGAGGGCGGCGAACCCAGCGCCCGCTACCTGGGCGTCCTCGCCGATGCCGCCGAGCAGGCGGGCGCCCCGGACGACTACGTCGCCGCCCTCCGCAACCGCCCCAGCCGCAAGTCCGTCTGACCCCCACCCCGCGAGTCGACCTCGTCGACACGCCGATTTCGCAAGATGGGCACACCCGCCGCACGCGAGTCGACCGGACGAGCACGCTCACTGTGCCGATGTGGCACGTCTCACCAGGTGTAACCCCGCTCGGCGAACGCGGCGCGGAGCTTCTCGAACAACCGGTTCGGGCTGCTCAGATCGGCGGCGTCCGCGCGCACGACGATCCACCCGCGCCGCCGGAGCTCGACGGCGCGGGTCTCGTCCTCGACATCACGGCCGAAGTGCGCGGCCCGGCCGTCGAACTCCAGGCACACCCGCAACTGCGGCCAGGCGAGGTCGAGCCGGAAGTGCTCGCGGCCGTCGGGTCCGCACAGCGGCCAGTTGACCTCGGGAACGGGCAGCCCGGCATCGACGATCAGCCAGCGCATCCAGCTCTCGGCGGGTGAGGCGACCCGTTCCGACGCGAGGTCGAGCAGTCCCGCCGCACGGACCGTGCCCCGCGGATCCTGCCTCGTGGCGAGCCGATCCCCGACCGCCCGGCGGAACTCCCCGTGCCGCGGGCCGGCCAGCTTCAGCGCCTCGTCGGCGACCGCCAGCGCGTCGCGGGGCCGGGATACGCACAGCAGATCGGCGACGACGCGGTCGAGCGGGAGCACCCGCAGGTCGTCGACGAGCTCGGCGTCGTCGGCGAAGAAGCTCCCGTGGTGGACCACGAGGCCGTTGCGCCCGCGCACCGCGCAGCCGTAGGGCACCTGGACGTGGGTCAGGACGGTGTCGACGGACCGGCACGCGTGCACGAACGCCGCGGTCTCCCGCGCGAGAACGGCCTCCGGGCCGACGCCGAGCAGCGCCGCCGCGGCGTTCGTCAACGGATCGAGCAGGCGCGCCGACTCGACCACGACGCCCGTCCACCGCGGCGTGACCTCGCCGCTCCTGAGGGCACCGGCCAGCCGTCGGCGCCCGAGGAGCATCACGAGATCACGGCGGAGGTGGGCGCCGTGCAGGCCGGTGACCGGGAGTGCCAGGGCCACCACGATGTGCCGCCACGCGGCCGGCGTCCGGAGCAATCTCGGAACTGTGGACAACCGCTGGCCCATGTGGACAACTCACCGAGCCGGACCGGCGAACCCAGCGTGTCCGAAAGGTCGACTCGCGGGGAGGGGCGGGTCGCGCCCGCCCCGGGGGTGCTGCCCCGGGGCGGGCGGAGATCTACTGGGTGAGCGAGGCCAGCGCGGCGTGGGTCAGGACGCGGACGCCGAAGGGCAGGGCGCGCTCGTCGAGGTCGAACGACGGCTGGTGGATGTCGCGCATCGGGCCGCGCCCCGGCCAGACGCCCAGCCGGGCCATCGCGCCCGGCACGTGCTCCAGGTACCAGGCGAAGTCCTCGCCGCCGCTGGACTGCTCGGTGTCGGTGGCCGCGTCCGGGCCGAGCACCGAGCGGGCGGCGCCGGCGAGGATGCCGGCGCTGATCTCGTCGTTGACCACCGGCGGCACGCCGCGGATGTGGTCGAGCACGTAGCCGACGCCCAGCGGCGCCAGCACGGCCGCCACCAGCGCGCGCATCTTGTCCTCCAGCTCACCCCACGTGGCGTGGTCGGCGGTGCGGAGCGTGCCGCGCAGGAGCCCGTGCTGCGGGATGGCGTTGGCCGCCTCCCCCGCGTGCGCGGCGCCCCAGACCAGCACGGTGCCCGACCGCGGGTCGACCAGCCGGGTGAGCAGGAGCGGCAGCTGCGTGATCAGCAGGCCCATCGCCTCGACGAGATCGCCGGTGAGGTGCGGGCGGGAGGTGTGGCCGCCGGGTGAGGTCAGCCGGATCTCGACCACGTCACAGGCGGACGTGATCGGGCCGACGCGGGTGCCGAGCCTGCCGACCTCGAGGCGCGGGTCGCAGTGCAGGGCGAACGCCCGCTGCACGCCCTCCATGGCACCGTCGGCCACCATGTCGATGGCGCCGCCGGGCTGGATCTCCTCGGCCGGCTGGAAGATCAGCCGGACGCGCCCGGGGAGCGAGGGCGCCGAGGCCAGCGCGAGGGCGGCGCCCAGCAGCATGGCCGTGTGCGCGTCGTGGCCGCAGGCGTGCGAGACCCCCGCGACGGTGGACGCGTACGGCAGGCCGGTGTCCTCCTGCAGGGGCAGGGCGTCGAGGTCGGCGCGGAGCGCGACGCAGCTGTCGCCGTAACCGACGTCACAGACCAGGCCGGTGCCGCCGGGGAGCGTGCGCGGTTCGAGGCCGGCCGCCATCAGCCTGCGCTTGACCATCGCGGTGGTGCGGTGCTCGGCGCGGCCGAGCTCCGGGACGGAATGCAGTGAGCGACGCCACGCGACGACGTCGGCGCAGTGCTTCCCGAGCCAGGAATCGAGCCAGGCGGGGCCGGTGCCCGCGCCGAGATCGGCCACCACCGGCTCGGCGGGTGGCAAAGGGTGCGAATCGAGGATGGTCATCGCCCACCCTCGCCACGAGCGCCGGCTGCTGTGTCGTGCATCGGGCAATGATGCTCACCCGGTCGGCGGTGTACCAAGCGAAAAGAGGCCTCCTGAGAGTCCGCTCGCCGAGGGGTTGCCGGTCTGCTGCGGACGGGCCGATGGTGGCTGCCGAGCGGTCGGACGGTCCTGCGACGAGCGGCACGGGACCCCGTTCGTCGCAGGTAGCAGCGCTGCTGCGCGATCGTCATGCCAAGCGGGGTACCCGATCGTATTGCGTCCGACACGCCTGCGGAGTCCGAGCGGCCCCCCGCGCGTCCGAGGGGGCGACAGCACAGCGTGATGGGTGGCTGGTCAGAATGGGTACGTGCCACAGGAGAGCCCGGAGCAGGAACGCCGCATCGGCGGCCGCTACCGGCTGTCCGCGCACCTGGGTAGCGGGGCGATGGGCACCGTCTGGTCGGGGTACGACGAGGTGCTGCAGCGGCGCGTGGCGGTCAAGGAGCTCAAGGTGCCGCCCGGCGTCCCGGCGCAGGAGGCGCTCGACCTGCGCGAGCGGATCATGCGCGAGGCGCGCGCGCTCGGCGGGCTCTCGCATCCCAACGTCATCACGGTCTTCGACGTCGTGGACAACGACGGCGAGCCGATGGTCGTGCTCGAGCTGGTGCCCTCGCGCAACCTCGCGATGATGATCGGCGAGCACGGCGCGCTGACCATCCAGCAGGCCGCGGTGGTCGGCTTCGCCACCGCGGGCGGCCTGCGCGCCGCCCACCGGGCCGGCATCACCCACCGCGACGTCAAGCCCGGCAACGTCCTCGTCGCCGACGACGGGCGCGTCAAGCTCACCGACTTCGGCATCGCCCGCAACGCGGCCGACGCGCCGATGACCAGCGTCGGGCTGGTGCTGGGCTCCCCCGCCTACATCGCGCCGGAGGTGGCCGCGGGACAGCCCGTCACGCCGGCCGCCGACCTGTGGGGCCTGGGCGCCACGCTGTTCGCCGCGATCGAGGGCCGCCCGCCCTACGACGTGCACGGCGACCCCGTCTCGACGATCACCGAGGTCGTGGACGGCGAGGTCCCGCGCCCGCGCGCCACCGGCCCCGTCGCCGACGTGATCATGGCCTTGATGGTGAAGGAACCGGACGCGCGGATGCCGCTGGAGGAGGTCCGCCAGCGGCTGCGGCCGCTCATCGACGACCCGGACGACCCGCTCTACCCCGGCTCCCCCGACGCGCCGACGATGGCCGGGCTCGCCATCCCGTCCGCGGCGAGCCGGGGGGAGACGCGACCGGCCCCCGCCCCGCCCCCGGCCCCCGTCACGCACACCGCCGCCCGCGCCTCCGCGAAGCCGCTCGCGAGTTCGCCCGGCCCGCTGCCGGGCCCGCAGCGGCCCGCCCCCGCGGCCGCCCCGGTCCCGCGAGCGTCCACCCGCGCCGCGGAACGGGCGCGAGCGGCCGAGCAGCCCCGCTCGGGCCTGACGGCCGTCGGCCTCGCCGCCGCGGGCGCCGCGATCGTGGTCCTGGGCACGTTCGGGGGCTGGGCGGCCACGCGCGTGCTGGGCGGGCAGTCGGCGTTCACCACGGTGAACGTCACCACCGTGAGCACGGCCACCACGCCCCACCAGGACGCGCTCGGGTTCACGGTTCCGGTGCCTGCCGGGTGGGCGGAGTTCCGCGGTGCCCCCGTGGACGGCGCGCCGTCGGTGAGCTTCATCAGCCCCGACGGCACCGAGACGCTCACCGTGGCGCGCGCCGCGTCCGCGGAGGCCGCGCAGGCCGTGGGCGGGCTCCTGCAGCTCCCAGCGCCCGTCAGCGGCGGGCAGAGCGGCGCCGTGCAGTTGTCCTACACCACCGGTGCGCGCACGTCGTGGCGGCGGATCGTGCCGGTCGGGAGCGCGGTGTGGACGGTCACGCTGACCGTGCCGTCGGCCGCTGCGGGATCACTCTCGGCCGACCTGTTCGACGAGCTGGCCCGCGGGTTCGCCACCGTCGCGCCGTGAGGCGGGCGCCGTAGGCTCACGGCCTATGACTGCGCCCACCAGCACCGTGACACCGACCCCGGCCGCGCCACCGGTTCAGGAGAACTCGGTATGACTGCGCCCACCAGCATCGCGACACCGACCCCGGCCGCGCCACCGGTTCAGGAGAACTCGGCATGACCGCACCAGCCGCGGCCGCCGCGATCGCCGCCGCCACCGGCGTCCCCGCCCACGACGTGGCCGTCGTCCTGGGTTCGGGCTGGCGTCCGGCCGCCGACCTGATCGGGGAGCCGTCCCACGAGCTGGCGATGGCCGATCTCCCCGGCTTCCTCGCGCCCACCGTCGCCGGGCACGGCGGCACGGTCCGCTCGGTGGCCGTCGGCGAGAAGCGCGTGCTCGTGTTCCTGGGCCGCACCCACCTCTACGAGGGCCACGGAGTCGGGCCGGTGGTCCACGGCGTGCGCACGGCCGCCGCCGCGGGCTGCCGCACGGTGGTCCTCACCAACGCCGCGGGCGGCATCCGCGAGGGCATGAGCGTCGGCGAGCCGGTGCTGATCGCCGACCACCTCAACCTGCTCGCCACCTCCCCGCTCACCGGGCCGCGGTTCACCGACCTCACCGACCTGTACTCGCCGAAGCTGCGCGCGCTGGCCCGCGAGATCGACCCGAGCCTCGCCGAGGGCGTCTACGCGGGCCTGCCCGGCCCGCACTTCGAGACACCCGCCGAGATCCGCATGCTGCGCGGGCTGGGCGCCGACCTCGTCGGCATGTCGACGGTGCTGGAGGCGATCGCGGCGCGCGCGGAGGGCGTCGAGGTGTTCGGGCTGTCGCTGGTCACGAACCTCGCGGCCGGGATGACGGGCGAGCCGCTCGACCACCACGAGGTCCTCGCGGCGGGTGCGGCGTCGGCGGGGCGGATGGGCGGGCTGCTGCGCGAGCTGGTCACGCGGTCATGACGCCGCCTCCGCGGGAACAAGGACGTCGGCGGGACATGACGCTGCCACCCGCGCTCCGGGACGCCGCGACGCGCTGGATCGCCGACGACCCCGACCCCGCCACCCGCGACGAGCTCACCCGCGTGCTGGCGGGCGCGATGGCCGGCACCCCCGGTGCCGTCGACGATCTCGCGGACCGCATGTCCGGGATGCTCCGCTTCGGCACCGCCGGCCTGCGCGGGCCGGTCCGCGCGGGCCCGTCCGGGATGAACGTGGCGGTCGTCCGCCGCGCGACGGCCGGGCTGGCGGCGTGGTTGCGCACGCCCGGCCCCGTCGTCGTCGGACGCGACGCGCGGCACGGCTCGGAGGCCTTCTGCGCCGCCGCGGCGGAGGTGCTGGCCGGCGCCGGGTTCGCCGTGCGCGTGCTGCCCGCACCGCTCCCGACCCCGGTGCTCGCGTTCGCCGTGCGCGAGCTCGGCGCCGTGGCGGGCGTGCAGATCACCGCGTCGCACAACCCGCCCGCCGACAACGGCTACAAGGTCTACCTCGCCGACGGCGCCCAGCTCGCCCCGCCCTCGGACGCCGAGATCGAGGCCGCGATCACCGCAGCCCCACCGGCGATCTCCGTGCCGACCGCCGCGACCGCCACCACGGCCGACGTCACCGAGGCCTACCTGGACCGGGTCGGCCGCCTGCCCCGCGGCACCGCCCGCGACCTGCGCGTCGCACTGACCCCGCTGCACGGCGTCGGAGGGGAGACGGCCGTGCTGGCGCTGCGCCGCGCCGGGTTCACCGACGTGCACGTCGTCGCGTCCCAGGCAGCGCCGGACCCCACGTTCCCGACGGTCGCGTTCCCCAACCCCGAGGAGCCCGGCGCCACCGACGCGCTGCTCGCGCTGGCCGCCGAGGTGGGCGCCGACCTCGCGATCGCCCTGGACCCCGACGCCGACCGCTGCGCGCTGGCCGTCCCGGGGGACGGCGGCTGGCGGATGCTCACCGGTGACGAGACCGGCGTGCTGCTGGGCGACCACCTGCTGCGGTCGAGCACCTACACCGACCCGCTCGTCGCGACGACCGTCGTCTCCTCCTCGATGCTGCGGTCGGTCGCCGCCGCCCGCGGCGCGCGCTACGCCGAGACGCTCACCGGCTTCAAGTGGATCGTGCGCGGCGGGCCCGGGCTCGTGTTCGGCTACGAGGAGGCGCTGGGCTACTGCGTCGACCCGGACGCCGTCCGCGACAAGGACGGCATCGCCGCCGCCGTGCTGGCCTGCGACCTCGCCGCCACGCTGAAGGCCGCCGGAACCGGCCTCCCCGAACGCCTCGACGAGCTGGCGGTCGCCCACGGCGTGCACGCCACGCTGGGCGTGTCGCTGCGGATGGAGCCCGCGGCGCGCGACGCCGCCGTCGCGGGTCTGCGGTCGGCACCGCCGGCCGGGTGGGCGGCCGAGCGCCCGGCGCCCGACGTCCTGGTGCTGCGGCGGGACGGCGAGCGGCTGGTGATCCGCCCGTCGGGCACCGAGCCGAAGCTCAAGGCCTACCTGGAGGTCGTCGCACCGGTGCCCGACGCCGCCGGCCTGCCCGCGGCGAGGGACGCGGCGGCGGCGCGGCTGGCGGAGCTGGAGCGGGAGGTTCGGGCGGCGCTCGCGGCTCAGGGCCGCGCCGTCGTCACGTAGGCGCGGATCTCGCGCTCCCACATGGCGGCGATCTTGCGGTAGCCGGAGGCGTCGGGGTGCAGCCCGTCGTAGACGTCGCCCGGCCCCAACATCGTGGACGTGTCGACGAACGTCACCGGCTCGCCCGCGTTCCGGTGCCGCTGGACGACGGCCGCGGCCAGCCGGGCGTACTCCGTCCGGGCCGGCAGCCTGCTGCGCAGCGGCGCCCACACCCCGGCCACGATCACGTACGCCGACGTGGTGGCGTGGATCGTGCGGAGCATGGTGTCGAGGCGCTCGGCCGTGATCGGCGCGCCCACGCCGCTGATCAGGTCGTTCGTGCCCACCTGCAGGAGCACGACGTCCGGCTTCTCGGTGGTCATCCACCCGGCGACGTCGGGCTGCATCCGGTCCATCGTCCAGCCGCCGTGCCCCTCGTGGTCGGGGTCGGCCATCGACAGCGGGCCCGAACGCTGCGAGCCGACCATGTCGTAGGCGATGCCGTCGCGGGCCAGCAGGTCCTCGAGCGGGCCGCGGAACCCGGCCGTGCGGAGGCTGCCCGCCCCGACCGTGCTCGAGCTGCCCAACGGCATGATCCGCAACGGCACCCCGGTGGAGCGCACGCTGGACGCGGCCGGCGTCGGGTCGGGGACGGCGACCGCGTCGGAGCGGATGACGAGCCCGGCCGCGAGGAGAACGGCGGCGATGCCCGACATCGCGACCAACCGTCCGCGCATCACCGCACCTCCTCCCGGTCGAGGGTCGGCGCGCCCGACCCCGGCGTTACCCCGGTACGGCGGCATGACGGCCGCGGCCCGGCTGCTGATCGTGCACCACGCCCCGTCACCCGCGACGGCGGACCTCCCCGACGTTGTGGTGAACGGTGCGTGCCGTAGCGAGTTCACCGGTGTCGAGGTGGTGCGCGGGCCGCCGCAGCGGCGCGGGCCGCCTCGATCATGGGTTAACCTTCCGCATGGCTCGTCCCAAGATCCACGACGAGAAGCTGCGCGTCCGGCTGCTCCGGCGGGCGGGCGAGATCGTCTCGACCGACGGGCTCGGCGGGCTCAGCCTGCGCTCGCTGGCCCGCGACTGCGCCACCTCCACCACGGCCGTCTACGCGCTCTTCGGCGGCAAGGACGGCCTGCTCACCGCGCTGTTCGACGAGGCGTTCGAGCGGCTGCGGCGCCGGCTCGCCACCGTCCTGCCCGGTTCGGACCCCGTCGACGACCTGGTGCGCACCGGCCTCGCCTACCGCGACAGCGCGCTCGCCGACCCCCACCTGTTCGCGTTGATGTTCGGCGGCCCGACGCTGCTGCCCGCGGCCGCCCGCGCCCGCACCGTGGCGGGCACCGCGCTCGGACCGCTGCGGGAGGCGGTCGACCGGGCCGTCGACGAGAAGGTGCTGCGGCCCGACACCGATCCCGCCACCGCGTCGGTGACGCTGTGGACCACCGTGCACGGCTGGGCGACGTTGCAGCTGCGCGGCTTCCTCCCGCCGGGCGCGGCGGACCGCCTGGAGGCCGCGCTGCGGGCCGTGCTCGACGGCTGGCGGACCGATTGATCACGCGACCATCACCACGGCACCAGCTGCAGCCGCGCCTGCGGTCCGGATCACTCGGCAGTCATACTGCCCCGAACTGACGGTCCCCCGCGTCGCCGAGTCCCGGGACGATGTAGGCCGAGTCGTTGAGCCGCTCGTCGATGCTGGCGGTGATCACCCGGACCGGCAGCCCGCTCTTCTCCAGGAACGCGACGCCCTCGGGCGCGGCGAGCGCGCAGATCGCCGAGACGTCGGACGCGCCGCGCTCGGTGAGCAGCCGGATCGTGTGGGCCATCGAGCCGCCGGTGGCGAGCATCGGGTCGAGCACGAACACCGGACGCCCGGCGAGCGACTCGGGCAGCGACTCCATGTACGGCGTCGGCTGGTGGGTCTCCTCGTCGCGCGCGATGCCGACGAAGCCCATCTGGGCCTCGGGCATCAGCGCCTGCGCGGCGTCGACCATCCCCAGCCCGGCGCGCAGCACGGGCACCAGCAGCGGCGGGTTGGCCAGCCGGTGGCCGGTGGTGCGGGCGACGGGGGTGAGCAGCGGCGCCGTGGCCTCCGGGGCGTCGCGGGTGGCCTCGTAGATCAGCATGAGGGTGAGGTCACGCAGCGCGGCGCGGAAGGCCGCGTTGTCCGTGCGCGCGTCACGCATGGTGGACAGCCGGGCCCGAGCGAGCGGGTGGTCAACAACGCGCACGTCCATGGGCGCAGGTTATCCCGGGGCGGGTGCGGCGTCCCGGGTTGCAGCATGGTGGCTTCACACCAGCGAGATGGGAGCAGAGCCACCATGCCGGCGTCCGGGACGGGCGCTACCGGAGCCCGCTCGCGAAGCGCACCACCGCGGCCGCCAGTTCCGGCCCGGCGTCCTCCTGCAGGAAGTGCCCTGCGCCCGTGATCGTCGGATGCTCGCGGCCCGCGGCGCCGGGGATCCGCGCGCGCAGGACCGGCTCCATCCCGGCGGTGATCGGGTCGCCGTCGCTGAAGGCGCAGAGGAACGGCAGGTCCAGCTGCTGCAGCACCGTCCAGGCCGCGCGGTTGGCCACGGTGGCAGGGTCGTCCGGCCGGGTCGGCACCAGCAGCGGCATCGCCCGCGGGCCCGCCTTGTACGTCTCGTCGGGGAAGGGCGCGTCGTAGGCCGCCCGCACCTGCGGGGTGAACCGCGTGCGGCACCCGGACTGCACCAGCCGCCCCACGTCCAGCTCCGGCGCCCGCTCCACCGCCCGCCGGAACTCCCACCACACGGCCGGCATGTCGCGGTCGCCCGTCGGCAGGCCGGTGTTGGCGGCGACGACGGCGGCGAACCGCTCCGGGTGCTCGGCCACCAGCCGCAGCCCGATCAGCCCGCCCCAGTCCTGGCAGACGAGCGTGACGCCGCGCAGGTCGAGCACGTCGAACGCGAGCGCCCGCACCCACTCGACGTGCCGGGCGTAGCTGTGGTCGCCGATCTCCGCGGGCTTGTCGGAGCGGCC
>CAXTTN010000070.1:0-10617 GCA_964247105.1 uncultured Pseudonocardia sp.
GGTGGCGAACCCCAGGTCGTCGCCCTCGAACTCGTCGCGCAGCTCCTGGACCGACTGCTCGGTGACGCGGCCGCGGCCCAGCGCGGGCAGCGCGGCGACGAGGTTGTCCGGGTCGTCGAGGAACGCCGCCCGGTCCGCTGGCTTCATCCGTTCGAGGTCGTCGAGCAGCACTGCCAGGCCCCAGTCGCGGAACCCGAGGTTGCGAGCGCGCTTCTCGGCGCGGGCCTTCAGCGCGAACAGCACGTCGCCGGTCTCACCGTCGAGCGGGGGCGAGGACAGGTAGATCGTCTGCGGGTTGGGGCGGGCCAGCAGCGTCGGGGCGATCGCGCGCCGCTGCAGCAGCGTGTAGGCGAAGGCCTCGTCGACGATGTTGCAGTCCCCGGTGAACCCTCGACCCGACGACTTGGAGCGGGCGACGAACCGCCAGCGGCCGATCAGGACACCACCTGGTGTGTCCCAGAGCTCGAACCCTTCCTCGCCGTTGGTGTTGTTGACCTTGACGAACAGCAGGTCGTCGCCCAGGTCGAGGGCGAGGAGGTTGTCGCCGGCTTCCTCGCCGAGCCGGTACATGGCGTCGCGGGCCTGCAGGAACGTCTCGAGGCTGGTCTTGTACTGGTGCGCCGACCAGATGATCAGCCGCTCGCGCAGCCCCAGCAGCCCGAACAGGGCTCTCGGGATCCCGATGCCGACGCTCTTGCCCTGCTGGCGGCCGACGATCTCGGCGTACTCGCGGCACGCCCATCGGACGCTGTCCTCCCGGACGCCCAGCAGGATGTGCAGCGCGTCGGCCTGCCACGGCTCGGGTTCCAGCCCGGCCAGCGCGGCGAGCTCGCAGCACTCCGGGCCCAGGGTGTACGCGGCGGGCGGGCGCAGCTCAACCCGAGGATGCGCCGCGCCGAGCAGCGAGCCGAGTCGAGAACCCAGCGAGGCCACCCCCCGGTCGTGTCCCGTCCGGTGAGCGCGGTGTCCGGCCCTTCGGCACCAGCTTGGCCAGGTCGGCCAGCAGCCCGCGCAGCGCGGTGGCGTGCTGGCGGGCCTCGGCCAGCGCGGCGTCGACCGCGACGACGACGTCGCCGTGCTCGGTGGACACTCGCAGCCACTCGTCGTTGCCGTCGACGATGGCGTCCAGGCGGTCGAGCCGGTCGGCCATCCGGCAGGCCTCCAGCAGCAAGATCCGCCCGGACGCGTCGAGCCGGCCAGCGAGCTCATCCCACAGCTCCCGGGCCCGGGCGCTGCGCCGGTCCAGCGCCCGCGGCCGCGCCGGCGAGATCTCCTCGAGGGCCGGAAGCGGCGCGCCGCGGCCGGGCCCCGCGGACTCGTCCAGCGCTGGCGCGGCGCGGACCCGGCGCTGCGGTTGGCCGCCGCGGCACTCCCGGTCGGGCGAGCAGAGGTCGTGGCGGCCGGCCTTGTGCGCCCGGAACCGGGCCTGGCGCTCGGCCGCGGTCAGCGCCACGCCACCTCCGTCACGCCCCGCGCGTCACGTAACGCTGCGACCCCAGGATCGGCCGCGGGGGGAGATATGCGCCTGACCGGCGGGGTCATCTGGCTGATCGCTGGATTTTCTGCGCCCACCCCACCCGCCGCCACCACCGTGGACGGCGATAGCGAGCGCACCTGCAGTGCACGTGAGCGCAGTCGCGGCCGCGGCGGTAGTGCTCGTGCACGCGCTCGTCGTGCCCACACCGGCACACTGATCGAGGTGTGTCGCTGCTGGTCATGACGAGGTGGAGCTCGGCCACCACAGGGCGAGCAGGTAGAACACGAGCAGCATCAGCGCGATCGCGATCACGGCCGACACGATCACCGCGACCATCATCAGCAGGCTGAGCACGGGGTGGTGCCACACCCTGCGCACCGGACGTCCACGTGCTCTGTCCACCACCAGCTCGAGCAGCCCGGCCGCGACGATCAGGACCGGCACGCCGGCCAGCAGGCTCACCACTGCGGCAACCTCCTGTGCTCCTGAGCTCCTGACCTCCGGACAGCAGGAGATCCGGACTCCCTGACCTCAGGAGATCCGGAGCGCTCGCGGCGACGCTGGTTGCCCAGCCGGGCGCCGTGCGCGCGGTTGCAGCGGCGGTGCGACAGCGCGTCGGGCAGCACACCGCCCAGCGCGCGGGGCTGGGCGTGGTGGTCGGCGTCGATGCCACGCAGATCGTGGCGGCCCACCTGCAGCTGCCAGCGCCACATCGGGCCGTCGCAGCGGCAGCACGGGTCGCCGTCGCGCATCGCCGCCTTGAGCCGGCGGGCCGCGAGCTGGTGGGCGTGGCCGTAGCCGCGGGCGGTGGTGGACCCGGGGAGCGGCACCGCGGCCCACCCCCCACCGGGGTCACTCGAGCACCGGCTCGACGGGGATGCGGGCACAGCGGTGCCGGTGCGGACGGTACCTCAGCGTGTACCGGTGACCGGTGCAGCCTCGTCGTCGACCGGCGTGTCGGGCTGCTGCGCCGCGGCCGCGGCCGCGGCGCGGCGGTGTCGGCGGGCGGCGAGGAAGGCGACGACGTCGCCGTAGCGGTAGCGGACGCCGTCCGCGGTCCGGACGGCGCGCAGACCGTCGCGGTCGCGCCACTGGTCGACCAGCCGGGCGGTGACGTCGAAGTGGTCCGCGACCGCGGCGGTGTCGAGGAGCTCGTCGGCGGGTAGGGCGCGGCGGGTGGACAGGATCCAGCTCTGCCCGACCGCGACGGCGATGCCGTCGAGGTGGTCCGCGGCGGCCTGGTCGACGCGGCGCAGCGCCACCCGGTAGGCGCGCGCGATGGCTTCGCGTCGGTCGAGTGCGGTGTCGGCGGGCCAGGGCCAGCGCGAGCGCCGGCGCGGGCTCACCCGGGGCCGCCCGCGGTGCGGTGCTCGGCGCGGCTGGTGCTGCTCCACGCCAGCTCCTGCGGGGCCGGCTCGCCGTGGGCCAGGGCGGCGATGAGGTCGTAGTCGGCGGGCTCCCACTCGTCGCGGCAGGTGCTGCACACGACCTGCCCGGCGCCGTCGGTGAGCTGCAGGGTGGCGTGGCCGCAGCCGGGGCAGGGGCTGCCCTTGAGGTGGCGGGTGTGCACCGTCTCGCCGATGACGGCGTGGGCGAGCGCGGCGAGGGTGATGATCCGGTCCACGGCGTCGGCGCCGTCCTCGACGTGCAGCACGGTTCGATCACCGGTCGGGGTCCAGCGGAGCATGTCGGTCGGGGCCAGCGCCATGAGCGCGGTGACCTGCTCGCGCAGCAGCGTCGCAGCACGCTGGACGAGGGGGCCGGGCTGGGCGGTGGTGCGGTCGGGCAGCAGCCGAGACCGCGGGCGCTGGTCGAGCGCGGGCATGCCGAGCCGGTCGCGCAGCACCTCCTCCCACCGGTGCAGTTCGTCGGCGATCGCGTCGGCGAGGGTGCTCGGTTGCAGGCTCAGCGGGAGCCGGCCGCCGTAGGCCGACCGGATCCGGCCGGTGGCCAGGCCGCGGGCCTGGGGTAGAGCCAGTTCGACGTCGCCCAGCTGCGCGTACAGGACGGGTAGGTCCCGCAGCGCGGCCACGAGCAGCTGCCGGTCGCGGTCGCACAGCCCCGGAAGGTCCACCGGTGTGCCGCGGCCTCGGGCGTCGCGGCGGTCGCAGGCGCGGCCGCGGCGGCAGCGCAGCACCTCATCGTCGGCCGGCTCGTGATCCTGCTCGTCGACATGCTCATCGGCGTGGATCACGCTGATCATCCTATGTGCCCGGATGGCGCCGGAGGCGCTGGCTGACCGTGCCCGTCGCGAGCCCGCAGGCCCGGGCGATCGCCGCGGCGGTGACCGCGTCGCGGGCCATGAGGGCGCGCGCTCGCGCGGCCCATCCCGCGATGTCGGTCACGTCGCCCAGCTCGTTGAGCTGGGCGGCGGTGAGGTCGATCCGGCGGGCCGCGGCGCGGGCCTGCCGGCCGGCGACCAGCTCGGGCGCCCACTGCCCGGCGCGGGTCATCCCGGCCCGGGCACGGTCCGGATCGCGGACGGCGGCGAGGCGCTCGACACGGTCGGGCTGCGACGACGCCTCCGACAGCGCGTCCCGCACCTGAGCTCCGATCAGCGCGGTGCCGGTGGACAGGCCGTGTGCTCGGCGGTAGTCGGCGGCGCGGATGCCGTGGCCCTGCGCGAGGTGCGTCGCGAGGTGGTGCCACCAGCGGCCGCACTCGTGGCACAGCACCCGCCCGTCCTCGGGGCGGCGGTCGAGGATGCCGTAGCGGCCGTGCCCGTCGGGTGCTCCGTAGACGGGGCGGGTCACTGCTCGGCAGCGCGGGCCGCGTCGGCGACCGGGGTCGGGTCGTGCGAGGCGGCGAGGCGCTTGAGCCAGTCGACGATCGTCTGACGGGACACCCCGAAGAGGGCTGCCACCTCCTCTTGTGTCAGCTTCTCGACCGGGTCGAGCGGTTGGAGCAGGGTGCGGGCCAGCAGCGCACGGTTGCGGAGGCCTTCCTCCCATGCCCTCTTCAGGTGGTGCACCTCAGCGTTGTGGGCGTCGACGAGCTCTTGCCGGTCGGTGATCCACCGGTACAGCTCGCGGCCGGGGAGGCGAGCAGCGGAGGCGATCCGGCGGGGTGTGAGCCCAGCCGCGCGGGCCTCGGCCCACAGACGCGTGATGCGGCGCTCGACGTCGGCCGGGTGATGCCAGTCGGGGTACTCCGCCTGGGCGTTGTGGTTACCGGGCTCGGGGTACCACCGCCCGGCTTCGTAGGCCTGCACGAGCAGGGGTACGAGGTCGGTGAGGATGTCCTGGTCAGGGCGGTGCCGGATGGCGGTCATGAGGTGCGGGGCTCCTGGTCAGTAGCGCGAGGTGAGAGAGTCGATGAGGGTGGAGATGGCGCGGCGGGACATGCCGGCGAGCGACTCGGGGGTGGGGTAGCCGCCCTGGAAGGTGATGAAGCCGCTGGTGTCGCCATCGCGGCGCTTCTGGGCGATGAGCCGGGTGGCGTACGCGACCTGCGCGGGGGTGGCTCCGTAGTCCCGGCCGCGCTCGGCGGTGTCCTCGGCGTCGAAGCGGGCCTGCTGGTGGGCGGCGGCCGCGTCGGCCAGGACGCGCTTCTCGGTGGTGGTGCTGGCCGTGGCGGCGGTAGCGGTGCGGGTGCGGGCGGCGTCGAATGCAGCCGCGGCAGCGGGGAGAGCGGCGAGGGCCTCGTCGCGGGTGGGGTAGGTCTTGGTGGCGCTCTCGACGGGGGTGTTCTTCTTGACGTTGACGAGCTGGTACTTGCCTGAGGGGGTCTCGCGGACCTTGAGGGTTACGCCGTCGTGGAGCACGACGCGGCCTTCGTGGATGACGTAGGTGGCGAGGTCGGTGCTCATGTCGTTCTCCATCCGCTCGGTGTAAACCCCACTTTACACAGAGGCGGAGGGCGATGCAACCCCCCTTTACATTGGGTCAGCAGATCACGGCCGGAACTCGATCCCCGGCCCGGCGCCGGTGGTCGTGTCGGAGCACCACCGCACGACGCGGCCGTGCTGGTCCTCGGCGGCGGAGGCGGGCACTGTGCGGGAGGCGTAGGTGGTCCACCAGCCGATGCGGGAAGCGGCGAGCGGGCGGTCGTCGTCGAGCTGGGCCCAGCGCTCCGCGGCGAGCTCGGTGGCGAGGTCGAGGTCGTGGGTGCGGCGCACGAGGATCGTGGTCCAGCGGTAGCGCGGGTACCACAGCACGTCGGCGCGCGGCGGCTTCGCCTGCACGGCGCGGGCGCCGTCGGAGCGGGTGACGACTTGCCGGCGGCGGCGCCCGGGCGCTGTCGTGTCTGCGTGGGACGTCATCGCCCGGCTCTGGTGGGGTCGGGTTCCCAGCCGCCGACGATGCCGCGGATGCGGGAGACGAGCACCGCGGGTGGGAGGCGGCCGTCATCGTGCTCGACGAGCAGCGTGTGCAGGCGTGCGACCGACACCTTCGGGATGCGCTGCGACGCCAGACCCGTGCGCTTCGGCCGGGCGGGAGCAGCGGGGGAGGAGCGGACCGGCGCCGCCTCGGGCCCGGACTGGGGGCCGGCCACGTTGCCGTCGCGCCATGCTTGGACCTGGGCCAGGGACGAGCCGAGGGCGGCCGCGATGTCGCGGTCGGTCATGCCGTGCTCGTCGCGCAGGGCGGCGACGCCGCGGGCGACGCCGGACCGGTCGTGGGGTTCGCGGTCGTGCTCGGCGAGCATCAGCAGCAGGATGTCGCGCTCGGACATGGCCGGCAGGATCCGCACCGGCACCTTGACCAGGCAGGCCACGCAGGCCGCGGCGAGCCGGCGGTGACCGAAGATGAGCTCCAGGTCCTGCTTGCCGGGCGCGCGGCGCCACCGCTGGTGCGCGACCAGCGGCACGAGGACACCGTTGACGCGGATGGAGCGGGCGAGCTCGTCGATGCGGGTGAGGCGGCTACGGATGTTGCGCGGGTGCTCGCGGATCCGGCCGAGGTCGACCTGCACTACCGGGTATCCGCCTGGGTGCACCAGCGTGGGCGGGCGGGTCTCTGCTGGCATGCCGGTGCTCATCGGCGTGCCTTCCGTCGGGTGGTGCGGCGGCTGCCCGTGTGCCAGAGGAGGCGGGCGGGGAGGTAGCCGCCGCAGTGACCGGGGCGACCGGGGCAGCGGTGGGTGGCGATCACGGGGCCTCGCCGAGCACCACGCGAGCCGCTCGCGACGTCGTCGGCTCGTTGATCATGACCAGGCATCGGGCGCGATGCTCGATAGCGCGCAGCCGGTCCAGCTCGGCCACGACCAGACGGTGGCACTCCTCGGTGTCGGACTGGCCGCCATGCTCGGCGATGCGGCGCATCCACTGCTCGGCGAGCTCCAGGGTGACGCTCACCGGCGTGCCTTCCGTCGGGTGGTGCCGCGGCTGCCCGTGTGCCAGAGGCCGGTGTCGCTGCTCACGGTGTCGAGTCTAGGATCTCGACCTGCAGGGAGGTGCGGGCGGGCATCGTGTCGATGTGCAGGTTCGCGTGGCCCAGCAGCAGGGCGTCGGTGGCGTGGCCTGGGAACGTCGCGCTCCAGACGTGCATGGTCGGGTCGAAGGGGTCGGTGCCGACGTAGTCGAGCTGCGCCTGGGCCAGGACCTGGCCACCGGCGTCGACGACCACCACGCCGCGCGGGCGCTCGGGGGTCACGGCGCCGGCCTCGGGCGGGGTCGGGGTCATGGCTGGTTCGCGCAGAATCCGCACACGCGCGCGGCGAGGCCGGTGTGGCAGGCGCTTGTCACGCTGCGGTGGGGATGCTCGCTGTGGCCTGGCTGGTCTGGGTGCGGCGCCGGATCCGGTTCAGGTGCGCCGGCTGCCACGCCAGCGGGCGGCCGGTGTGGACGTTGAGGCAGGTCTGGCCCGGCCGGGCCCGGCACGTCGGGCAGGGCTCGGTCTCGGCGTCGTGGCGTTCCTGCAGCCACTCCAGGGCGCACTGGTCCGCGAGCTGGGCCGTGGTCGGTCGGCCTCGGGTCATCGTGGCCACCTCCATGGGTGACGGTGACGGGTTCTGTAACGCCGTAATCGTCGCATGTGATCGTCATCAGGTGGGGGTCCTTTCCAGGGGGCGTGTCCGCGGGTACGGCGAGGGGCGCCAGCCGGGCGCCTGGCGGTCGTCGCGGCCGGCGGCGGGCTGTCGGTGGCGGGCGGGCGAGGCCTCGACGGGTGGCGGCTTGGGCGGCGCGGTGAGGTCGTGGCCGGCCCAGATCTCGTCGGGAACGGTCGGGTGGGCACAGCGCAGGTCGAGCAGCTCGCCGTCGGGGCCGAGCATCAGGCCGTAGCGGTTGCACTCGGTGCAGGCGCGGCGGGCGCGGGCCTCGGCTCGGGCGAGGTCGGTGTGGCGGGCGCGGTGTGCTCGGCCGAGGACGGCGCAGTCGCGGCAGTTCTCGGGCACCCAACTGCCGGGCGCGGTGTCGCAGTGGCGCGGGCAGCGCGGCGCCGGCGGGCGCTCGACAGCGGGCGGCACCGGCGGCGGTTCGTTGCGTTCGCGCGGTCTGGTGGGTGCGTCTAGGACGGGACCACCAAGAGCTTCTACGGGTAGTACGGGAGGGGAGACACCCAGATGTCCCGCCGATGGCCCCGAAATGTCCCGCCGATCGGATTCAGGCCTGATCGGCGGGACATTGGGCGGGACATCTGGATGTCCCGCCGACGGGTCGGGCTGGTCGGATCCGGGAGACACCTGGATGTCCTGCCGATCCGTGATGTCCCGTCGATGCTGCACCCACGCCTGGGCTGCGCTCTCCTCGGAGCGGTCAAACAGCCACTGGTGTAGGTCGGCCACCTCGTAGACGGTGACGACGGCGCTGCGGCCGCGGCCGCCGCCGGCGACGACGACGCGCACCAGCCCGGCCTTGACGAGCTCGGCGACGGCGCGGCTCGCGGTGCGCTCGACGCCGAAGAGCTTGTCGGCGATGCGGGCGCGGCTGCAGGAGCCGATGCGGGTCTCGTCGCGGACCCCTTCGGCGATGACGGTGAGGGCGTCGACCGCGTTGCGGGACAGCCCATGGGCCTTGAGCCGGCGAGCGAGGTCGAGGACCTCGCCGTGGATCCTCCCGGACATGGCGAGGCCCCCTGTTCTACGTGCAGGTGTCAGCGGCCCCGTGGGGAGGCCGCGGCGATCGGTGGTGCGTCGATCGGTGGTGCGGGGGTGCCGGTCTGGAGCCAGGCCAGGAGCACGGCGGGTGGGGCGGGGCCGGGGAGCATCGCGGCGGCGACGACGGCCATGGCCCAGCCGGCGTCGTCGGGGGAGTGGTCGTGGACGAGCAGGACGTCCTCGGCGTCAGCGCGGACCATCGCGATCGCGACGTCGTCGCCGCGGTACACGGCGTCGGCGAGCTCCTGCACCAGTGGGACGAGCGCGTCGGTGAGCGGGTCCCCGGTCAGTGACCGGGACCTGCTCACGGCGGCTCGATCCGCGCGGCAGCGATCGCTCGGCGTCGGGCGTCCCAGCCGGCGCACTGGTAGCCGGGCTGGCCATCGGCCCGGTACGGCACCGCGTCGACGATCCGCGGCGCGTAGGCCGCCTCGTGGCCGGGGATCTCGGCTCCGGACGGGTGCCGCCAGGCGATGGGGCGTCGCATGCCGTCGTGGCACCAGAACGGCGTCGCGGAAGCGGCGAGGTGCTCGAGCGACTCGGCGTCACCGACGTGCTGCGGGTCGCCGAGCTTCTCGGGGCTCGCGGGCCGGTACGCGCAATCGCCGCACATGGTCGCCCGGACGGTCGGGGTGATGCCGCCCGCGAGGAGGCGCACGGCGAGCGGGTCGGGCTCGGCCTGGTCGAGGTCGTAGACGGGCGTCCAGCACGTGCAGTAGCCGGGGCCGTAGAGGTCGGCTCCCCAACAGCATCCGCCGCCGGTGTCGGGCAGGGCGGGGTTCGCGATGAGGCTCATCGCGGTGACGTGCTGATTTGCGGCCACGGCTGCGGGCGGGCGCCGGCAACGATGGCGGCGCGGATGTTCAGGGCGCAGAGACTGAGGAATGACCCGATGCGGACGGACCACTCTCGAGCGTCCCGGGTGGTCTCTAACAGGGCGAAGTACGTCAGGGGGCCGTCAGCGGCACGGGCGGCGAGGACTCGCCCGGCCCACGCCGTTGCTGGTGTCACACCGTCCGCGTCGGAGGACTCGCCCGTGTCGGCGTCCGTGAAGCTGAGCGCGATCGGTTGACCCGGCAGGGGCGGAGGCATGAAGGACAGTGCGGTGTCGGCCCAGGACTGCATGGCGCTCGCGAGGCCTTGTGTCCCGAACTCGCGGTCGAGCTGCTCGATCGCGTCGGCGGCGGCTCCGTGGTCCTCGCGCACGGCGTGCTGGATGGCGCGGCTGGCCAGGGCGAACCACGGCGGCCGGGTCTGGTCGTGATCATCCATGGTCGGCGCCTCCGTCGGTCGGGTTGAGGATCAACTGCTCGATGTCGGAGGGCGGGTAGCCCCACGCGACGTACTGGCCGAGATAGAAGCGGTCGACGCCGCGGTGCCCGCCCAGCGGCGGCCGCCAGCAGCCGACGTCGGCGGTGTGCTCCCACGCGGCGAGCAGCGCGGCCGCGGCCAGCACGAGCGCCCGCTTCGGGGGGACGTGCTGGACCCGCTCGGCCAGCAGCTGCAGCCGGTCCCCGCGCGAAGCCTGGTCCTCGACGCCGAGGCCGGTCAGCTCGCGCAGCAGCACGTACCGGTTCTCCAGGGCCCGGCGGATGCAGTCGTCCCCGCGCAGCAGCGCCGCGGCCACGAAGCGTTCGGCACCGGCGGGTGGGCGCTGCCGCTGCGCGAACTCGGCCAGCCAGGCGCGGCGGACCTGCTCGGCCGAGCGCCACTCCTTGTTGCGGGCGATGACCTCGGCGCGCTGGGCGCGGGCGGCCTCGTCGTCGAGCGTGCCCTCGGCGGCGGCCGTGCTGTCGGTGGGGTGGTGGGTGCGCGGGGCGGTGCACACGTAGTCGGCGGCCCACGTCCACTCGGTGTGGCCGTCGACGTAGTGGCTGCCCTGGCTGACGAAGGCGGCGTGCCCGGGGCAGCTGCGGTGGCGGGCGGTGGTGAGGCCCAGCTCGGTCAGCGGTCGCATCCCGGCCGCCCAGTCGAGCCGGTCGAGCACGGTGACACCATCGGCGCGCAGCTGCGCGACCACCCGCGCCTTGTCGAGAGCGTCGCGGCGGTCGTCGCGGGCGCGCTGCAGAGCATGGTCGAACCCGCCGCTGTCCGCGGCCGCG
>CAXTTN010000070.1:10627-22849 GCA_964247105.1 uncultured Pseudonocardia sp.
AGGGTCTGGACGACGTCAGGGTCGTCGTCGAACTCGGCGACCGCTGCAGCCTGGACGAGGTCCATCGCGGGGTGCTCGGCGGCCGCGGCCCGCGCGGTCGGGCTGGCCGCGACGGCGAGCGCCGCATCGACGTCGGCCGGCCGCAGCGCGGTCCGCCGCGCCAGCTGCGCGGCCGAAAGCCCGAGCAGCGCCAGCTGCGCCACCGCGGCGGCCCGGTCGGCCGTCGTGAGCGGGGCGCGGTGCTCGTTCTCCACGAGCTGATCCACCAGCAGGTCGGTGTCGTCCGGCGGAGAGGTGAGCACCACCGGCACCCACGCCACGCCCTGCTCGGCGGCGACGATGGCGCGGCGCTGCCCCATGTCGACCTGCAGCGCCCCGTCCAGGACGTAGCAGGTGATCGGCTGCAGCACGCCGCGCTCCCGGATCGACGCGGCGAACTGCGGGTCGTGGGGCAGGTCGACGCGGGCGTTGCGGCCGACGACGAGCTCACCGGGCGGAACCCGGTACACGTGCGCGCCCAGCTCGGCGTCGCCGAGGACGACGTGGGCCAGGACGTCGGCGGTGTGCCAGATCGCGACGTCGGCGGTCGGGCCCGTCACCGGAGTGCTCCGGCGTCGACGCGACGCTGCACCTCGAGGGAGGTGGCGCGCTGGTGGACGTCCCAGCCGGTGCAGGAGCACACCCCGACCATGTGCCCGGCCGCGACGGACATGCTGCACTCGCGGTGCTTCCCGGTGAGGTGGTAGCCGTGCGCGACGCCGACGATGAAGTCGGAGTCGACGTCCCCGAACGTGGGGTGGAGCAGCCCGTGGTCGCCTTCGGCGAACGGCTCGTAGCAGTGGGTGCAGCGCGCCCAGGTCGG
Organism: uncultured Pseudonocardia sp.; assembly: GCA_964247105.1. Lineage (GTDB taxonomy): Bacteria > Actinomycetota > Actinomycetes > Mycobacteriales > Pseudonocardiaceae > Pseudonocardia. Next base: position 11,490 of record CAXTTN010000070.1, read on the forward strand.
CGTCTCGGGGAACGGTTCGGCGTCGACGACGATCAGGGAGGCCCAGGGCTCGCCGAAGTACATGATCCTCACCGCAGCACCTCGGCGTCGGCGAGGGCCTGCCGCAGGTCGAGCTGGTGCTGCTCGGAGATGCGGAACGTGGCGACGGGGCGCAGCGGGCCGGGTCCGCGGCCGGCCACGACCCGGCCGCGCATCGTCTGGTGGGCGATCCGGACCTGCAGCGGCGCGCCGGGCCAGCGCGGCGCCAGGTGGGCGAGGACGGCGTCGCGGATCGCCGGGTCCATGACGGTGCCGGCGTCGACGACCTGCAGCGGCGGCAGCGGGTCCGGGGCGCCCTCGACGAACAGGGTGAACTCCAGCCAGTAGGTGGTCATGGGCCCTCCGTCGCTGTAGCACTAACCGTCACCGCACAGGACCCTGTGGCCGTCATCTGGTCGATCGCGGTCATGGCCTGCTCGGCGTCGTCGACTGCGCGGTCGTGCGCTAGGTGCGCGTCGGTCCTCGACGACGACGCCGCGACGCGGCCGTCGAGGACCCCACCGGCGACGGCGGTCAGCCAGATCGCCGGCGAGCCGGGGGCGGTCGGGTCGCGGCGCAGGTCGAGCCCGGTCCAGCCGGTGCGCACCACCACCGGGCCCGACCTGCCGAGCAGGGTGGTGGTGACCAGGTGGCCGTGGTCCTCGGCGAGGCGGCGCAGCAGCCGCCACGTCGCGATCGGGATCGGGGTGCCGTCGACGGCGTACCGGCGTGCCCGGGCCGCTACCTCAATGCCCTGAGTGGCCGCCGCGACCTGGCGTGCCTGCTCCACCTGAGCGGGCTGGTGCGCCTGGCGCACCGCCCGGGGCGGGAGTCCCGCTGTGTGTGCCACCACGATCTCCTCCCTACGGCCGGGTCGAGGGGTGCGACGTCGGTCGCGGCCGCGCCGTCGGCGCCCCCGGCTGCGGCGCAGGCCTCGGCGTGGACAGGACCAGCCGCACCGCGCCCTGCCCGAAATCGCACACGGTGCTGATGACCTCGGCGCTGGCGAACCGGGCCGGGCCGACGCGGGCACCGACCTCGACCGCGGTCTGCTGCACCTGGTCCCTCGCGGCCGCGGCCAGCAGCATCCGCGGGGACAACCCGGACAGCTCCCACCGCAGCTCCGGCGCCAGCCACGGGTGGCGGCGGATCACCCACCCCAACTGCGCCAGCCCGGCCGCGACATCGTCGGCCAGGCCCTGCTCGGGATGGCGCACCGCGGACCCGTCCAGCACCTGCTGTTGTGGCGGTCCGGAGATCTCGGTGAAGTGCTCCTCGCCGGCGGCGAGGACCACGCTGCGCAACTCGCCGACAGTCATCGCGAGCAGCGTGAGCCGCAGCGCGTGCCGCTCACCCGCGGTGAGGTCCCGGTCGGCGCCGAGCAGGTCGATCAGGACCGCGCGACCCCGATCCAGCTCGGCGTCCGCGTCAGCAGCAGCCACCGCCGGCGGTCGCGACGGCGAGGACTGCTCCTCAGCGAGGGGCTCGCTGGGTGTGGGGGTGCCCCACAGCCAGGACATCGCCGGATCCGCGCTCACCACGCACCATCGGTGTGCTCGGGCAGTTCACAGGGCATGTAGGTCGACATGTGGGACACGACGGTCCTTCCGGTGGAGGAGCGGATCGGGGGCGGGTGGTTGGCGCCCCGGGCGGGACCCCCAGCAGAAGGAGGGGTGCGAGGTCTCGCCCGGGGCGCGTTACCGCGGCGGGGGCACCCGGCCGCGGGTCTACGGGGAGGCAGGTCGTCAGGTCACCGGTGGCCGCTCACCTCCGCGGGGGCCGCGGCGACCGCGGCGGCGACGCTGCGGAAGTGGGCCTGCCGGGCGCGCAGCGCGGCCGCCAGCTGCGGGGCGGTCTGCAGCTCCAGCTCCTCGTCGACGGTCGGGGTGCGCAGCACGAGTGCCCCGAGCGGGGTCAGCGCGTACAGCGACGGCGCCAGGCACGACGCGCACATGGCCACGTCGCCCTCGGCGGGTACGGCCGCGGGGTCGGTGACCGAGTCGTGGCCTCGGAGGTGGTGGCCGCAGCTGGGGCACACCGTGGCCACGACCCGGGAGGGTGTCGGGTGGGGCATCACAGCCACCCGAACGCGGGCGCGACGGCCTCGACGTCGGCGCGGCAGCGGCCGCACGACGACGCCGTCCCGGCGCGGTGACGTCGCGAGTGCAGCAGCTGCGCGGCGGTCTCCAGCGCCTCGGGCCCTTCCTTGCCGGCGGCCAGGCGTGCCGCGGCACCGGTCTTGTGCAGGCCCCGGTGGCCGTGCCGGAGCTCGCACACCAGCGGCGGGCCGTAGAAGCGCAGCCCGTGCCCCGCACAGCTGCGGCATCAGCACCACCACCGTGGCCGCCGCTCGGCGGCGATCGCCGCGGCGGCGCCACGTGGACGCGAGAGCGGTCACCAGGCCGGTCACGATGCGCCTCCTGCCGCGGCCAGCGCGGGCCGCTGCTCGTGGGTGCGGCGCCCGCACACCGAGCACGGCGGCATCACCGACTTGTCTGCCCGGACGTCGGGCGCGGGCGCGGCCGGTGCGGGCGCGGCCGGTGCGGGCGCGGCCGGTGCGGGGGGCGCGGTCTCGGGCGGGCCGAGGTAGGCGGGGTAGGGGTACGCGGTCATCTGCTGGGTGAGGTCCGCGACACGGTGTCGCGCCTCGCGCGGCGCGCGGTGCGCCGGCACCTCGGGGCGGGTGCGGCCGCGGCGGGGCAGGTGCGCGGGACGGTGCCGGCGCAGCTTCTCCGCGACCGCGGCGAGGCGCCACAACGCCATGAACAGCAGACACCCGCCGACTGCGCCGGCGCAGGTGTAGGCGACCACTGGTGCGTCGAGGAACGCCGCGAGCGGCAGGCCCGGGTCGTGGATGATGGTGGGGGGCATGAGGGTGTCTCCTCGTGTCAAGGGCGGGGCGATGCCGGTGCACGGCATCGACCCGCCCGCTTCGTGGTGATGGGATGCGGGCGCGGTGGTCTCCGCGGTGGCCGGGGTCACGACGTCGCTCCGGTCGCGCGCGGGTTCCGCGGCGAGCCGCCCAGCAGCTCGGCGAAGGTGGCCTGGCCGTCGGGAGACGCGGCCCAGGCTTGTGCTTCGTCGCGAGTGCCGTCGAACTCGCCGTTCATCACGGCATCGATGACGACCTTGGCCCGGTCGCGCTGGGCGCGCGTGGACGAGCGCGACCAGTCGCGCACCGCGGTGACGAGGCGTTGCATGTTCGCGCCGTCGTCGACATCGGCGGGGCATTGGTAGTCGTCGAAGTGGTACGCCAACGCGCGGGAGGCGAGGGGCGCAGCGCCCATCTCGTCCAGGACTCGGGCCAGATAGTCGGCAGTCGGCTCGCCATGCCGCCGCCGCTCCCACCACACCGTGGTGCTCACCGGGCAGCCTCGGTGGCGAGCAGTCGGGCACGGCGCTGCTCGTCGTACTCCCTGCTCCCGGCGGTGCACCGGCCGCAGCGGCAGCCGTACCGGTTGTAGGTGTCGATCTCGCCGTGGCGGCCCTCGCGGCCCGGGGCGAACCAGCGGCCGTCGACCAGGACCCGGCGGGCGTAGTTGGCCCTGCGGTTCCTCCCGCTGGCGTCGCTGCTGCGCATCCGGGCGGCGTGGGAGCGGCGGCAGTCCTCGCAGCGGCACCCGCGGTTGTACACCGACGGCCGGCCGTGCGTCGTCGGCACCCAGCCCTCCGCGACGGTGCGCGACCCGCTCATCGGCCAGCACCGATCGCGGCCGCCGCGTTGGTCAGGTACGCCTGGTAGAGCGTGGTCTCCCCATCGACGCGCAGGTACGGCAGCATCACCTGGTCGAGGCTGGCCATGTGGGCGTCGACGAGCGCGAGCTGCGCGGCCAACCAGTCCTTCACCACGCGCCACGCCACGCGGGAGGCGTGCTCGGGCGACTCGTACACCGCCCGCGACATCCCGCCGGCGATCCGGTGCCCGCGCAGGACCTTGCCCATGGCCACGGCGTCGACCGGCAGCGCGAACACCCGGTCACCGAGCGGACCGGGCAGGGAGAACATCACCGACACCGGCTCGCGGTCGGCGTAGCCGAGCATGATCGCGGACGCGCCCGCCGCGCCGAGAAGCTGCTGGATCTCCCCGATCGTGGCCGCGACCGGCACCTTCGTCGTGTAGTTCAGCGTCGCCATCAGCCGGCTCCCCGCATGACGGCGTCGTAGACCCGCATCGCCCACCGGGCATCCCCGAACGCGGTGTGCCGCTCGTTCTCCGGGGTCGGGTCGAGCCCGAGCAGCTCGGTCAGCTCGTCGGACTTCCACGGCGGGGCGATGGCCTTGCCGCGGCCGGCCAGGTAGCCGACGGCGAGGTTCTCGATGTCGACGAGGTGGTAGTGCCAGGCCGGGGCGAGCCCGTGCGCGCGGAGCAGTCTGTCGAGGACCTCGGTGTCGAAGTTCGGGACGGCGCCGACGATGTGCGCGCCGTGGGTGAAGCGCGCAACGGCCATCGCCGCCTGTCCGCAGCTCAGTAGGCCGTCCGGGCGCTCCATGTCGTACGGGGCGTTCATGGTGACGAGCGCGCGGGCCGCGGGGTGGCGGTCGTAGAAGCGTCCGACGCGCAGGCCGAACGGGTCTGCCGTCGACAGGTCGATGTCGACGTAGAACGCCTGCGTCATCTCCGCGCCGTCAGGCTCGCGGCGGATCATCGCGACCTCCCAGACCTTGCGGTCGGGGTGGACGCCGTCGGTCTCGGTGTCGAGAAAGCACAGCGGTGACGCGGCCGGAGTCCTGGGCGCGGTCACAGGATCCCGGCCACGAACTCGCGGACCTGGCGTGCCGTCGAGAGGTGCCCGAAGAACTGCAGCTCACCCATCAGCATGATCGCCGTGTGGTTGCGGGTCTCGGGGTGCTTGCGCAGGTCGGACATCACCGACGCGACCGCGGTGGAGGGACCGCCGCCGAAGTCCAGCTCGTCCATGGCGCGCTGCTTGGCCCAGGCGATGTGCTCATCCCGGGTCATGCCGCGCCGGCCACGACGGAGCCGCGCTGCTCGGGCACCGAGGAGCCGCGCTGCTCGGGCATGAGCCTGCGCAGGTCGCCCACGCAGTAGCGGCGGTGCCCGCCTGGGGTGCGTCGCACCGGCAGCAGGCCGTCGTCGACGTACTTGCGCATGGTGTTCGGGGACACCCCGATCAGCCGGGCAGCCGCCGCGGTGTTGACCAGATCGCCGTCCGCATGTTCACGATCCGAACTCATGGCCGGAAAGCTAGCAGAGATTACCCAAGCGGACTTGTGCTGGGTAAAGTCGGCGTGTCGGCCGATGCGCAGGGTTGACTAGGTATGCGTAGGTATTGGTAGCTTTAGCGTCGTGACGACGTCCCAGCCCGCAACGCGCATCGAGCCGCCCGCCTGGGATTTGCCGGACCGGCTTCGCGCGCTACGGACGAAGGTGGCGCAGATGGACCAGGCAGAGTTTGCCCGAGCCCTGGGGTTCAGTCGGCCCGCTTATCAGTCGTACGAGGCTGGGCGGCACTCGCCGCGCGACGTCGTGGCGATGGCGCGGCGGATCGAGCTCCTCACGGGCGTGCCGGCGAGTTGGACCTTGGGTCTGGACGACGTCCGGGCGGCCGAGCCGGAAGCCCCGGCGATGCACTCAGGGCATGGATCCGGGGTCGGTGGTAGCACCAAGGCTTATCGCATCAAACCATCTTGATGCGCTGCGACTCCCCGCCCGACAGGGTGGAGGTCTCGCGGTCGAGCGTGAGGTAGCCCAGGCCCATGTCGATCAGCGCCCCGACCCGCGCCACGGCCTCGTCGACGACCGGTCCGGTCTCCTCGTCGCGCAGGGTCGGCAGCAGCGCGTGCAGCGAGTCGAGGTCCAGCGAGCAGAGGTGGGGGAGCGTGTACCCGCCGACGGTGGCCGTGCGCGGCCCTTCCGCCAGCCGGGTGCCGCCGCAGTCGGGGCACCGCACCGAGCTGGTGAAGCGGGCGAGGGTCTCCTTCTTGCGGCTCGACGCCTCCTCGATGTCCACGAACAACCGGTTGAACTTGGCCTCGACGCCCTCGAGGTCCATGTTGACCGTCTTGTGGCCGGCCATCTTCAGCGCGACCTTCTCGTCCGCGCCGAACAGCAGCAGCTGCCACTCGGCGTCGGTGTAGTCGCGCAGCGGCTTGTCGTTGTCGAAGCGCCCGGACTGGGCGTAGATGTGCCAGTACCAGCTGTCGACGGCCCAGTCCCGGTGCAGGATCGCGCCCTCGTTGAGCGACTTCGAGCGGTCGAACATCACCGCGTGGTCGAGCTGCACCTTGCGTCCGACGCCCGCGCAGCCCGGGCACATGCCCGCGGGGTCGTTGAACCCGAACGCGTTGCGCGGCCCGATGTGGGGCGTGCTCCGGCGGGAGAACAGCAGCCGCAGCGCCGGGTTGATGTCGGTGACGGTGCCGAGGGTGGAGCGCGAGCCACCGCCGAGGCGCTTCTGGTCGACGACGATCGCGGTCGACAGGTTCTCGATGAGATCGGCGTCGGGCTGGCCGAGCCTCGGCAGGAACTGGCGCACGAACGCCGAGAAGGTCTCGTTGAGCTGCCGTTGGGCCTCCGCGGCGATGGTGTCGAACACGAGCGACGACTTGCCGGACCCCGACACCCCGACGAACGCGGTGATCGCCCGCTTGGGGATGCGGACCGACACCTCGCGCAGGTTGTTCTCGCGGGCGCCGACGACGCTGATGAATTCGGTGGTCATGAGGCACTTTCTACGCGGAATACCGGACAGATCCCGGCCGCATCGGCCGGGCGTCGCATCCTTGTCCGGCATGACCGCCGAGTCCAGGGATCACCCGATCGACTGGTTCGCGACGACAACCGGGTCGGCGCCCGGGCGTCCTGAGTTGTGCGGAGGACATCGAGGATCGGGGGATCCCATGATCGGACGAGGACGCAACCTCGTGCTCGTCATCGGCGTGGCGGGCGTGTTCGCCGCCGGCTGCTCGAGCGCGCCGCCGACGCCCACCCCGACGCCCACCCCGACTCCGACACAGGCACCGGCGTCGGCAGCCCCGCCCGCCAGCACCCCGGCCGCACCGGCCGCCCCGTCGAACTGCGCCACGACCGAGCTGAAGGGCTCGCTCGGACCGGCCGAGGGCGCGGCCGGCTCGGTCATCCAGACGCTGGTGCTCACCAACACCGGGAACCGCACCTGCGAGCTGCGTGGCTTCCCCGGTGTGTCCTACGTGGCCGGCGACGACGGCCACCAGGTCGGCCCGGCCGCGGCGATGTCGGGCGCTCGGGGCGGCGAGGTCGTGCTGGCCCCCGGGAAGTCCGCCGGATCGGTGCTGCAGCTGGTGAACGCGGCGAACTTCGACCCCGCCGCCTGCCGGCCGACCGCGGTGCGGGGCCTGCGCGTCTACCCGCCGGGCGACACCGCGTCGCTGTTCGTGGCCCGCGACGGGACGGGGTGCGCGGCCACGCCACCGGGAGACCAGCTCAGCGTGCGGACGCTCACCGCCCAGTAGCCGCTCAGCGGTGCAGCGTCGCGCCCTTGACCACCTTGTCGACGGCGTTGCGCCGGCCGTGCACGGCCAGGCCGACGAGATCCAGGCCCGCGCCGGGCACCGCCGCCACGGCGGCCCGGTTGGCCTCGTCGTGCCCGGTCGCGAACAGCTCGGCGGTGAACACCGCGACCGGCAGCCCCCGGCGGACGGCGCGCTCGTGGGCGGCGGTGAGCACCGCCTTGTCACCGGCGAACACCATCACGGGCTGACGGAACATCGGCAGGTACGCGGTGCCGTCCGCGTCGGCGTAGGGCTCGCCGAGCAGCTCGGGGTTCGCCGCGATCCCGCTGCTCAGGAACGCCGTGACGTTCAGCCGCTGCCAGGTCTCCAGGTCGTCGCGGAGCAGCACCGCGATCTTCGTGTCGAATCGCACGCACCCGAGCCTCGCCCCTCGGCGCCGCGGCTTCTTGTACGTTCGTGTCGTGTCGGGGGTACGGGCCTGGTCGCCGGGGGTTCCCGGCATCACCGAGGTCTTCCACGCCCGGTTCGTCGACCACGCCTACCCCGAGCACACCCACGACACGTGGACGCTGCTCGTCGTCGACGAGGGCGCCATCCGCTACGACCTCGACCGCCACGAGCACGGCGCCCTGGGCCGCGTGGTGACGGTGTTGCCGCCGCGCATCGCCCACACCGGCCGGGCCGCGACCGAGGGGGGCTTCCGCAAGCGGGTGCTCTACGTCGACACGGCCGTGCTGGCAGCGTCGCTTGCCGGGGCCGCCGTCGCCACCCCGACCCTCGACGACGAGCTGCTCCGCATCCGGGTCGGGCAGCTGCACACCACGCTGGAGGGGCCGGGTGCCGAGCTGGAGGCCGAGAGCAGGCTGGCGCTGATCGGTGACCGGATCCGGGAACACCTCGGGGGAGGCCCCGCCGGGCCGGCACCGGCCCGGCTCGCCGCCGATCTGCGGGACCTGCTCGACGCCCACCTCGACGACGGTATCGCGCTGCGCGAGGCGGCGACGGTCCTGCACGCGCACCCGGCGCACCTGGTGCGCACGTTCACCCGCACGTTCGGGCTGCCGCCGCACCGCTACCTCACCGGCCGCCGGGTCGAGGCGGCCCGGGGGCGGCTGCTGGCGGGGGAGCCGATCGCCGCCGTCGCCGCGGCCGTCGGCTTCCACGACCAGGCCCACCTGCACCGCCATTTCACGCGGCTCGTCGGAACCACCCCCCGCCGGTTCGCCCGAGGGGGCAGGATGCTGGCGTGAGCTACCTCGCCGACCCCGCGCGCTACGACAGCGCCCACTTCCGCCGCGCCGGCCGCAGCGGCCTCGACCTGCCTGCGATCTCGCTCGGCCTGTGGCAGAACTTCGGTGACGACAAGCCGATCGAGACGCAGCGCGCGATCCTGCGCCGGGCGTTCGACCGCGGCGTCACCCACTTCGACCTGGCCAACAACTACGGCCCGCCCTACGGCAGCGCCGAGAGCAACTTCGGCACGATCTTCGCGCAGGACTTCCGGCCCTACCGCGACGAGCTGGTGCTCTCCACGAAGGCGGGCTACGACATGTGGCCGGGGCCGTACGGGCAGGGCGGCGGCTCGCGCAAGTACCTGCTGTCGAGCCTCGACCGGTCGCTCGCGCGGATGGGCGTCGACCACGTCGACATCTTCTACAGCCACCGCTTCGACCCCACCACGCCGCTCGAGGAGACGATGGAGGCGCTCGACACGGCCGTCCGCTCGGGCCGGGCCCTCTACGCGGGGATCTCCTCCTACAGCGGTGAGCGCACGCGGGCGGCCGTCGCGATCCTGCGCGAGCTGGGCACGCCGCTGCTCATCCACCAGCCGTCCTACTCGATGCTCAACCGCTGGATCGAGGAGGACCTGCTCGACGTGCTGGGGGAGGAGGGGGTGGGCTGCATCGCGTTCTCCCCGCTGGCCCAGGGCATGCTGACGAGCCGTTACCTGAACGGGGTCCCCGAGGGATCCCGCGCCTCACGGCCGGGGTCGCTGTCGACCGAGCTCCTCACCGAGCAGACCCTGGCCCACATCCGGGCGCTCGACGCCATGGCGTCCGACCGCGGGCAGTCGCTCGCGCAGATGGCGCTGGCCTGGGCGCTGCGCGACGAGCGGGTGACCTCGGTGCTGATCGGCGCCAGCAGCGTCGCCCAGCTCGACGACAACCTCGGCGCGCTGGAGCGCCTCGCGTTCTCCGACGACGAGCTGGCCGCCGTCGACAAGCACGCCGTCGAGGGCGGGATCAACCTGTGGAAGACCTCCAGCGACGGCTGATCCGCGGATGCGTACCCGAATGCGTACGCATTCGGGTACGCTTCGGTCATGACGTCCAACCCACCAGAGGTGCTGTCGTTCCGGGAGTTCCGGGCCGGCCTCGCCGCCACGTTCAAGCAGGTCCAGGAGCCCGACGCCGAGCCGGTGTACGTGGGCGCCCACCGCAGGCCCGAGGCCGTGGTGATGTCGGTGGCGCACTACCGGGATCTCGTCGCGGCCTCGGCGCGCCGGGAGGCGCTCATCGAGGCGCTCGCGTCGGTGCGGGCCGAGGGCCTGGAGCCCAGCTACGCCGGCCTCGAGGTGATCTCGGCCATCGCCGATGGCGCCATCACCGAGGAGCAGGGCATCGACGAGCTGCGCCGGCGCTATCTCCGGTGAGCTGGGATCCGTACCTGGACCTGTCCTCGGGGGTGCTCCGCAACCTCCTGGGCATCACCCGCTCCGCGGAGCTGGCCGAGGCGGAGGCCGATTTCACCACCCTGCGGATCGCCCAGCTGCACCGGACGCCGCTGCCGGGCGGCTACGACCTCGCCCACCTCCAGTCGTTCCACCGGCAGATCTTCGGCGATCTCTACGACTGGGCGGGGGAGCTGCGCACCGTCTCGATCGGTCGGCACAAGCTGTTCTGCCTGCCCGAGCACCTCGCCGGCGATGCCGAGGAGCTGTTCGCCTGGCTGGGCCGCAGCGGTCTGCTCCGCGGCCTGGAGCGTGCCGATTTCGTCGACGGCCTCACCGAGCTGCTGTCGGATCTCAACGCGCTGCACCCGTTCCGCGACGGCAACGGACGCACCCAGCGCGCCTTCGTGGCGCAGCTCGCCCGCGACGCCGGCCACCCCGTCCGGTGGTCGGCGATGGATCCCGACGAGAACGTCGCCGCCTGCCGCGCCGCGCACGAGGGCGACAACGCCCGCCTCCACGCCGTGCTGGACAAGCTCGTCCGGCAGCCCGCTCCATGACCGCCCGCGAGTCGCTACCGTGCGCAGGATGAGCGACCGGGATCTCCTGACGTTGTCCACGACCCTGGTCGGCGAGACGGCGGTGGTCACGGTGACGGGCGAGCTGGATCTGCTGACCTCGGGTGAGCTGATGGCGTCGGTCCACGACACGTTCGCCCGGCCCGGCCTGGCCGGGGTCGTGATCGATCTGACGGGCGTGAGCTTCCTGGGCTCGTCGGGCCTGGGCACCCTCGCCGAACTGGCCACCCGCGCGCCGGCGTCGCGCAGGCCCGACGAGACGCGCATCCCGGTGCGGCTGGTCTCCTCGGGCAGCAACTACGCGGTGACCCGTCCGTGGGAGACGATGAACCTGCAGCAGGTCCTGCCGCTGTATCCGGACGTCGCATCGGCCGTGGCGGACCTGGCCCGATAGGGGTCCGGTTCCGCACAACTGTCATAACCTCGATTATCGGATCGACAGGGAAGTCGATCAGGGGAGGGGTTCTCGTAGTCTGCCGGGCGTGGATCCCCTGCAGCTCGGCGACCCGGAGCTCGTCGGCCGCTACCGCCTGGTCGGGCGGCTGGGAGCCGGCGGCATGGGCCGCGTCTACCTCGGGGTCACACCGGAGGGCGGCCAGGCGGCGGTCAAGGTCATCCGGGACGACCTGGCCGACGACACC
>CAXTTN010000070.1:22859-24416 GCA_964247105.1 uncultured Pseudonocardia sp.
CGATAATGTCGTCCACCCGGATGCCTTCGGCTTCGGCGTTGAAGGTCGGGACGACCTGGCCGACGACACCCGGTTCCGGCATCGCTTCCGCCGTGAGGTGGCGGCGGCGTCCGCGGTGGCCGGGATGTTCACCGCGCGGGTGCTCGACGCCGATCCCGAGGGCGATCCGCCCTGGCTCGCCACCGAGTACGTCGAGGGCCGGTCGCTGCGGGAGGCCGTGCTGCGCTACGGGCCGATGCCCGAGGAGCGCCTGGTGCCGCTGGCGCAGGGGATCGCCGAGGCGCTGGCCGCGATCCACGCCGCCGGGCTCACGCACCGCGACCTGAAGCCCGCGAACGTGCTGCTCTCCCCCGCCGGGCCCAAGGTGATCGACTTCGGGATCGCGCGCGCCGCCGACGCCACCCAGCTCACCGGCACCGGCCAGATCATCGGCACCCTCGACTTCATGGCACCCGAGCAGATCGAGGGCCGCGACAGCGGACCTCCCGGCGACGTCTTCGCCCTGGGGTGCACGCTCGTCCACGCGGCGACGGGGCGCAGCCCGTTCGCCGCCGAGCAGACGGCCGGCACCATCTACAAGATCCTCCACGCTCCCCCCGACCTGCTCGGGGTCCCGCCGCGCATCGCCCGGATCGCCGAGTCGTGCCTGGCGAAGGACCCCACCCGGCGCCCGACGGCGGTGCAGCTCGCCGTCGGACTGCGCGGCGACCGCGGGACGGCCGTGCTGTCGGCCGCGCCGCCGGCCGCGCCGCCGGCCGCGCGGCCGGAGCCTCGGCCGACCGCAGCGTTCGCAGCGGAGCCGGATCCCTCCGCTGCGCCGTCGCGACGCCGCCGCGGACCCGTCGTCGCCACGGTCCTGGCCGTTCTCGCGGTCGCCGCCACCGTGGTCGTCGCCATGATGGTCGGCACCGTTATGACACGGCCCGGTGGCAGTGCGGCGACCCTGGCACCGACCACCGCCGCGACCGCCGCCGCCATCGACCCGAACGGCCCTGAGGCCCGCTACGTCGACCGCCTCTGCGCCTCGGGGGCCCTGCTGACCGCGCTCGGCGACTCGGCCACGTCACCCCAGCCCACCGGCGATCCGGCCGTCGCGAAGCGCGACTTCCTCGCCGCGTCGGACCGGACCATCGGTACCGTCGAGGCCGCGCTGTCGGATTTCACCGCGCTGCGCGACGACGCCCCCGACGACCGGACCCACACGCAGTTCGGGCTGATCACCACGGAGTTCACGTCGGCGAAGGCCGCGTTCACCGACGCCCGGAAGCAGGTGGCGGCGTCGGAACCGCTGACGGTCGCCGTCTACAAGAAGGCCATGAACCGCTATCTCGACGGCACGCGCAACCTCGCGCTGGCGGCCACGCTCGTGAAGGGCATCTCGCTGCCGTCGTCCTACACCGCGGCGTCGGCCGTGGCGCCCCGCTGCAAGAACTGATCAGCCCGGCACCGGCGGCTGGTCCACCAGCTGGGCGAGGTAGAGCTGCTCACCGAGCTTGTCGATGAGCTCGAGGTTGGTCTCGATGTAGTCGATGTGGTGCTCCTCGTCGGCGAGGATCT